>WQYU01000124.1 GCA_009781075.1 Paludibacter sp. | reverse complement strand
GCCTTCCAATTCCGGGAATAGAAGTAAGCAACTTATATTGTTGATTTAGTTTATCTTCCGCCGCGATAATTGACATCATTTTCTCTTCAATGTTTTTCATAGCCTCTTTTAGTTGTCTGATAAATTGATGCTAAAATGGCAGCGCACAACAGGCAGTTTGGCGTATTCTATGATAACTACCAAATAATTTTTAGTTAAAAAAGATTAAATGTTATTAAAAAATTTATGCTGCGAATTTTTGAGTATTGACAAAAGGTGATTTTCGATTTATAACGACAAATACCCGCGCCAATAATTTCGCTCTTACATTGTTTATTACCAACATTTTAGCCTTTCCTTCGGCTGTTTTTCGTTCATAATATGCTTTCAGTTCGCGGTCGTATCTGACGGCCACCATCGCACACATATTTAGCAGCGATTTTAGTTTTTTGTCGGCAAATGGATGCACTTTCGTTTGCCCGTGTATATCATTTTTTCTGATCATTAAGCCAAAAAATTGGGAATATTATAAATATTTATTTCCCTGAAACATTGATTAAATATATTTTTTGATTTTCAAAACCGGAATTTTTATTTTCGCGCTCAAAATCAAATTGTGATTGTACTCCCGCCGAATAGTCTATGCCGTTTTTATCTCTTGCAAAAGCATTGCCATACGTTTGCAACTGATTAATAAAGCAGTTGGTAAGGTCGTATCCAAGCAGATCGTAACGCGGATTGGTAGATGTAGGATTCCAAATAAAATATTTTGAAAAATTTTGTTGATAAACTTTTAAATCGGTAACAGCGAGCGTATTATTAAATGGCGCAATATACATCGTTTCTGTATTTCTAAAATTATAATTGAGCCACGAATAACGGATATACAACGTCAAATTGATATTTGCAGCCGAAAGGGCATTTATTGTAGACAAATATGGCTGTACGTTAGCATATTTATCGGTCATAAAAATTAAAATATTCTTCACCCCTGAACCTGAACGCAAACGCGTCTGAATTTCGGTGTTATTGGTAGGCGAAGTCCATTCAATGGTTTCGCTATATTTTCCTTTTTTTGTTAGGATATTTTCCAAACTTGTTGCCCAAAGGAAGCCCTCGTCTCCAGCATCAATATTATTTGGTCTAATAAAAATAATATTTGCGTCTTTATAATCGCCGGATGAAAGTTGAGTTGAGGCAAAATTTATTTCGGACTCTGTTGACGGATTAAATTGGAAAATATAAGGATTGGTTGCAATTCCCTGCACTTTGGAAGAGAAAGGAACAAGTGTAGGAATTTTGTTAATATTTGCGAAATCAGCTACCGCAACAAGTTGATTGGTATAGGCAGGACCAACAATAAGGTCAACTTTTTTCAATTCTGGCTTTTTTAGGATTTCATTGATAGTGGTATTGTCGCGGCTGGTGTCGTAAGTGTATATTTCAAATGACATTCCGCCTTGCTTTGCCTGATTGATAGCAAGCAGCGCACCCGAATAAAACTCAAGGAAACGGTCGTTGTTAATGTCCGAATTTGCTGCCGCAAAAGGCAGTAAAAAGGCTATTTTGAATGCCGTAATTTCTTTTTCTATATTAAGCGTTTCAAAGGTTGGCGGAGAATAATCGGATTTTACAGGAATAATCAGCATTTGTCCAACCTGCAAAACTGATTCCAAATCGGGATTTGCATTTATGATATCTTCTACAAAGACATTATATTTTTTACCGATAGAAAATAAGGTTTCGCCCTGTTGGACGGTGTGCATAATTTGAGAAATAGGTTCGCCATAAATATCATTCAAAACAGGTGTATTATGTGAAGGGGTGTATCTCGATGCAGGATTTTGCGGTGTCTGCTCATATTGTTCCTGCTGTTTGCGAACAGGAATACGCAAAATTTCGCCTGCCTTAACCATCGTTTTTGTTTGAGGATTGTATTGAATAATATCTTCTTGACTCACTCCAAAACGTTTGGCAATGGAATAAAGCGTTTGTTTTACCTCAACCTGATAATTTACCAAACCAATATATTCATTCTGATAAGAGGAAGACGGCGGTGCTGTGGTAGAGTTGGTTGCTTTTATTTTTATGGGAAGGTACAGCGGTTGTCCGGCTTTCAAACCTTGTTTTGCACTCGGATTCAGCGCTATAATATCGTCTTGAGTTATATCAAATTTTTTAGCAATTCCATAGAGTCCATCTTTGGCTTGAACGGTATAAACGTAACATTCTACACCCGCATTGGTAAAAACACGCGGCAGTTCTTCAATTTTCTGTGCTGACAGATTTAAGAAACAACATATAAAAACGATTGAAAATAAAAGTTTTAATTTCATTTTTTTGTTAGTAAAAGTTTCATAATTTCAAAAAAATTTGCTGCAAATTTACTAAAAATATTTTTTATAGAAAAAACAAAATAAAACATTAATTTTGCGGATTATATAAAAATGTGTGAATTTGTGAATGGAGATTTTTTTTCTTTTTAAATAAAAAAAATGCAAATTGGTAGAAAAGATGTGGCTTGGAATTTTGCGGCAACCTCGATAAAGATTGTATCCGGAATTATTGTCATGCCGTTATCGCTGCATCTGTTGTCGAATCAGGACATCGGACTTTGGAATATTTTTCTCACTATCGGCGCATTGACTGCTCTTGTGGATTTCGGATTTGCTAACTCGTTTGCACGTAATATAACTTATGTTTTTAGCGGCGCTAAAGATTTAAAAACCCAAGGTTTTGTAGCCGTAACCGAAGGCGACGATTCTATTGATTTCGGATTATTGAAAGGACTTATTGCTGCTATGCGCCGTTATTACGGCATTTTGGCATTATGTTTTTTACTTCTGTTTGCATCCATAGGCAGCATATATATTTCTGTAATATTAAAACGATACGACGGCAACTACACGCCGGCGCTTATAGCGTGGGGAATTTACGGACTAATTGTTGCATATCAATTATTTACATATTATTACGATGCATTACTTACCGGACGAGGATATGTCAAACGGGCGAAACAAATTTTGATAACCGGTCAATGCGTGCAAATAGTTGTTGTAGTTTCGTGTTTATTGTTAGGATTTGGATTAATTTCGATGGTGGCAGGGCTTTTTCTGAATGTAATAGTGAGCAGGACTTTGTCTTATTTTGTTTTTTACGATAAACAACTTCGTTCAAACTTATCTTCGACAAATGTAAGGTCAGTAAAAGAGATAATGAAAATCGTTACGCCTAATTCGCTGAAAATCGGCGCAACCACACTTGGCGGATTTCTTGTATCAAAAGCCACCGGACTTATAGCCCCTTTGTTTCTGTCGCTGTCTATCATCGGGTCTTTCGGCACCACACGGCAATTAGTTGATTTACTGGGTACTGTGGGCGGAATATGGTTTACAACATATTATCCCAAGATGACCCATTACCGCATAAAAAATAACCTTGCAGGAATAAAACAACTGTATATTAAAAGTTCGATGTGGCTGTTATTTGTTTTCGTTGTCGGCGGAACATGCTTGCTGTTGTTTGGAGAGCCGTTTTTCGCATTAATTCACAGCAACACAACTTTACTCGGAAGTTATGCCATTGCTGCTTTGCTGTTTTTTTCTTTATTGGATGTAAACAGCGGATTTTCAACAGCAATCCTCGTATCAAAAAATGAAGTTCCATTTGTAAAACAGTTTCTCATTGCCGGTATTGCGGCTCAAATTTTACTTATAGCATTTTTAAAATATACTTCATTAGGAATTTGGGGATTGATACTCGCATCCGCTATTGTGCAAGTTGCTTATCAGGACTGGAAATGGCCCCGTGAAGTATATAAGGAACTGCATATTCGCCTGTCGGATTTTATCCATTTCATAAAGGCGTTAATAAAAGATGGTTTTTATATGCTCAAACATTAATTATTGACAAAAAAATCAAAACAAAGAAAAATCGTTTATTATTATTTATTTTAAAAAAAAATTATTTAATATAATGATAATCATACAGTTGAGGGGAGGGCTTGGTAATCAAATGTTTCAATATGCTTGCGGGACATCCATTGCATCACGGCTCGGGGTAAAATTGAAATTGGATATTTCATATATGACGGATAAAAAACCGCGTGAAAACTTTACAGAAAGAGATTACGCACTCAATGTATTTAATATCAATAACGAAATTGCATCAAAAAAAGAAGTTCAGCGCTTTGTGCCATACTCGGCTGATGCTTCCGAATTTACTTATGCGTGGTTTATGTTCAAACGAACTCTGTTTTGCCGTCATCGTTTTTCAGAGCCTGCAAAAAATCCGTCTTTTTATTTTGCCGAAATAGAACAAATTACAAACAACACATATATCAAGGGTTATTTTCAGAATGAAAAATATTTTAATTTCATCAGAGATAAACTGTTAAAAGATTTTAGCATACGCAATGAAATTGACGACAATAATCAGAATCTAAGCAACAAAATAAACAGCGAAAATGCGGTTTCTATTCATATTCGGCGCGGCGACTATCTCAATTCACTTAATGCTTCTCTTTTCAATCTGCTTGATATTGATTATTATAAAAAAGCAATAAAATATATTCTCAAAGAAGTGGAAAATCCTGTATTTTATGTATTTACCGAAGATTTTCAATGGGCAAAAACGCAATTTGCTGCACTTGATATCCCGATTACCATTGTTGATTGGAACATCGGTTCACAATCTTATTTAGATATGATTTTAATGAGCCGCTGCAAACACAATATAATTGCCAACAGTTCTTTCAGTTGGTGGGGAGCGTGGCTTAATCAATATCCCGAAAAAAAAATTATTGCGCCCCAAAATTGGTTTAAAAACCCGAAAATGAATGAAACCCATATTATTCCATCAAATTGGATTAAATTATAATATTATGCCTGAAAATACTCAAGTTTCCGTTTTAGTGCCTGTATATAATGTTGCCCCGTTTATAGAGCGGTGTGTGCATACTCTTTTTAAACAAACATTTCAAAATATTGAATTTATCTTTGTAAACGACAAATCGACAGATAACAGCATGACCTTACTGAACAATGTTTTATCTTCTTATCCTGCTCGTATTGAGCAAGTTCGCATCATTGAACATGAACGCAATCAGGGCATTAGTTATACAAGGAAAACATTACTTTCTGCGGCGCAAGGCGAATACATTTTTTGGGTGGACAGCGATGACTTTATTTGCGAAAATGCTGTTGAAATTGCATATAATGCTATTATTGCAGCGAAAGCCGATTTGCTGATTTCAAACAGCCACTACCTCTATTATGGCAAGCAAAAGATTGAAAAGTACGTACAGGATACCTCTTACGATGGCTGGGATTATTTTACAGGCTTGGTCAATCGCAAAAGGAGAGCCGCAATTTGGGCTGCGATTGCCAAAAGGGCGCTATATACCGACAATAATGTTCAAATTATGGATTTCAGTTATGGAGAAGATTATTTTATCACAGCACAATTACTTTATTTTGCGAAAAATGTCGCTTTTATTGATGAGCCGTTTTATTTTTATAATAAAATTAATGAATCTTCGTACACCGCAGGAAAGAAACAGGAATTTCATTTTCAGTCAATTATCCGCTTGCTAAATTCTTTAGATAAGTTTTTTCAGGACAATAATGCCACAGAACAATATCATATTATTTTATTAAAGGCAAAAATAGTAGAACGAAACAATTTGTTACTACACACCACCCCAACATTAAGGCGCAAATACGCCGATTTATACGAAAAGGAAACAAAATCCTTTCAAAACGCTTTGCCTTTTACTGCCTGGCAGCGTTTTTTATTGAAACCAATAGAATCGCGCCATTTCCTAATAGCAGACGGCTTGTTAATTTTTGCAAAAATTGTCCGTGCTTTATTCGGCATTCAATTTTGATAAAAAATTTGTTTTAAAGTATAGCAGCAATGTCTCGTCCTGAAATAGGTTTACAAATAAAACTTAAAAAAGTAAACTTATGTTAGGATTAAAATCGGAAATTAGATTCACAAAAGCTTATAAATTTAGCGAACAAGCCAAGCGCCAAATCG
>WQYU01000123.1 GCA_009781075.1 Paludibacter sp. | reverse complement strand
ATCACCACCAAATTTAATAAATATAACGTAGCATACTTACGGAAGTATGTCAACAAATATTTAACGCTCAAAATCAAGAGTATGGTTCTTTGTTTTAACCTCTCTTTTATTTGCTTGCTGATTAAACAAGTCTTTCAGTTCTGCACTAGAATTGATTACGTTCTCCATTTGCTTTATTTTACTGTCTTTAAATTTTACCTCACGTCGAAGTTCATTAATTTCTTTGTTGTTTTTATCATAGGCTTTTTTATATTCCGAAAGCATTTCAACTTCTTGCTTTAAACTTGAAACTTTTACGGTCAATGAGTTACTTGCCTTTGCAATCGCTTTTAGTTGGCTGTCTTTTTCGGCGGTGTATGTTACCTTGCCGCCGATGAGCGACCGACTACCCATCGCGTCGATGTCGTTGTTTGATTTTAAAATGGCGTTAAACTCGTTTATTTGCCCCTGTAATCGATTTTTTTCTTCTATTAATAGTTTTATATCCTTATTAAATAATTCGCGCTCCTGCGAAGTTTTAACGGCGATTTCCGACGCTTTATTTTTTGCCTCGCTGATTATCTGCTCGGCTTGTTGGTCTACTTCGTTCAGTCGTTCGACCGCCGACAACCTTTTCAGCTCTGCAACGCTTTTATTTCCGTCCCGCGTCGCTTCGTTCAAAATTCCGACCTCTCGGCCGAACACGGCCGCCAAATGTTTTTCTAGTTCACTGTGAAAAGTTTTTAACTCGTATTTATTGAGCAGCTCCTTAGCGCAAACTTTTTCGATACTTTTTTTCTTGTCTGTAACAACCGGCACAAAAGCAAAGTGCATATGCGGAGTTACTTCATCAGCGTGAACGAACGAAGAAACAATATTTTTTTCTCCGTAACGATTTTTTAAAAATTCGTATGTAGCTTCAAAAAATTTTTTTTCGTCAGCTTGGGGTAAATTTTTCGGAGCGGTAACAACCCAAGCACAAAGAACATTAACGTCTTTTCTTTTTGAGCATTGAATTTCCGAACATCTTTTTTTTATAAATTCAACCTGATTATTATTCGGCGCCAGATTATAATTTAGGTGTGTCAGCTCGGGTTTAATATTTTTGTTGTCAATATTATTTGCTGAACGGTCAAAATGAGCGCACATATGTCCAATAGCTGGCCTTTGATACTTAGCCACATGAGCCACTAAAATCACCCCTTATGCGACACATTTTAACCACAATTTAAAGCCTTGTCAATAAGGCATAACAAGTTATACCAAACCACATTCGTGGTGTTGGTAACTTGCGCCTGCCGCGGGCTTAAAAAAGAACCATAATTAATTATGATACATATTATCAATGTGTCAATATTAATATTGACACATCTACCTAACAATGATATAATGTATCATAATTAATTTTAAAACATTTTATAGAAAGCAGGTAATAATATGGCTACTATAGGTATTCGTTTAGACAAATCATCTTGCGAAGGTAATGAAAAGAGTGTCAAGCAATTAAATGAACTTCTATCCCATCTTGGTATAGAAGTTAGTATTCATGAGGATACAATGCTTTATTTTGATTTTGATAAGCAAATAACGAAAAAGAAGATTACGCGTCTAGCAGGCCGAAAAGAAATGATTTCAGACTTAACTTTAAGCGAGGTTTTAAAATTAAGAGAAACCAGCGACGATAAAGAAATTTACTCAAAACTCAATCTTTCTAAATCAACCTTTTATCGCCGGCTAAAATTTCATGAAAACAGACACTCACAGCCCGATGACCATTTTTAATTTCAATCTCCTACAAAGTATCATAATTATTTTTGACACTTTAAAAAGTGTTATTATTAATTATGACACTATTAATTTTAATTTCAAATAAAAATATTTTCGTTTACAAAATAAAAAGCCCGCCCTGCTATTGCAAAGCGGGCGGGATTTTATTATAATGGCTAAAGTAAGCAGAACGCCAATTCTACTTACGAACATCGAGGCAAGCACCCTCAAATATTCACCGCGAACACCAAGGTAATGCACCCCTTAGTATTCATTGAACACCAAGGTCTCTGGAGAGTACACCTTAGTATTCATTTAGACTTAGTATAGCCTAAAAGTGAATTTATTTCAAGAGTGTTTACCTCCGAACGGGAGGTTTTTTTAATGTCAAAAAACTAAAAGTAATTTAATGAGGGTGGTAAAAACATGGACAAGCCTTGTAAAGAAAAAGGGAGGAAAAAAAATGAGTAAAATTTTATTTGATGAGCAGCCGTTAATAGTAAGCCGCGAACTCGCAAAGCTAATCGGATTAAACGAAGCAATCGTACTACAACAAATTCATTATTGGTTAGAGATTAACCGCAAGGCGAACAAAAATTTTCATGACGGTTGCTACTGGACGTACAACTCAATTAAAAACTGGCACGAAAATGATTTTTCGTTTTGGTGTTTTGACACGGTCAAAAGAACGTTCACCAGTTTATTAAAAAAAGGTTTTTTAATTTCAAGTAATTACAATCGTCAAAATTTCGACCAAACCAAGTGGTATACCATCGACTACAAAGCCTTGGAAATGCTGAATTTGCCCATTAGTGCAAAATGCACTAATGGAGCTGAACCCTTGATTTCAGCCATTAGTGCAAATTGCACCAATGGAGAAGGGCAATTTGCACCAATGGAAAAGGGCAATTTGCACCAACCAATACCAGAGAATAACACAGAGATTAACCCTTCTTGTGATAAGTCCTGTCAGTCTAGTCGGTCTAGTCATATTAGCAAGACTTCAACTGAATTAAAAGACGGACAAGACAGGACAAAACAAACAATCGAAAACTATACAGCACTGATAAAGAAAAACATTACTTACAACGACTTTGCTTTAGCTCACCCACGCGACGTAAGACTGATTGATGAAATTATCGGGATTATGATTGATGCTTTATTATCAAGAAACGATACAATACGCATTGACCAAGAAGAAAAATCACTAGAGCTTGTTAAGAGCGTTCTATTAAAACTGAATTACAATAATGTCGAACACGTTCTAACCCAGTTTAAAAACATTGAGAACCACATCAGTAAAAAGAAACAATATATTTTGACTATGCTCTATAACTGTAAGCTAGAAATGAACTCGCACTATACTAACGCTGTGGCGAGTAATTAGAAAGGACTAGAAAGAAAAAAAGAGTACCCCTGTGTAGAAACTACACATCCACCTATTTGTTAGGTATACATATAAATAACACCGCCGTAAAAACGGCGGCATATGTATTACAATATTTTAATATGTAATACATACACCGCCTATTATTTTAATGCCTTTATTTATTTGAAGGTTATTAAAGTATTAATAACTTTATAATTTCGTTTATAAACCAATCCTTTCTTTTGCTTCAATTAACATTTGCATATATAGTTTTGTAATTTCGTTTTTATCATCAGTAAGATATATTTGATTATTCATTTTTTGCAACATCAATTTTCCTTTTGATGTTAATTCTAATTGACTTGTTTTTACATCAATTAAAAATGTAGTTAATTCATTATGATAAACAAACTCAACACAACCTTTTAAAAGACCATTATTAAAGATTTTCATAAATAAATTATATATAATTAATTCATAAGGGTGAACATATGGTATATCTGTTAATATAATCAATGGCTCGTCTAAATAATAATGAACTTTGCCATTTATATAATTTGCTTTTATAGGTTTGGAAATCGATATTACACAATTGTACATTTCTTGAATGAGGATTTCACCTTTGTCGCTATAATGTATTATACCATCAATATATAAAGCATTATAATTTAACTCAATATTTGGATAAACAATACAATATTGTCCATCATCATTATTCATTTCTATATTATAATCAACTATACCATCTTTTGTTTCTATTATTGGGTTACTTATTTGTATATTTTCAAAATGCGGTCTAAAATTAATTAAATTATTTAACTTATTAATCTTGTCATTGGTAAATAATAATGACATTAAATCATCTTTGATAAATTTATTAGCTTTATTTATTTCAGAAAGTATTAATCTATTTGATTTACTTTCAATTAATATCATGCTTATATATAAATCAACAAATTGTTTGAAATTTTTAGGATTATCTAATAATTTAAAGTGATTATAAAAAAAGAACGCATCAGTAATATCAATTCGCGGTTCAAAGCATGAATGATTTAATTTAAAAAATAAATTTTGAATTTTATCATTATTATTAGTACGCTTTTCTCTTAATGGTTGCATATTTTAAATTACTCCTAGCAATTATGAATTTTAAAACTAAAAAAGAAAATATTTATATAACTGTATTATAGCATGAAAATATCTACCAAGCGAATATTTTTTCACGGCCAATATGTTCGCGGATACAATATTTCATTTCATAAACAATGTATCCGCGAACGAGTATAAATAAATTATTTAAAAGTTACTAATTAACATTTAGAGTCATAATGTCAGTCATTGTAGCACCATCAGCAAAAGTGATTGTTGCATAAGATGTCAACACACGGCTATATAAATCTGATTTTGTAACCGGACAAGAATATACAGGAGATTGTCCGCCAAAAGGCCATGATGCATTAAAAGTATAAGCGTTTGAAGTAATCGTTGCCGTTACATAACCATTTGCCTTAACAACTATAGCCACTACAAAATATACTCTTATGCTTACAGTCTCAAAAGCAGTATCAACACCTACTTGAAGATTACAACCGAACCCAGTGGGTGTATTTTGTGCTTGAAGACTTAACTCTACTTTAACTGGAACAGTAATAGATGCGGCATTTATACCTTGCTCAATTTCAATGACGTTGTTATTTATCGTCGCATCAATAGCTTGAGATTGAGATGAATTGTCAATTAATCCATTGACAGTTATATCGTTAAAATCTGAAATGTTTTGGTTTAATGCCTCGCCAAAAATTGTTGTAGTAAATAATAGAGTGATTAAAAAAGTGGAAATCAATAACTTAAATTTTTTAATTTTTTTCATAATATTCTCTCCTCTCAATTTTGCTGTATTGTCGGTTAAAATACTTTAATACAGCCTTATAGGTTTTTAATTGCTCTTCTTTTTGTTTCCCTATACAGCATTGAGAGTTCATTATGTAAATTTATTATGTCAACTTCAAGAAAACTCCCGCCGTAGTTTTACTAAAATCATTTTTCAATCACTCCTTTCAAATTAAAATAAAGCTCTTTGGAATAATTTTGTCCCTGTTTTAGTCCCTTACTTATATAACGTTTGAAAACACGTTTTCTATACAACAATTTTAAAAAAATTTTTAAATATTTTTTGTCTGTCAAAAAACTTGAGTTTAACAAGGTATGCTGGATATTACTAAGATATATTCTATTAATTATTAATTGTAGAATATAGTGGTACTATATATAATTTTTGTATCGTCATAAAAATTATTTTACTTAATAGTAAAATAAAAATTTTTAAAAATATTTTTTTAAAAAGAATATTTCGAGAGACCTCTAAAATAAAAAATAAAAATAGCCATTCGTCAGCGTACCAATTTTCTTTCGTACTGTAACAAAAAAGTACGCCAGCAAACCTATACTACATATAAGTTTAAAAGATTTTGAGTACATACACATAATAGGCTATGTTCATAAGATGAATATAGCCTAAAAGCAAACGTAAAAAGAATTATTGAATAAATTAAATTATTTTTGGACGAGCTGACCGTCGGCGTCAAAACGAAGAGGGAAATAATTTTCCTCGGGGTCAACTTCAAAATGTTTCGCAAGGAGTGTCTTAATTAACTCTGAAACATTGCTGCCCTTTTGTTTGTGTGCGTCTAACAAATAATTTAATCTTTTATCCACGCCAACAACAAACTCATAGCGCTGGTATGCTTTTTTATTGTACTTATTTTTTGACGCTGAGGACGTTTTGCTCATATACATCACCACCAAATTTAATAAATATAACGTAGCATACTTACGGAAGTATGTCAACAAATATTTAACGCTCAAAATCAAGAGTATGGTTCTTTGTTTTAACCTCTCTTTTATTTGCTTGCTGATT
>WQYU01000122.1 GCA_009781075.1 Paludibacter sp. | reverse complement strand
TTGTCAAGGGTTAGCATAGTTGAAAATTTGTTTAGTTATTTGATTTTCAACTACAAAGATAGTAAAATTATTTCAATTATGCAACCCCTTTTTTATAATTCTTATCCAAAACTCAGGTTATTAGTCGTAGATACAAAAGTACAAAGGCGTGAATTTTTCGCGCCTTCGTGCTTTCAATTAACTAATATCCTCCTTTTTGTAATGATAACCCACAAGTTAAGAAAAATAACTATCTTTGCACAATAATTTATTATTCTTACATATATGAGTGGTGGACTATATTCAATTGAAAATAAGATTTTTGATAAAACTCTTGATTTACAAAACATTAAGCCATACGGCGACACGATAAATGACGGTAAAACACAATTGAGTTTTACTTTGCCTGTTCCTGCCGGCGATGAAGCGACTGAGGCTGCCAAACAGTTGATGCGGAAAATGGGCTTTGACAACCCACAAGTAGTTTTTTCAAAAGAACTGACAGATGGCTTTACTTTTTTCAACTGTTATGGAGTGTGCTCACATACAGTTGATTACACCATAATTAGCGTTCCAAAAGTGGAAAGTACCGCAATGACTATGGAAGAGTGCGACAGGTTTATTGGCGACCAAATAGGGCGCAAACTTGTTATCATTGGAGCATCAACAGGCACAGATGCACATACCGTTGGCATTGATGCTATTATGAATATGAAAGGCTATGCAGGGCATTACGGCTTAGAACGGTACGAAATGATTGACGCATATAATCTTGGCAGTCAAGTAGATAATGAAGATTTTTTAGCAAAGGCAATAGAGATGCAGGCTGATGCACTGCTCGTTTCACAAACGGTTACACAAAAAGATGTACATATTAGCAATCTTGTAAAATTAGTGGAATTACTTGAGGCAGAAGGCATTCGTAATAAAGTAATTCTAATTTGTGGTGGTCCCCGCATCTCACACGAACTTGCAAAAGAACTCGGATATGACGCAGGATTTGGCGCTAATTCTTATGCTAACGAAGTTGCATCATACATTGCACAGGAATTTGTAATGAGGACAAAGAATAAATAAATTAATCAAAAAAAACAATTTTGGGAACCACTTCTATCGGAATATTTGATTCGGGCTATGGCGGACTGACAATTTTGAATAAAATTCGTACACTGTTGCCACAATACGATTACATTTATTTAGGCGACAATGCACGTACTCCATACGGTGCACGCTCGTATGAAATTGTATATCAATATACTCTACAATGTGTTAAAGCGCTTTTTCAAATGAATTGCCGTTTGATAATTTTGGCTTGCAATACTGCCTCGGCAAAGGCATTGAGAACTATTCAGCAGCGCGATTTACCAAAAATCGATTCTACGTTAAGAGTGTTGGGGGTTATCCGTCCAACTGTGGAGGCAGTAGGACAAATCACCGTAAATAAACATGTTGGATTGCTTGCTACAAGTGGAACAGTGCAATCCGAAAGTTACCCTGCCGAAATTTACAAACTTTTCCCTGATATAATAATCTCATCCGAAGCCTGTCCAATGTGGGTTCCGATGATTGAAAATAATGAATTTGATAATGAAGGCGCTGATTATTTCATTAAAAAAAATGTGAAAAATCTGTTATTAAAAGATTCTAAAATTGATACAATAATTCTCGGATGTACTCATTATCCATTAATACTCAAAAAGATAGAAAAGGTTGCAGGTAAAGGAGTACACGTTTTTTCACAGGGAGAAGTTGTTACTCAAAGTTTAGCCGATTATTTGAAACGACATCCCGAAATTGAAGAAAAATGTACCAAAGGCGGGTCATGTCTTTATCTTTCAACCGAATCAAGTGAAAAATTTCGTTCCAGCGCATCAATTTTTCTCAACGAAAACATTGACGCTCAGCATTTGGAAATATCTTAATGAATTATATTGTAAATTAATAATTAAGATTATACCTATGTTTTTGCTTGATAAACCCGCTATTACAATTATTTTATGTGGATGAAATAACTATACAGTTTTTTTGTTTCAAAAAATTGTATTATCTTTGTACCCTAAATTTTTTTTAATAATAATATTTTATAATTTAAAATGATGAAAATAAATGTTGTAGTTTTAAGTTTGGTATTAATTTTCGGCAATTTATTTGCAATTAATGCTCAAGAAAAAAAGAACTCTACTCTTGCAACTGTAACCTTTGACGTGTCTATACATTGCAACGACTGCAAAAATAAAATTGAAAAAAACATTTCCTGGGAAAAGGGAGTAAAAGACCTGTCGGTTAGTGTAGAGAAAAAAACAGTTACTGTAACCTTTGATACAAAGCAAACCAGCAAAGAGAACTTGCAAAAAGCAATAGAAAAACTTGGCTTTACTTGTTCAACTAAGAACTCTGACGGCTGTTCGCAATCGTGCAAACAAAGTTGCGATAAAAGCAAAGGAGAAAAAGAAGGTTGCTGCAAAAAAGGTGAAGCGGCAAGTTGCCAAAAAGCAGGAGCAGACCAAAAGTGCGATAAGACAAAAGCAGGAGGGGCTTCGTGTGCAACAAAAGCCAAAACTGCAAGTTGCGCAACTGCAAAAGCGAACGGTACAACTTGTGAAAAAGCAAAAGCCGAAGGAGCAGCCTGCGCAAAAGTTGAAGAAAAGAAGTAATTTTTTTCTATGATTAAAAAAAGCAAGATACTTATTTCGCTCATTATCACTATTTTAGCAATAGTGTTAGTGAGCGGAAGTATTTTTTTCTATTCATTCTTAATACCAAATGTCAGGACAAACGATAGAGACCTGTTTGTATATATATATCCTAATCACACTGTAAATCAGGTAATTAATGAAATTGATAAAATTGCAAAAATTAAGAATCATTTTACTTTTAATTTAGTCGCAAAAGCGTTGAAATATACTGACGGCAAAGTGCGTGCGGGTAGATATGAAATTTCTGACGGTATGTCGAATCTGACGCTTATCCGCAAACTGCGTAATGGAGAGCAAACACCGGTGAAACTGACTTTTAATAATATTCGTACAAAAGAACAGTTGGCTGTGCGCCTGTCGGAGCAAATTATTGCCGACTCGCTGAGTATCATCACTTTACTCAATGATACAAATTACTTAAAACCACTGAATCTGACTCCGGAAACTGCGATAACTATCTTTGTCCCTGATACTTACCAAATGTATTGGACAACCGATGCAAAATCATTGTTCCAAAAAATGGAAAAAGAATATCATGCTTTTTGGAACGAGCAGAGGTTGACAAAGGCAAAACAAATTCCGTTAACACCACAAGAAGTTGTTACTTTGGCTTCAATAGTTGAAGAAGAATCAAGATATCAACCCGAACTTTCCACAATAGCGGGCTTGTATATCAATCGTTTAAGAAAAGGGATGAAACTGCAAGCCGACCCTACGCTCAAATATGCTTCCTTGGATTTTAAGGCACAGCGCCTTGTAGAATCGCATATTAAAGTTGACTCTCCATACAATACTTATCATGTTTACGGATTGCCTCCGGGACCAATTCGCATTGCTTCAAAAAATGCTATTGATGCCGTTTTGAATTATGCACATTGCGATTATCTTTTTATGTGTGCAAAAGAAACATTTGACGGAACACACAATTTTGAAGTTTCTTATACCGAACATTTAAAAAATGCCCGCCGTTACCAGCAGGCATTAAATCAAAGAAATATCAAGTAAATTATTTCTTTGTCAATTTTTCTTTATGCTTTTTCACTTGTTTGTCAATGGCTTCAACAGATAAATCTACAGCCTCTTCAAAACTGTTACCCGTTTTTGAAGCGAAAAACTCCTCTCCTTTTACTGATGCCTTGATTTCCGCTTGTTTATTCATTACCGTTTCCGGCTTGATAACTTTCAAAAATACATCTGCTGCCAAAATTCCATCATGGAAACGCTCTAATTTTGACATCTTTTTCTCTACATAAGTCTGCAACGCTTCGGTTGCCTCAAAATTGACCGATTGAATTCTTATGTTCATATTTTTCCCTCCATCGTTAATTTTATTTAATATTCTAATTTTAATTCTTTTTATTTAATTTACTCCTTGGGTGTGTTTTTTTATAAATTTTATTTAATTCCTCAAAACTTGTGTGAGTATAAACTTGCGTTGATGCTAAACTGCTATGACCGAGCAATTCCTTAACTGCATTAATATCAGCGCCTTCGTTGAGAACAGCCGTAGCAAAAGTGTGTCGCAAAACATGCGGACTGCGCTTTTTGAGAGTAGTATTTCCGGATGTGGCTGCTTTTACAATCAAATAAACTTTGTCAGCATAAAGTTTTTTCCCGCTTTGTAATAAAAACAAATACGGCTCACGAATATCTAATTGCTTGTTTCTCAATTCAATATAAGTTTTTATATCAACAATTACCTCATCCAATAGCGGTTCGATTCGCTCTTTGTTGTGTTTGCCGATAACGCGCATTTCTTTGCGAATAAAGTCTATATCTGTATCTTTGAGGTTAATAAGTTCTGCACGGCGTATCCCTGTTGCATACAATAGTTTGACAATCATATAATTGCGTACTTTTTCAAAATCTTCGGATAAAAATTTATCATCTAAAATTTTCTCCATTTCTAACTTCTTGAAAAATGCGGGCAATGGTTTTTTGACTTTCGGAAGGATAATTCGTGTGGTCGGATTGCTTGTTGTGTAATTTGTTTTAATCAAAAAATTCCAAAAAGAGCGCAAAGTTGACATTTTACGTGCGATGCTTCTTGGTGATATTTTTTGCTCGGAAAGATGCAGTACCCACATCTTAATTTGGTTATTGTCAATATTTTGCGGATTAAAACAGGTTTCATCTACCCCAATAAATTCGCAAAATCTTCTCAAATCGGAATGATACGATAAAACAGTATGTGAAGAAAAATTCTTTTCATACTGTAAAAAATCTATAAATTTGTCAACCATATTCTTGTTGTTGTTATACTTATATTTCGCAGCGAAAATACAACAAGTTTTTAGATACAACAAATTTTTTGGACACAAAAAAAACTAAAAAATGTTTATTCTTCTGAAATCTGCATTCTCTGCACATAAATGGCGTGATTTTTCAAATCGCGTCTTATTTCAGAGGGCTTGTTGAATGCTTGACGGCGACGTAATTCCTTCACTACACCTGTTTTGTCGTATTTACGTTTGAAACGTTTTAACGCTTTTTCGATATTGTCGCCTTCTTTGAGAGGTACTATAATCATATAGAATTCAATTAATTATATGTATTTTTATTATTTTTTATCATAAAAAATTTTGGACTGCAAAGGTAATTCATTTTTTTATATTTTTGCAATAAAAAATTAAAAAAAACAGAAAAAATTTGTCTGTAAAAAAATAATGCCGTATCTTTGCAAAAAATTTTAGAGTTATTACTAAGATTGTCCTATGGTGTAACGGTAGCACACCGGTTTTTGGTGCCGTTTGCCCAGGTTCGAATCCTGGTGGGACAACAGCAAAAACGCTAATAATCTGCATTTTAGATTATTAGCGTTTTTGTTTTGTTTGACTTGCACAACATTTTATGAAAAAAACGGCTCACCAGTAAAACCCTGTGTTTATCCCCAAACATTAGCCACTCTAAACAAGAAGAACTTCATATCATTAACTCCTCTGAGTGAAGCTCTGAATGCTTTAATTTTGGCATTAAAAGATTCTGCGGAAGCATTAGTAGAGCGATTATTGAAAAAGTTTAATATTTCTTCATAATGTTCGTAAATGGTAGCAGAAATGGTATTGAAAGATTTGAACTCGGATTCTGCAACTTGGTTATACCAGCGTGCTAAACTCAATCCGGCAGCATCTTTAATAGTGTTTTTTGAGAATATCATTCTTAAAGAATGTGTGAGCGAATATCCTTTTTTAATATCGGGATAGAGTTCAAAAAGTAACTTTGCTCTACGCTTTTGTTTGTCAGTCCATTTGTCAGCCGATTTGAATAAAAGGTAACAGCTTCTGGCAAGAAGTTGTTTTTTTGTATCTCCATTTTCAAGGATTATCGGGATATATTTTTTACCGGTATATTTGGCTTGTTCTATTGCTTCTGTTTCTTCATTGATGGCGTCCCAACAATGAACAATGCGCATCAGGGTTAACGCATAAAAAAATAAAAAATGAGTAGTTATCAACAAAATCGAGCGGGGTGTGTTGATAACTATTTGTGTATAAGTATAATACATTATTAATATATTTTGTAACTTTGTATAATTAATTTAT
>WQYU01000121.1 GCA_009781075.1 Paludibacter sp. | reverse complement strand
TGTCACTTTTTGACGGATGAAAAACAAGGGGTAACTTTTTGAAAAAGGCTAATTTTGAACTCTAAAACATTGAACAACAAAAATATAAAAATATAAATGAAATTTTATCGGGCAGTAGTGATAGATAATAATATGGACTCGTTACAAAATATGGCATTGCTAAATAAGTATAGATTAAACCCATATTAAACCCATATTAAACCCAATAAATTATTGATTTTTGGCACATAATTTTATGCAAATATATACATACTTAGCAATACCTAATTTTTATATGTAAACCTATTTCTGGACGAGACAATTCTCAACAAAAACTTTTTTATTGTTCTTGTTTATGTTTTTTAGCATAAAAAAATATTTTCCCCCTAAAAAACACTATCTTTGCAGCCATTCCTAATTAAACAAAAGAAAATTGATTAACGATGAGTTTTATTACAAATAAAGTAAATGAGGTAAATTGGCGTCAAATAAATGTACGCTCAAATTTGCCCGAAAGTTTGAAACATCTTGAAGAAATAGCATATAATTTTTGGTGGATGTGGAATAGCGATGCCAAAAATCTGTTCCGTCATATTGACCGACAAGTGTGGGAAAAATCCGGGTCAAATCCTGTCCTGATGCTAAATTTGTTGAATTTTGATAAGTTAGTTGCACTTGGCAACGATAAAAATTTTTTATCGCAAGTAGATGCTGTGTATCAACGTTTTACTAAATATATTAACGAACCTTTTGACAATACCAAGCCCTCTGTTGCTTATTTCAGCATGGAATACGGGCTTTCGCACGTCCTGAAAATCTATTCGGGTGGACTTGGAGTTCTTGCAGGCGACTATATAAAGGAAGCATCCGACAGCCATATTGATTTAACAGCAGTCGGTTTTTTGTATCGATACGGATATTTTACACAAACATTAACCGTTGAGGGTCAGCAGGTTGCAAACTATGAGGCACAGAATTTTAATAATTTACCAATTAAACAGGTTCTCGACTCTAACGGACAGCCGATAGTTGTTGAAGTTCCTTATCCGAACAGAACGGTTTATGCTTATGTTTGGTGTGTAAATGTTGGGCGAGTAAAACTCTATTTACTTGATACAGATAATGATATGAACGACGAATACGATGACCGTTCAATCACTCACCAACTTTATGGTGGCGACTGGGAAAATCGCCTTAAACAGGAAATTATGCTCGGTATTGGAGGAATGCTGATGTTGGAAAAACTCGGGATTGAAAAACAGGTTTATCATTGTAACGAAGGACACGCTGCTCTAATAAATATTCAACGGCTAATCGATTATATATCAATCAATAAATTAACTTTCTGTGAGGCTTTGCAGATTGTTCGCGCAAGTTCAATATATACGTGCCACACACCTGTCCCGGCAGGACATGATGCTTTTGACGAAAATTTGTTTGGAAAATATCTTTGCGATTATCCTGCCAAAATGCAAATTAATTGGAATGACTTTATCGGGCTTGGTCGTATTAATCCAAACGATTCTTCGGAAAAATTTAATATGAGCGTTTTTGCATGCAATACCTGTCAGGAGGTCAATGGTGTGAGTATGATTCACGGACAGGTTTCACGCCGAATGTTCGCCCCGATTTGGAAAGGCTATTTTCCCGAAGAATTACATGTTAGTTATGTTACCAATGGAGTTCATTTACCAACATGGGCTGCATCGGAATGGAAGGCGGTTTATAATACATATTTGGGGGAAAATTATCTTAACGACCAATCTAATCCGCAAATATGGGAACAAATATATTCAATTCCCGATGTGGAAATTTGGGATACCCGTATGACTTTGAAAAAACGACTTGTTTCTTTTATTAAAGAGCAGTTTCAAGAAAACTGGCTGAAAAATCAGGGCGACCCTGCACGAATAATTTCTGTTATGGAAGCGATAAATCCCGATGCACTGATTGTAGGTTTTGGGAGGCGTTTTGCTACTTATAAACGCGCTCAACTGCTTTTTACCGACCTTGCCCGTTTGGAAAAGATTGTCAATAATCCTGACCGTCCGGTGCAATTTCTTTATACAGGCAAAGCACATCCTGCCGATGGCGGCGGACAGGGATTGATTAAAAGGATAATAGAAATTTCGCGTATGCCTCAATTTTTGGGAAAGATAATTTTTCTTGAAAATTATGATATGCGACTTGCCAAACGCCTGATTTCAGGTGTTGATGTGTGGTTGAATACTCCTACACGTCCGCTTGAGGCATCGGGTACTTCCGGAGAAAAAGCACAGATGAACGGGGTTCTAAATTTCTCTGTTTTAGACGGTTGGTGGAAAGAGGGCTATATTAATGGCGCAGGCTGGGCTATTACCGACAAACGCACTTACGAAAATCAGGATTACCAAGACCAACTCGATGCTGCAACTATTTACAGTATGCTTGAAAATGAAATTATTCCACTTTATTTTTCTAAAAATGTGCAGGGTTATTCTCCTGAATGGATAAAATATATCAAAAATTCATTTGCACAGATTACCCCGCATTTTACAATGAAGCGAATGATTGACGATTATTTGGATAAATTTTACAATAAACTTGCCGCCCGACATGCTATGCTCACAGAGAATAATTTTGCAAAGACAAAGGAACTTGCACAATGGAAGGAAAAAATAGTTTCTCAATGGGATAATATTGAAATACTTGAAGTTGCCGTCCCCGATGGGATGTTGAATAATTCATCGGTTGGTGAAAATTATGTTATCAACGTTATTATTGATACTAAAAATCTTAATGACAGTGGAATAGGGATAGAAATGGTTATTACTGAGAATCTTCATAACAATGAAATCAAACTTGCGGATGTTGAAGAACTTGAACTTGTAAAGACCGAAGGTTCAAAACTTTATTACTCACTAAATTACGTATTGAATCAAACAGGTACTTTCAATTATGCTTTTCGTATGTTTCCAAAAAATGCAGACCTGCCTCACCGACAGGATTTTTGCTATGTGCGCTGGTTGTGAGAAGGTGAAGTTTTTATTTTATTCAAATTAAACTTTTTAAACAATTTTTTGTCAAAAAAGGCGTATGATTAAAAATTCCGAAAAAATATTACAAAGGATTGGTAATAGAATTCCTTTTTATGTGCCAGAAGGTTATTTTGAGCAATTTGCAAGCAATTTTTCACCGTTGATTACCCTGCATGAACAACATGTGATAAAAATATTTACAATGCGAAGATGGGTTGCCGCTGCTGCTATTGCGGCGTTATTGTCGGTTGGATTTATGTCATATCGCTTATATGAAAGCAGACAAATAACAGAAAATCAAGATAATTACGAAACCTACCTAATGTCCCAAATCGATGATAATAATTTAATGGAATTTTATTTTGCATCTTATGATGAATAATTTGTAATTTTGTTAAAAAAAACTATTAAATATTTTTTTTACGTAAAAAATTAATTTATTTTGTGTTGTGAAAAATAAATGGATTATATTTGCACACTTTTTTAGAAATTAATTTTTTCATGAATAAAAACAGCACAATTTTCAAAATTTCGATTCTGATATTTTCAGTTTTTGCCTTAGTAAATTGCCGAAACACAGGTAATAATAGTCAAAGTTATTCACAAAACAACAATGAAGAGAAACCTGACAGTGGCTATATGAGAGGGAAACATTTGCCAATAGCTTATATCAATATCGACTCGCTATTATTGCATTATTCCTTTGCAAAAGATGCTAACGAAGAACTTATGAAAGAGCAGGAAAATTCTCGGGCTACTCTCAATGCTAGGATGAAAAAACTACAGTCGGATGCAGCTGAATTTCAACGAAAGTTGGATAATAATGCCTTTTTAAGCCGCGATAGAGCCGAAGAAGAAGGTAAACGTTTGCAACAACAAGATCAGGATTTGCAAAATTTGAGTTCCAAATTGCAAGACCAGTTTTATGCAAAGCAGCAAAAGCTAAATGAACAACTGCGAGACACAATAAACATTTTTTTAAAAGAATTTAACAAAGGCCACAAATACGAAATGATTATTAGCAATACCGCAAATGATAATATTTTATGGGCTGCCCCTTCATACGATATCACTAAAGATGTTATTGATGCTCTGAATAATCGTATGAACAAATAAGAATTTTATAATTTAAATCATAAAAATATAATTTAAGAATGAAATATTTAAAATTATTAATTTTTGCTGTCGTTTCGGCACTTGTGTTTCTTGCCTGCAATGACAATAAACCTGCTCCACCACCTGAACCCAAAGACACAATTATAGTTACTAATGGAATATATTCAGGAATACTTGTTGTTGATTTTTTGGGTGAAGAACAAACTAGTGACCTTACAATTGAAGTTATTACAACTCAAAAAGAAGACAGCATTATGCTTTTCTTTCATCAGGTAAAATTTGTATCTGAAATGCCCATGGGATTTGATATAAAAATACCTGTTACTTGTGTAGCAGATGTTGATTCTGCAGTGCTTTCGGGAAACGGAATTACACCATATTTAGTTGGTGCAGATGATACTCCTTTCTCAAATTTCCGCATTGATAATGTTGACGGAACACTTAATAACGATTCTCTGAAAGTGGCGATGAATATGGTTGCTCTTGTTTCAATGGGTTCATTGCCGTCCGGGACATACCCCATAAAATTCAAAGGTTTCATCAACCAATAATTAATTGGTTGATGAAATTATTGCAGATTATTTTTTTTCATAATTATTGAAAAGCTTGTTGTTTTAAATTAATGAAACAGCAGGTTTTTTGTTTATATGATGAGTATTTCTTTGCAAAAAAATCTTATTTTTAGGTACACAACTATTTTCCATTTTTTTTACGGAATTTTTTTGGCGTACCTTTTTCAAAATGCTGATAATCGTATTTTTGTGAAAAATTACCACCCCAGCGAAATCCTAACTCTTTGAATTTCAATACTACAGGATGTTTTGCATTCAAAGTACCGGCTTTTTCTATCTGATATTTGCCATTTTTCGGCTCAATTTTTTTGCTAAATTTATACACACAAGGATTTTGACGCGGATTTATATCTACTGCCAGCCCCTGTGCGTGAAACGAATAACTGACATTGCGGTAACAAAAAGCCGAAGTATTGTTGTCTTCCATTGATGATTCATCGTTCCATCCGTATTTTACTATCGGAATAACGCTTTTCACCGGAAATTTTTGTTCTTTGATAAATTCAAAAATTAGTATCATGTCAGTAGCAATTTTTTTATTGACAAGCAACTGCCCTTGATGAAGTTTATTATCAGTAGAATAATAAGTTACGTTAATTAGCGAAAGTTGATTGATGATTGTTTTCGGTGCAGACGAACCGGAAATTGCCTGCTCAAAAGTATAATTACAATCAATAATTACTGTATCTTGTATAATTACAATGCGTTGTATGTTATTGTTTTTTGTCTTGTGGTTGCACGAAAGCAACAAAACAATAAACATAGCAATCGAAAAATAATATTTCTTGTAAAAAATATACATCGTGCAAAAGTAAGATATTTCTGTCAAAGAATTTCAAAAAATATTTTTACTTTTGCATTCAAATTTTCTTAAAATATAATGACAGTTAAAACTTTTATTTTCAATCCGGTACAGGAAAACACATACGTTGTTTTTGATGAAAGCAAAGAAGCGGTAATTATTGATGCCGGCTGTATTTTTGAAAACGAATATCGACAAATTGATACTTTTATTGAATACAATAATTTAAAAATTAAACATTTGTTGAATACGCATTTGCATTTCGACCATATTTTGGGTAGTCGATATATTGCTAAAAAATACAACGTTCCCCTTGAGGCACATCTGAGCGATGAGTTTATGATTGACACTTTAGGGCAAACACTCGAAAGTTTTGGGGTAAATTTGAATGTTGAAGCACAGCCGATAGGTAAATATCTTGCTGAAAATGAAGTTATTAAGTTTGGCAATAGTGAATTTAAAGTTTTGCTTGTTCCCGGTCATTCGCCCGGAAGTTTGTGTTTTTATTGTCAAAAAGAAGGTATTTTGTTTTCGGGGGATGTGTTGTTTCGTGGAACAATCGGACGTACCGACCTGCCATACGGAGATTATGATATGTTAATTGAAAATATTAAAGAACAATTAATGATTTTGCCGGGCAGTACCATTGTTTATTCCGGACATGGCGCAGAGACTACTATCAACGAAGAAAGCAGAAACAATCCATACTTGTAATTATTCTTTATATATTTTTTTCACTACTGCCCGATAAAAAAAAAGGGTTACTCCTTCTAAAGTTTCACCCTAATGTTGTATTTTTGTTGTACCACCAATAAAAAAACAACATGGGCAAAGGTAGTGAAAATAAATTA
>WQYU01000120.1 GCA_009781075.1 Paludibacter sp. | reverse complement strand
CACCTCTATTGATTTTATGCGCTGGTTAATCCAATTTTCGCTGTAACCTAAACGGCGGTAGTTTTGGATTGCACGGTCAATAGACAGTTCTGGGTCAATGGTTTCGTCAATTCTCTCTCTGCCGACTTTTGCAAGCCACATTTTGAACGGCTCTGCTTTTGGCGATGGTATCGACTGAATAATACGAAAAATACCATTTAAGTCAGCGGCTTGTATTTTACGTTTTTTGCCATCTGCTGCAGGCATCTCAACTAGGGGACAAATTGTCCCCCAGTTGGAATTCAACTCTGGGTCGCGTTTCTTCATTTTTTTGATATAGTCCTTTGCATCAACGGTATCTGTCAAAATTGTAACCACATCCTGTACCGAAAACCACCACTTTTCGTTTTCTTCGTCCCAAACGGCACGAACTTGCTGTTTTTCAAATAATTGTACCCTGTTTTCCATATTTTATTATTTCCAAAATTCATAAAAATTAAACCATTGTTCGGGATATTGTTTTACAATATTTTCCAATTCTTTTACATAGGAAAAAACCATTTCATTTATTTTCTCTTTTTTCGTTGCAAATGACCCGCTGCTACCGATTGGAATAACGTAAATTTTGTATTTTTTTGAGGAAATTTTTATGCAAAAAATAGCACGCACTTCAACATCAAAACCTGCCGCTAATGCAAAAGCGCCGATTGGAAAATCGGCTCTGCCTTGCAAAAAATCACATTCCACTGCCTTTGTCGAACCAAAGAGCCGGTCGGCGGGCATTGATACGATTTCACCTTTTTGCAGGGCAGTATTTGCAGCGAACAAATGCGACATGTCCGATTTTACTGAAATTAAATTTATATTATTGTTACTTAGCAGTTTGGAGCGATTTTGCTGAACCGTTTGTGTTTCCCCGCCATAAATCATTGCGTTAATTGTCTTTTTATTTTGTGAAAGGAAATAACCTGCAATTTCAAAATTTCCAACATGCGAACCAATAATTACAAATCCTTTATCTTTGTTTAACAGTTCCGTAAAATATTCATTACCAATAATTTCTATATTAAATAATTGTTTTTTTCCGGCAAAAACAGCAAAACGGTCGAGAATTATTTTACCAAAAAAGAAATGATTTTGATAGGTTTTTAAAAACGATTTCCATTTTAAATAGTCAAAATGCCGCCTAAAGTAATGATAAATAGCCAAATAACCTTTCCTCGCAAAAAGCATATAAAACGGCACTACCACTGCCATCACGGCATAGCCCAAACGTAAATTAAACCATCGAAAAAAGATAATCAAAAGGCGTTGCCCTACGGTTCCGCCACCGGTATTGCCCGCCCACAACCTTTTGATTTTTTTATTTTTGACCATACGGCAAATTTCTTGCTCTAAAAGTCAGATTTTTGACTGAATATAATCGTAAAATTGTGCCAAAGTTTGCACGCCTTGCATCTCTTCTGCTTTAATTTTAAAGCCAAAATTCTTTTCAACAATTACTACAATATCTACAAAGTCAAGCGAATCAATGCCCAAATCGGTTTTTAAATTTGCATCCGGCGTTATTTTATCGGCATCAACTTCAATTTCATTCACTAAAAAATCGTTTACAATTTCTTCAACTTTTTCTCTTGTCATATTTTATAAATATTTTAAAATCAATAAATTATCAAAAAATAATTTACTACAATTTCCGACTTCAAAGATAATATTTTTTTTAATAAATTTTAAATATATTTTAAATAACGCACTCAAATTAACCTCTTTTATAATATTTGCTTCAATCGTAAATTGTGTGAAATAGGAATAAGTTTGCGTTGAAGTTGAAGATGGGAAAAAATCAATTAAAAAAAACAGATTATTATAAATGCCTATTATAATTTCGGTTTGCGATTTTTTGCTTCTTCGAACGATAATAATTCCTGTTTCTCAATCTGTTGTATGCAAAGTAAATCGTATTCTTCCCTAATTTTTTGCAAAAACAAACTTTTTGTTTCTTGATTTTTTAATTTTTGTAAAACAGAAATATGCTCAGATGCATCTTTTACGTAAATTACGGGGAAATCGCATAATGGACTGATTTTCAATGCAGTATGTTTTTTTGAAGTTGTTGCTCCGCCAATAAGTAACGGAATATTTAATTTTGCTTTTTGCATTGCAGCAGCAACGTTGCACATCTCGTCTAATGAGGGGGTAATCAGACCGCTAAGTCCTACAAAATCAACATTTTCCTTTTGTGCTGTCTCAACAATTTTTTCTGCCGAACACATCACGCCCAAATCCAAAACCTGATAATTGTTGCAGCCAAGAACAACCGAAACAATATTTTTTCCAATATCGTGAACATCGCCTTTTACTGTGGCAATCAAATACTTACCTGCTTTTGCAGTTTCTCTTTCAGCATTTTCTTTTTCTATATATGGTTGCAAAAAATCCACAGCACGTTTCATTGTTCGTGCGGTTTTCACTACTTGCGGTAAAAACATTTTGCCCTCACCAAAAAGTATCCCAACCTCGTTCATCCCGTTCATTAGGGGTTTCTCAATAATTTCAATCGGCGATGAATAATTTTTTAACGCTTCGTTCAAGTCCTTTTCCAAAAAATCTGAGATTCCTTTAATTAAAGCATGTTCGAGGCGTTTTTCTAAAGAAAATTCGCGCCACTGTTCATTTAAAGGTATTGAGTGTGTTGCCTTAACTTGTGATTTTTTAAACTTTTCGGCAAAATTAATCAATTCTTCCGTTACATTTTTATTTTTATTAAATATAACATTTTCAACTACTTGCAATAAATCTTTTGGAATTTCATCATAAATTTGCAACATACCTGCATTCACAATCGCCATATCTAATCCCGCATTTATAGCGTGATATAAAAACGCGGAGTGCATTGCCTCTCGAACGGTGTTATTGCCTCTAAATGAGAAACTTAAATTGCTTAACCCTCCACTGACTTTTGCAAAAGGAAGGTTCTGTTTTATCCATTTTGTAGCATTAATAAAATTGAGCGCATAGTTGTTGTGTGTTTCAATTCCTGTGGCAATTGCCAATATATTAGGGTCAAAAATAATATCTTGCGGGGGAAAATTAATTTTTTCGGTCAATAAATAATATGCTCTTTGGCAAATTTCAATTTTTCGTTCAAAAGTGTCCGCCTGTCCATTCTCGTCAAATGCCATAACCACTGCTGCCGCTCCAAAACGGCGAATATGTTGTGCTTTCTGTAAAAACTGCTCTTGCCCTTCTTTCAAACTGATGGAATTGACAATTCCCTTGCCTTGCAATTGCTTTAGCCCTGCTGAAATCACTTCCCATCGAGAAGAATCAATCATCACCGGAACGCGGGCGATTTCAGGTTCGGAGGCTATAAGTTTCAGAAACTCAGTCATTTCGGAAGGTGCATCAAGCAGCCCGTCATCAAAATTTATATCTAAAATTTGCGCACCTTCATCAACCTGCTTGCGGGCAATATTCAATGCCGCATCATAATTTTTATTTTGAATAAGTTCCAAAAATTTTTTAGAACCGGCTACATTACACCGCTCGCCAATAAGAGTAAAGGCAGGTTTTTTCATTTTATATTATTATTAAAATAATTAATTTCATTATCTTAATTTTGCACCCAATTGTGTTTCAAATGCAGTTTGCAGTTTTTGCATAATAGCATCTATTTGCTTGTCGTTAAGCGTTTTATCTTCATCCTGCAAAATGAAACTGACTGCATACGATTTTTTATTTTCTTCTAAATTTTTTCCCTCAAAAACGTCAAAAAGCGTAACTTTTTTTAAGAGTTTTCGTTCGGTTTCGTATGCAATCTGTTCAATGTCAGCAAATTTGACTGATTTTTCAACAAGCAATGCCAAATCACGGGTAACAGCAGGATATTTTGGTAAATCATGCACTTTAATTTTCGTTTCGGCAAAAATTTTACACAAATTATTCCATTGAAAATCGGCAAAAAACACATCTTGTTCAATATCAAATTGTTGCAAAATTTTATTACTAACGATTCCCAAAATAACTAATTGTATGCCACTTTGGGTTGTGATATTCAATGAATTGCTGAAAATATCATTTTCAACAGTAGTAATAATTAATGATTTTTCATTGATTCCCAAACGTTTAAGAACACTTTCAACGTATGCTTTCAATTGAAAATAACTTGAAGGTACGGCTTTTTCTGCCCACGATTTATGATTTTTTTCACCTGTAATCCAAAGTGAAAGATGATTTTCTTCGGAATATGGCGCAAGCGTCTTATTTTCAGTGCTTTTCGTTTTGTCAAAATGATAGCAGTTACCAAATTCATAAAATTTCAAGTCGCTGTTTCGATGATTGATATTACGAATCACACTTTCCAGCCCGCCGAAAAGCAGCGTTTGACGCATTATATTCAGGTCGGAACTCAATGGATTTAACAATTTAACACAATTTGCTTTGGGAAAAATTGCCAAATTTTCATAATACGATTCTTTTGTGAGCGAGTTATTTATGATTTCATAAAATCCTTGTGCTGTAAGTTGTTCGGATACAATCTGTTGCAACTGAAAAATATCCGGCTTATGCCAATATTGAATTGATGATTTAACCGAATCGGAAATCTCTACATTATTGTAGCCATAAATTCGTAAAATCTCTTCAATAACATCTACATCTCGCTGAACATCAATACGATACGATGGAATTAGTAATTCAAAAATATTATTTTTAAATGAAATAATTTCAATTTCCAATGCCTGTAAAATTGTTTCAATAATTTTTATGTCAATAGATTTTCCTATTAAATTAATAATTTTTTCCAATGAAACATCAACTTTAAACGGCTTAATTTCAACAGGATAAATATCACTAATTTCACTCGTAACATCTCCATCGGCAATTTGGCAAATTAATTGTGCGGCACGTTTGAGAGCAAAAACTGTGATGTTCGGGTCGGCTCCGCGTTCGTAACGAAACGAAGCATCGGTATTGAGTCCATGATAACGTGCTGTTTTCCTGATACTTACAGGATTAAAATATGCGCTTTCCAAAAATACATTTTTTGTCGTTTGTGTTACTCCGCTTTCAATTCCTCCAAAAACTCCGGCGATACACATAGGTTTTTCAGCATTGCAAATCATTAATTCTGTGCCGTTTAACGTGCGCTCAACTCCATCGAGTGTTGTAAATTTTGTGCCTTCAGGCAAAGTTTGCACCATAACTTTCCCTCCGGAAATTTTGTCGGCATCAAAGGCGTGAAGCGGATGCCCCGTTTCGTGTAACACAAAATTCGCAATATCAACAACATTGTTTATCGGACGCTGTCCTATTGACAGCAATCTGTTTTTGAGCCATTGCGGTGATTCTGTAACATTTAACCCCGAAATTGTTAAACTTGAATATCGAGGACAAAGTTCGGGATTTTTTATTTCTACCGGAATTTGAAATGAATTATTTTTTATTTTAAAATTTTGAATATCAGGTCTTTGTAATTTAATATCCGAATGATGAACAGCGTAGTATGCAAATAAATCGCGTGCAATACCAAAATGCGAGGCAGCATCAATCCGATTGGGAGTTATATCAACTTCAAAAATATTATCAATTTGAATGTTAAAATAATCTTTGGCTAATGTTCCGACTTTTGCATCTGCGGGTAAAACGATGATTCCTTCGTGGTTTGTGCCGATACCGATTTCATCTTCTGCGCAAATCATTCCACAACTTTCTATTCCGCGAATTTTTGAACGTTTGATAGTAAAATTCTCGTCTCCACGATAAAGTACTGTACCGATAGTTGCAACAACAACTTTCTGTCCTTGTGCCACATTTGACGCACCGCAAACGATTTGCAGCGGCTCGTCAGTGCCTATATTTACAGTTGTAACGCGCAGATGGTCAGAGTTTTCGTGCATTCGGCAAGTCAGCACTTCGCCTATAATCAAACCTTTTAAACTTCCTTTGACACTTTCAAACTCTTCTGTTTTACCCACTTCCAAACCGATAGAGGTCAGTATTTTAGCCGTTTCGGGGGTTTTGTCGGGCAGATTAACATAATCTTTGAGCCAATTATAAGAAATATTCATAAAATTTCAAAATTTTCAGGTGCAAAATTAAGAAAAATTTTTGGGGAAAATAGATTCCCATGACTTATTCTTTATTGACAACTGAAAACTTGTTACCAATCAAAATTAAATTTTTTGTACTTTTTGTTTTAAATAATGTCTTTGTATATATTTGTTTATCAAATCTTTATATTTTTGTTTTGTACAAGTCTTTTTGACGCCTATTACGTATAATAGTTTTTAGTTATATAATTTCTAATAATTAATTACACAAATATTTTTCAGTAAATTATTTGGTTTTAAAGAGAGTGAAAATAGTTTCCAAAAATTGGCAATTCTATCTTTTATAGATGATAAATAACGATTG
>WQYU01000119.1 GCA_009781075.1 Paludibacter sp. | reverse complement strand
TTTTGATTTTCTTCTCATTCTCGCTAAAAAATGTCTGAATATGCTATTGTACCCTTCTACAGTGAAAGTTTCCTTTTTTGATTGTATGTGCTTCTCAGCGGGAATGATGCTTTCGTAAGCTTTTCAATAATCGCTTGCTATATATTTCATCTAGTGTTGAGGCATTCGACAATTGGAGGCAATTGGCTTGTTATGACGATGTGGCGCCGTTTCCGTATCAATCGGGGACAAGCATACACGGGCGAACGAAAGTGCATCCATTTGCCGACAAAAAACTAAAATCGCTGCTAAATATGTGTGCGATGGTGGCTGTCAGGTACGACTGCGAACTGAAAGCATATTATGAACGAAAAACAGCCGAAGGAAAGGCTAAAATGTTGGTAATAAACAATGTAAGAGCGAAATTATTGGCGCGGGTATTTGACGTTATAAATCGAAAATCACCTTTTGTCAATACTCAAAAATTCGCAGCATAAATTTTTGGTTTTGTTAATTTGGTGTATATTTTACAAAAAAATATCTTTGAAAATCAACACTTTATCTTCTCAAATTATATATAAAACTATACTAAATTAACAATACCAAATTTTTTAATAACATTTAATCTTTTTTAACTAAAAATTATTTGGTAGTTAGCATAGAATACGTCAATAACAAAAAAATATGTGAAATTGTGATATGCTGGCAGTCATTCTGCTGTATGATTATGTCTTCTTCACTAATATTTTAATTCATTTTTTTTAGGGAAATCTATTGTATAATGCAGTCCACGACTTTCTTTGCGGGCAATTGCCTGCCTTATTATAAGGTATGCAACAGAAATCACATTTCGTAATTCGCAAATTTGGCGTGAAACGACCGAGCGTGCAAATAAACTTTCCGTTTCCTGATATAGAATATTAAGGCGTGCCAAAGCACGTTGTAAGCGCAAGTTAGAACGTACAATGCCAACATAACTGCTCATTATCTGCTCTACTTCGCGAAAACTTTGTGTAATCAAGACCATTTCTTCAGGTAGGGAAGTGCCAGCATCGTTCCACGCAGGAATTTTTTCATTAAAAGTTAATTTTGTAATGCGCTGTGCTGCATCTTTGATGGCTTTGTCAGCATAAACAATCGCCTCAATTAACGAATTTGAAGCCAGACGGTTTGCCCCGTGCAGTCCCGTACAAGAACATTCACCAGCCGCATAAAGCCGATTAATAGAAGCTCGCCCGTTAAAATCAACAACAATACCTCCACAGAGATAATGTTCACATGGTGAAACAGGAATGTAATCTTTTGTAATATCAATGCCTTTTTCCAAACATGTTTGATAAATATTGGGGAAATGATGTTTGGTCTGTTCTGCATCTTTATGTGTAACGTCAAGATAGACAAAATTTTCGCCTCGCACTTTCATTTCATTGTCAATAGCACGGCTTACAATGTCGCGCGGAGCAAGCGATAAACGTTCGTCGTATTTTTGCATAAATTCCTTCCCGTCTTGTGTGCGAAGAACTGCGCCGTACCCACGCATCGCCTCGGTTATAAGGTATGTTGGACGGTCGCCAGGGCAGTATAGCGCAGTAGGGTGAAACTGCACAAATTCCATATCTTTTATCTCTCCGCGTGCGCGCTGTACCATCGCAATGCCATCACCGGTGGCTATTTCTGGATTTGTGGTAGCTGCATAAACGCCGCCAATTCCACCTGTAGCAAGCATTGTTATTTTCGACAAAAATGTATGAATATGATTTGTCTTTTGATCCAAGGCATAGACCCCATAGCACTCAATATTCGGATAATGATGAGTTACAATTTCATCCAAATGATGTTGAGTTAAAATTTCTATTGCAAAATAATTCTCGAAAATATCAATTTCAGTATGCTTCAACAACATTTTGGTTAATTTTTCTTGAATTTCAAATCCCGTATTGTCGGCATGATGCAATATGCGAAATTCGCTATGTCCACCTTCTTTGTGCAGGTCAAATTTTTCGTCTTCGGTTTTGTCAAAATCTACTGTCCATCGTATCAGTTCCTCTATTTGAGAAGGTGCATTGTGTACAACTTGTTCAACGGCAGTTAAATCGCAATGTCCGTCTCCTGCAACAAGCGTATCTTCAATGTGTTTCTCAAAGGTATCGGGATCATAAGTTACACAGGCAATGCCACCTTGGGCAAACGAAGTGTTTGATTCGTGTAAATTTGTTTTGCAAAGCAGAGCCACTTTGCCATATTTTGCGGCTTTCAGTGCAAATGAAATACCTGCAATCCCGCCGCCAATCACTAAAAAATCATATTTATGAATCATATTTTTTTTAATAAAATGCAAAATTAAATACAAATTTTGAAATATGACTAAAATCTATAAATTTTCACAGTAATCAATGTCAAAAAGTTTTTTTTAATCAAAAGACACCGCTTTTCTATGATGCATGTAAATTTTGTTAAGGAGAATTTTTATTATTTGTTATTATCCCAAAATGTCCATTAGAACCTCAAATGTTAAATTAGATATTATTAACATTTATTTCTCGTGTTTTTTGAACAATTAATGCAAAATTATGCGCTGATTATCAATTCATTATAGATAACATTTTCTAATGGTGTCCATTATAAAATTAAATATTTGTTAACAATTATCCTAATGGACATTTTGGGATAATTGTTTTTTGGGGAAAAAAGTTATTGAAAATTTATTATAGTAAAAAGAAAGGTATTGCTAAGTATGTATATATTTGCATAAAATTATGTGCCAAAAATCAATAATTTATTGGGTTTAATATGGGTTTAATCTATATTTATTTAGCAATGCCGTTTTTTTTTACAATAAAATATTATTTTAGATAAAAAAAATATTACTTTTGCAAAATAAAAAATAACTTTGAACCCAGTAAATAATAATATATGAGCGGCTTTATAGTTTCGGCACGCAAATACAGGCCATCAACATTCGATACGGTGATAGGACAAAAAGCGCTTACTGAAACGCTAAAAAATTCTATCAAAAGCAATCGTTTGGCACAGGCATACTTGTTCTGCGGTCCGCGAGGAGTGGGCAAAACAACTTGTGCGCGTATTTTTGCTAAAACAATAAATTGTTCTCACCTCACAGCCGACTTTGAGGCATGTAATGAGTGTGAATCGTGTAAGAGTTTTAATGAAAATCGTTCTTTCAGCATTCGCGAACTTGACGCAGCGTCGAACAATAGTGTTGATGACATACGTGCCCTTATTGAAGATGTTCGCATCCCGCCTCAAACAGGTAAATACAAAGTATATATTATTGACGAAGTTCACATGCTGTCCAAAGAGGCATTTAACGCTTTTTTGAAGACACTCGAAGAGCCGCCTGCTTATGCAAAATTTATTTTGGCAACAACAGAAAAACACAAAATTATTCCTACGATTCTTTCGCGTTGCCAGATTTTTGATTTCAACAGAATATCGGTAAAAGATATTGTTGAAAATTTAAAGTTGATTGCTGACAAGGAAAATGTTACAGCCGGCCCTAAAGGACTGAATATAATTGCTCAAAAAGCAGATGGTGGAATGAGAGACGCACTTTCAATTTTCGACCAGATTGTAAGTTTCAACGGCAATGAATTAACATATCAGGGAGTACTTAACAGTTTGAATGTACTCGACTATGAATATTATTTCCGATTGACTGATGCTTTCTTGCATTGCGAAATTTCTACTGCGTTGCTGATTTTCGCAGAGATACTCAGTAAGGGTTTTGAGGGAAATCATTTTATTAGCGGAATGTCGGCTCATTTTCGCGACTTGCTGGTAAGCAAAGATGATCAAACGGTTCAATTGCTGGATGTAGGATTGGATATTGCAGAAAAATACAAAGCACAGGCACAACAAGTTTCACCCGTTTTTTTGATTAATGCACTAAATATTAGCAACGAATGTGATTTATCATACCGTGAAAGCAACAACAAACGACTTTTGGTTGAATTGACTTTAATAAAAATATGTCAGTTGCTTGATGAAAAAAAATTGAATGAATTGAGCGTTCCGGAAATAAAACCGATTACGCAACAGCAAATAAATACAACAGAACAAAAGACCGTTACTTTGCCAGAGACAAAACCAAGCGGAAATCAAATCCGTCCGACAATTTCAATTAATATTAATGAAATGCCAACTGAAAAAACAAAACCAATTTCTTCACATGGTCCGATACAAAATGTTGAAAATAAAATTGTTGTAAAAGAAATTCTTGAAAATAACGATTTAAAAACAACTAATAATGTTATTGATGAAAAAAATCCTGATAACGAACAAAATTTATCCGCCAGTGAACAGTTTGATGTGTGGACTAACGAAAATCCTGCATTGTCAAAATTGCAGCAAAATTTAGGATTTCAAATTCAATAAACCCACATTTTTGTTTTTTAGGACAATTATAAAAAAATAATTCATTGATAATAAGATAATTGTAAATACCATTTATTTGTAAAACAAATTAAAATATATTTATGCCCAAACAGTTGCAACTAAATATTCCACCCGAAAGTGCTTACAACGAAGAAGTAATAACAAATTTTGTTGCTTCATGTTTGAAAATAAATCGAAGCGAAATATCAGGAATTCGCATTAATAAGCGGTCGGTGGATGCGCGCAAGAGGGAAATAAAAATCAATGTTTTGTTGACTGTTTTCTTTGGAAATCAAAAACCAACACCTCTTATTACCAACAAATTTATCTATCAAAACGTTGAAAACAAGCCGCCCGTGATAATAGTTGGGGCTGGCCCAGCAGGAATTTTTGCTGCTCTACGACTGATAGAACTTGGACTAAAACCTGTAATTATTGAACAGGGCAAAAATATATTTGAGCGAAAAAGGGATATTGCCAAAATAAATCGCAATGAATCTATAAATTCTCTTTCGAATTACTGTTTCGGACAGGGCGGCGCCGGCGCTTTTTCAGATGGAAAACTTTACACTCGTTCAACTAAAAAAGGAAATATCTCGCGAATTTTAGAGATTCTATATCTTAATGGAGCTCCAGAAAATGTGTTGTATGATGCACATCCTCATATTGGGTCGGAGAAACTGCCTGATATTATCGAAAAATTAATCAACACTATCTTAATATACGGCGGACAGGTGTATTACAACACAAAAATGACCGATATCATTACTAAAAATAAAAAGGTTGTCGGCTGTATTACAGCCAATGATTTGGAATTTCAAGCAAAGGCAATGATATTGGCAACGGGTCATGCCGCACGTGATGTTTATGAACTTTTGCATACAAAAAATCTTAAGATGGAAGCGGCGGGGTTTGCAATGGGAGTACGGGTGGAGCATTTGCAGTCGCAAATTAACACAATTCAATATCATTCTCTTTTGAAAAACAAATATTTGCCTGTTGCCGCCTATTCACTTACAACACAGATAGACGAACGCGGTGTTTATTCGTTTTGTATGTGCCCCGGCGGGCAGATTGTTCCGGCGGTAAGCGCTGAAGATGAAATTGTTGTTAATGGAATGTCGTCTTCGACTCGCAATTCGCCATTTGCAAATTCGGGAATGGTAGTAGAAATCCAACCGGAAGATGTACCGCAAAAATTTCATCAATTTGGAGAACTTGCATGCTTGCGTTACCAGCAACATTTAGAAAAACTCGCTTTCATTAACAATGGCAACAACAATCGTACCGCTCCGGCACAACGGTTACTCGACTTTGCTACGGGAAAACTTTCTTCTGATTTGCCAAAAACATCTTATTTGCCAGGATTAATCTCTTCTCCATTGCATTTTTGGCTTCCTGAGAGTATTTCTGATCGCCTGCGTAAAGGATTTTTATTTTTTGATCGCCTTATGCGCGGATATTTGACAAATGAAGCAGTTGTGGTTGGAGTTGAAAGCCGTACCTCGTCTCCGATAAGAATTTTACGAGACAAAGAAACAATGCAACACGTTGATATAAAGGGATTTTTCCCTTGCGGAGAAGGATCTGGATATGCAGGAGGAATCACCTCTTCGGCAATGGATGGTGAAAATGCCGCAGTAAAAGTAGCAGAATTTATGTTTTTGTAATGAAGTTGCAGGCAATATTTTAATTATAACTCAACTTTTGCAAGTTTTCCTTTCATCATACAATTCTTTAAATAAAGATGACTGTTCATTATAATTGTTTCTTTTTTCTACAATACTTTTGTATTCTATATTCGTCTTTAATCTGCCACCATTATTTAATCTATCTAAAATCATTTGATAGTATTCGGGGACAACTTATAACTAATATAATTTCTTCCCAATTTTTTGTACAAAGCCAATTTACTGTCACTCCCACCAAATAAGATAAAATTATATTTTTTCTCTCAAAATTTTTCGGTGTAGCTTTCCCCAAAACTTGCCTATAATGTGCGGCTTGGCGTTATTAGCAATATAGTAAGAGCAGCGTTTCGACAAAGCACAAAAGAAAAACCTAAGAATTTCTGAAAAATATTTTGTAACTTTGTACTTTGTTTAAATACAAAAATACATGAATGTTTCTTCATATACAATCAGCACAAAAACCATTGATTTTGTCGCACGAATTGCCGAAAAACTCGGCGAAAAACGAGGTGCGGGCGAATTCAGTCGTAATTTATGTTTGCGAAAAATAAACCGTTTAGAAGAATTGCCCGCACGCAAAATTACCGATATAAATACCGATAAGTTATCAAAAACCGAATTGGAGTTTTTAGAACAGATTGTATCGTCCCAAAATACGTTGACTCTAATTTCAACAAAAAATTAAACATTATGGAGTTAGAGAAGAAAGAAACCTGCCGAAAAAAGGACGGCAAAAATTGCAGTTTTGAGTTTAAAACTTTC
>WQYU01000118.1 GCA_009781075.1 Paludibacter sp. | reverse complement strand
TATTTAGCCCGTAGGGCTTTCATTGTGAATGTCCTAACGGACAAGATTTGTCGTCTGGAATTGTATTCTATTGATATGCAAGCCCTAACGGGCTATCGCTTATCCAAAACTCAGGTTAATAAATTGATTTCTATAATTTTTAACATTTAGTTTGTTTTTTTGTATAGAATTTGTCAAAATAAAATTAGAAAAAAATTATAAAAATATTGTGTAATTTTTTTGTTTTAATAAAAATTATTAATTTTGCACTTTATTTAATGTTCAACCTTTAAAAATTAATGCCTATTGATACTATTATTACTCTAAAACTTTAAAGATAGAGAATAATGAAAATGACAAAACAAATTTCTGATGAAGATTTAGTTTTGAGGTATCAGAACGGTGATAATTCCGCTTTTGAAACTTTACTTTTACGTTATAAAACGAATTTGTTTTCAAACATTTTGGCTGTTGTACGTAATCGCGAACTTGCTGAAGATATTTTTCAAGATACCTTTTTAAAAGCGATAGTTACCATTCAACAGGGGCGCTACGTTGAGTCGGGGCGTTTTTTGGGCTGGCTTTTACGTATCGCACACAATCTAATAATTGACCATTTCAGGCGCGAGAAAAATGAGAACACATTTTCGGCAGACAATGCTGATTATGATATTCTTAACGATGCTCGGCTGTCGGAGGCGAGTATTGAAGATATTATGTCAAAAGAACAAATGTTAAACGATATTGTTGCACTTGTAGATTATTTACCTAATACACAACAAGAAGTACTAAAAATGCGGATTTTCGAAGACCTGAGTTTTAAAGAAATTGCAGATAAAACAGGTGTCAGTATCAACACATCGCTTGGAAGAATGCGTTACGCGCTGATGAATATGCGCCGTCTTGCAACTGAGAAAAAACTGTAAATTGTTTGTCAACTTAAATATAATATTTTGAAAGGTTTTACGTTTTGATTAAATAATTTTACAATGTAATGCCTATGCAACAAAATTTACAAAATTATTGGGAACTAACAGATTGCGAAATTCAAAAGAGTGAGCCGTTACAACAAACTTTGAAAACAATTATGCAATTTGCTGTTGCCTTTCGTTCCATTAGTATTTCAAAAGACCACAGTTTAAATTTTATTTTGAATTGAAAAATTTTAGTTTGTAATCCATGATTTATTTAAGGTTGCAGTTGGTTTCAAACTTTTTGAAATCAACTGTTTTTTTGTATCTTTTCTCTATAAATCCCCCAGAGTTTCGGGCTCACCATTAAACCCCTGTGTTTCTAAAAAATTTCTTATTTTTGTTTTTTTTATACATCTGTTTTTATGTTCAAAGAATTGTTACGTTATACTCTTTTAATTCTTTCATAAAATCGGACAAAGCAAAACTCGGATGTATATCAATCAACAAATGCAAGTGATTTTCTGTACCGCCGATGCGATAAAGTTTTGACTTTTTGTTATTGATAATACCCAAAATATAAGCGTACAACTCCTTTTCGTGCTGTTCTGGAATTGTATTCTTTCCATATTTTGTTCTGAATACAATGTGATACAATAATTTTGTATAACTCATCTTTTTGTCTTTTTTGTCCTGCCTTTCAGGCAGAAGTTTATGCTTTTCTCATCCGCAGGTCGTTGCCCTGCGGTTATGAAAATTTGGCTTTTCAAGCAAAATAATTATTATTAAACCCCGATTACTCAAATTATTTTTTTGCAAAAATACGACTTTTTGAACAAAAACACAAACTTTTATGACTTGCGGGATACTATTTTTGCCCGTAATTTTGCACTTTAAATTTTTAACAATAGTAAAAATCTATTTATGGAAGATAAAGTATTCGACGCCATAGTAATAGGCGCAGGCCCCGGTGGGACAACCATTGCAAGCCTCCTTGCAAATGACGGGGAAAAAGTATTGTTGATAGACAAAAATCACTTGCCCGGAGGCAGAATGACAACATTTAAAAGAGACGGCTTTAAGTATGAACTGTTTCCAATCAATTGTGTACCCATGAGAAATTCGCTGTTTGAGGAGTTGGCGACAAGGTTGAATAAACAGGACAGAGTTAAACCGATATATGGCGATGAGTTTCCGAAAATCAGCATGATTTCTTACGAAAATAAAAAAGGAAAGGTAAAAACATGGGATTTCACCAAATCGCCTTTTGAACTTTTACATACTTTCGGGCTAAAACGATGGAATCTGCCGGCACTCAAAAAGGTAGGCGTATTTTTTAAAACGCTTGAAAATATGCCGTTGAGCGAAATTGAAAAACTGCAAACGATTTCTGCGTTTGATTATGTCAAAAAATTCGGTCTACATGAAGGAGTTAGCACCTATTTTCTGGCGGCTTTTGCCGAAGGAAGTTTTGAAACTACGGCAGATAAAGTAACGGCGGCTGAAATGGTCAGACAGTTCCAAACCGCTTCCAAAGGTGGTGGAGGAAGGTTTTACGAATGTGGAATCGGCGGTTTTTTTGAGGTTATGGCGGAGGCAGTCGAAGAAAACGGCGGCAAGCTGCTGATGAATAACCGTGTAGAAAAAATAAATATCGAAAACAAAAGGGCAACAGGAATAACAACAGCAGACGGGAAAACCTATCAATCCAAACTGATAATCAGCAGTGCGGGCATAAGGCAGACTGCCATCAAACTTGTCGGTGAAGAACATTTTGATTCGGAATATATTGCTAAACTCAAAAAACTTGAAAATACGCTTGCCTGCGTAGGATACCGATTTTTTACGAATGTGCCTGTCATTGACTATATTATGAAAGTGTATTTTCCATACGGCTGTATTGAGCCTTACCACGAGTTTGAAAAGATGGCGAAGGGGCAAAAGAAACCCGAATCGAACTATATTTATATAGGCACGACTTCGCATTATCAAGGAATGGCTCCGAAGGGTAAACAGTGCGTTTATGCCGTTATGTCCTGCGCTCCTGACCCGAAAATTGATGTGAAACCGTATTTGGATTATATCACGCAAAGAATTAAAAAGATTGAACCTCAAATATTTGAGCATATTGAACGTACTGAAATTATGAGTCCTGCTACTGTTCCAAGCGTAGGCAACGACAGTATCATGGACGGTCAGGGTGGCGAGGCTTACGGTATTGCATTGACAGTAGGGCAGACAGGAGAAAATCGCCCGAAAGCCAAAAGCCCCGTTCCCGGATTGTATTATGTGGGAAATGATGTTGAAGGCATCGGTCTTGGAACGCATCTGGCGGTTGATTCAGGCTTCAAAGTGTATGAAATGTTGAAGAATTAGGAATTAGTATTTATATTAACTGAAAACTATTATTTTTATATTATGAACAGAATTTTTTTATCATTGGCAGTTATGGTTGCCGTATCTTTCGGACAGATATTCGGACAAACAATCACAACTTCTCAGTCGCAGAATACGGGCGGCAAGATTGAAACCTATACCCGTACAGAAACCGTTCAGCCGGACGGCAGAAGTATTACGACCACCACAACCACATCTACCGCAAATGTAAATGCGTCATTTGGTATCAAGGCTTCCGCTAATATGTCTGATTTTGTTATTCGAAATTCGGATAATTATCAAATCAACATGAAACCCGGCGTGTCGGCAGGTATTTTCCTAAAACTGGAAAATAAAAATTTTGCATTTCATTATGAATTGTGGCTTCGCTACAAGACTTTTGAAATGAAAAATACAGAAAATCAAACCAATACGGACTATCAGTATTGGAGTTTGGAACTTCCCATATATTTTATGGGACAGATAAATACAAGCGTGGGAAAGGTTTTTATTGGCGCAGGTCCTTACGTGAGTTTAGGGCTTGACGGGAAACAAGACCCCGGCAACATTGACATTTTCTATAAAAATGCAACGACCGGCAAACCTGTTATGCAAAGATGGGATGTCGGACTGGGAGCAACAGCAGGCTTTGAGTTTAATAACGGAATAATTGTTTTTGCAGGTTATCAGTTTGGCTTTATAAATGCCTTGCACATAGAAAATGATGACCTAACTATGAAAAACAGAACAATAAATTTTGGAATAGGATATAAATTCTGAAAATGTTGTTGCCTGTGTTCTTAATGCCAAATTATCTATTTATATCAGATTAAATAGATAATTTGGTGGTTTTGCGCCATTAGCATTTTATTTTGACATCTTTTTCTGCTGCTTTGAATTTTCTTTTTTTATTGATGCCGAAATTTTTTCGTTTTCTTTGTCCAAATCCATAAAAATAATATCACCTTCGGAAATATTGCCTCCTAAAACTATGTCGGCAATTATATCTTCAAGATACACTTGAATTGCATGTTTTAATGGTCGGGCGCCATTTTGAGAATCATAACCTTTTTCGGCAATAAAATTTTTAGCCTCTTCTGTAAGTTCAATGGTATAACCCATTGCAGTAATGCGTTCAAAAAGCCCTTTCAATTCCAAATCAATAATTTTGAAAATTGCCTCTTTGTTTAGTTGCTCAAAAGTAATAATCTCATCTACGCGGTTAAGAAATTCCGGCGAAAAAGTTTTCTTTAATGCTTTTTGAATTACATTTTTAGAATAACTTGCATTAGAGGTATCTTCATCGGCAGTAAAACCAATTCCGCTGCCAAACTCTTTCAATTGCCGCGAACCGACATTGGAAGTCATTATGATAATAGTATTTTTAAAATCAATTTTCCTGCCCAAACTGTCGGTTAGCCTTCCTTCGTCCATCACTTGCAGTAAAATATTGAAAACATCGGGATGTGCTTTTTCAATTTCATCAAGCAAAATAATAGAATATGGTTTGCGGCGAACTTTTTCGGTAAGTTGTCCGCCTTCTTCGTAGCCAACATATCCGGGAGGTGCGCCAATCAAGCGAGAAACGCTGAATTTTTCCATAAATTCGCTCATGTCGATGCGTACAAGGGCATCAATGCTGTCGAACATAAATTCTGCGAGTATTTTTGCCAAATGAGTTTTCCCAACACCTGTCGGACCTAAAAACATGAATGAACCAATTGGTCTGGCGGGGTCTTTTAATCCGATTCTGTTTCGTTGGATTGCTTTTACAACTTTTGAAACCGCATCATCCTGTCCTATTACTTTGCCTTGCAACTGCTCTTTCATCTGACGTAATTTCATACCTTCTGCCTGAGCAATTCGCTGAACAGGTATTCCCGACATCATCGCTACAACTTCTGCAACCTGCTCTTGGTCAACAATATCAGGGTGTGCCGACGACTCCTGTTCCCATCGTTTAATCGCATCTTCCAATTCATATTGAGTTTGCTTTTCTTGGTCGCGAATCGGTACTGCAAGTTCATATTTTTGTTCGGCAAGGACTTCGGCTTTCTGCTGCTGAAGATTAGCAATTTTCTTTTCAAGAATATCAATTTCTTTTGGAACAGATGCCGTTCCTATATGTACGCGTGAACCGACTTCGTCGAGGGCGTCAATAGCTTTGTCAGGAAAACATCGGTCGGTAATGTAGCGGTCGGTAAGTTTGACACAGGCTTTTATTGCCTCCGAAGTATAAATTACATTGTGATGTGCCTGATAGCGGTCTTTTATATTTTCTAAAATCTGTAAAGTTTCCTCAGGTGTTGTTGGGTCAACAATAATTTTTTGGAAACGTCTTTCCAAAGCGCCGTCTTTTTCAATACTTTGACGATATTCGTCGAGTGTGGTTGCCCCGATGCACTGAATTTCTCCGCGTGCCAAAGCAGGTTTTAGCATATTCGCTGCGTCAAGCGTTCCTGCGGCGCTACCGGCACCAATAATAGTATGAATTTCGTCAATAAAAAGTATTACATCTCTATTTTTTTGTAATTCATTTAAAATAGCCTTAATACGCTCTTCAAATTGTCCTCGATATTTTGTTCCTGCAACAATAGATGCCATATCAAGCGTAACAACGCGCTTGCCGAACAGCACTCGTGAAACTCGCCGTTGATTAATTCTCAGCGCAAGCCCTTCGACAATAGCAGATTTCCCTACGCCGGGGTCTCCGATAAGTACAGGATTATTCTTTTTTCGGCGGCTTAGAATTTGCGCCAGACGCTCTATTTCACGTTCTCGCCCTACAACAGGGTCAAGACGATTTTCTTGAGCGGCTTTTGTAATATCCATCCCAAAATTATCAAGAGCGGGCGTATCGCTTTTCTTATTACCGGACACATTTGAGGTTGCTCCTGTAGGGGTAGCGCCAACAGATTCTTTACCTCCCTTCTCGTCATCGTCTTCGTCATCATCGTCAAAACTATTTGCAGTGGGCGCAGGATTTGGTTTTACCTCAAAAAAACTACGTGCCATTTCATACGTAAAATTTTCAGCATTTAGAGTGAGTGCGGCAATATTATTTCTTTCTTTCAAAATAGCCAGCAGTAAATGTTCACTATCAACGATTTGAGATTTTAATGACTTGCTCTCCAATTCCATCAGCATACGAACTTTTTGTGTGCTTTTGTGTAAAATAATTTCTTTGCTTTTTGACTCTGTTTCTGTACGTATTTGGTTTTCAACTTGTTGCTTAATCTTTATTATATTGACGTTCGACATTTTGAGCATCTCAATGGCTTTGCCGGTCGCATTACGCAAAATCCCTAATAGCAAGTGTTCAGGCATAACAACATCATTACCAAGCCGTTCTGCCTCTTGCATACTGTAAGCAAATATATTTCTTAAATTTTCGGAATATGTCAATGCCATTTTATATTGTTTCAATTATTATTTATTAATAAAAAAATTAGATATTTTGGCAAAGATAATCAAAAAATGTTCCGAAACAAAATTTTAAGAAAATCGGAAATTTTGGCAGAATAATGATTGAAGACGGGGAATTATGTTTGAATAGAAAAATTGGAATACGGTAAAAATGCCCAAGAATTGACTAAAACAATATTCCGACTGCTTATCGCATACAAAAAACACGTTCATACGATAACAAGAGACAACGGAACCGAGTTTGCTGACCACCAAAATATCGCTAAAATGCTGAAAACCAGTTTCTTTTTCACGCATCCGTATTCTTCGTGGGAGAAAGGTGCAGTAGAAAATAATAACAAACTTG
>WQYU01000117.1 GCA_009781075.1 Paludibacter sp. | reverse complement strand
GAAAACAGATGGTATGAAATGCTGATGAAAATCCGAAAAAAGAAAGAAAAAATAAATGAAATAGGTATTTTGTCAAACGATTTGTCTTTTTTTGAAAATCCTCAAATAAAAAATGTTTTGCTTGTAGATGATGCGATAGACAGCGGCGCGACAATCAGAGATACGGAGAAATTCCTCAAAACAAAAAACGAAAATTGGCATATAAAAGTTGCCGTTATTACCCAAACATTTGCTCAACCGTTGAGAAAAGCTGATTATCAAATATATAACCGTGTATTAGTGCGTTTCCCATGGTCAAATGATTTTAAGCAATGACTACAGACAGTGAAAATATCGCTATCTATGATTTGGACGGGACGTTGATTTCGTTTAATTCTTTCAAATATTGGCTTTTATATTCCTTTATTTTTTCATTGTTTTTTCTTCGGATAGATTATAATTGGCTAATTATCAAGGCTGCATTGCAAAGAATGTTTGGGAAAACGAACAGAGTTATTTTCAAGGAAAAAATAATGAACTTTCACGAGCAAAACCGGATATTTGCAAGGCGTTGCAATACTTCATTTGCTTCATTTTTGATAAGGAGAACAAAAAGCGACCTGTTGGACAAACGCAAAAAAATGTTGTTGGCGACGGCGGCGCCCGATTGCTATGTGAAACATTATGTGTTGGAAATGAAGTGTTTTGAAAATTATTCGGCAAGTTGTATCAAAAATGGCGCATTGAAAGAAAATATTGGAAAACAAAAATTGCAATCAATCATGTATCTAATTGATAATAATACGGATAAATTTGTTTTATATACAGACCATTCCAATGATATACCGTTGGCGCAACAGGCATCGCAAGTGTTTTTGGTTTGTCCGACAAATAAAACAAAAAAAAATTACGAATCAGCAAAAATTCCATTTTCGCTATACGCGAAAATGAAGTAATCATTGATAAAACACTATAATTATGGCTTTTTTAGAAAACGAAAATCTATTATTGAGGGCGTTGGAGCCGGAGGATTTGGATATTCTCTACAAATGGGAAAATAATTCTGATTTATGGAAATACGGTTCTACATTGACGCCTTATTCAAAGTTTGCTTTGCGCGATTATCTGAATAATTCTTTGCAAGGCATTATTAATTCGGGGCAATTACGGTTAATGGCTGTTGAAAAAAAATCAACGATGACGGTCGGAACAGTTGATTTATACGATTACGACCCAATTCATCAGCGGGCTGGCGTTGGCATATTGGTTGATATGCAATTTCGCCGCAAAGGTTATGGAACTGAAATTCTGAATTTGACTGCCGATTATGCTTTTAATATTCTGCAATTAAATCAATTATACGCATACATACCGGTAAGTAATACGGAAAGTTTCAATTTGTTAAGCAAATGCGGCTACAAACAGTCGGGCTTGCTAAAGTCATGGCTCAAAACCCCAAAAGATTTCCAAGACGTTTACTTTATGCAAAGGATTGAAGGATTGAAGGACTGATTCAATCCTTCAATCCCTCAATCCTTCAGTCCTTTAAAAAGCAAAAGGTTGCCGAATCACTTCGTCAACCTTCCTAATTGAATTACTAACCCTTAACTATAACTAATGAAATAACACTCTTTACTTATAAAACGTTTGTTTTATAAAAAAGTTTACAAAGATAAGGATTTTTTATTGAATATTTTCATCAAAATTCATAACATATTATCAGATAGTAAAATAATTTTTTTCCTTAATTATTTATTTAAACAAATTCAAAATAGATATTTGAAAAAAGACAGTCATTTTCTGCCTTTCGTTGTTACTTCAAATAGTCTTCTCCGAGTTTTTCGATTTCTTGCATTGTCGAAATGGTGTTTTTCAGTGCGATAATCATATTTTTTAGATGTTGCAAGTCAGAACTGACAAGTAATACTTTGTCCTTAATTCTATATTTCAGCCATTTGTCAATGGGTTTGTATGAGCCGATTTCAAAGTTGTAGATTGTCGAGGTTACACCGTCAAAAGTAACGATTTTGTTGCCGGTAGTGAAAAGGTGTAGTTTATTGTTGTCTTGAGTGATTTTCTCAACAGCAAAATCGCTGTCAAAATCGTAATTTACACGGATTTTTGTGTCGTCGGGTAGATTTTTGAGTAAATGTAAATCAATGAGTTTCTTACCGAGTTCTGCATATTTGTCAAATGTTTCCTTGTTGTTTGTGAATGGTACGGCAGGGAAGTCGGTTTTCAAAAATTCCACATATTTTTCGCGATAAATTTTTGAGTGCAAAACGCCGTAAATATAAGCCAAAATTTCTTCGGGTGTCGGCTGAAAATTAATTTTTTGCAGATAGTTTTTGATAAACTTTTGATTAAAATTAGCATATCTTTTATGACCGTCAAAATCTATTTCAGCATAACCGTTACCACCGTTGTATATATACAAAGGTGCAACATAAGCGCCGCCGTGAGAAGTTTCCAAAAGCACTCTATCTGCAATTTTATCAAGCACAAATACCGTATTGAATGTGCCTCTATTTAACTCTTTTTTGAATACCAATCCAACATTTTCTTTTCCGACAAAATGTTTTGTTATTTGCTCACCTGAACGGCTTGTAAATCCTGTTTTATAATAAATTTTTCTGTTATCAAACGGTCGATATAGATAATCAGTTATTGCCGATTTGTCTAATTTGTGAGAATTTATTCTTGTTTCAAAATCATAACTTGAAGAATTGTGAATTTTGAACAGTTTCTTAAAATCGTCTGAATAATTACGACTAAATGCTGTTTCCAAATTTTTTAGTAATTTGCTTTCATTATAGTTTGTAGTTAATTCATCTCTATCTGTACTAACCGCACTGCCTGTCAATTTAAAAATATCAGTTAATTTCCAAAACTTATCATAAGTTACTTGTTCTGAATAATTTCTTGACAAAAACCAATAATTTTCGGTCTCTGTTGGTTTAACTTCTTCCCAATCAATATTCTTAAACGCTGTATTTTCTAAAAAGTACAATTTATCGGCACGCAAGAGTATTTTTTTATCTAATGTAGAGGCGTAAAATACTTGTTTTTTTGTGTTTTTTTGTTCTTTCATAAAGAAAACAATACTTACTCCTCGTTTTATGTCAAATATGTTTTTGTCAGGGTCTTTTCTGTCTGCATCACCGTGTAAATTTAAAACATAAATTTTATCAAAAGCGTCAAAAAAATATTTTCTCATAAGTCGGCGTGTCGTACCATACAGCCAACTGTTATTTACAATAATACCAACAATACCCTGTCCGCTTGTTTTAATTTTTTGTGTTGCAAAAACCATAAATTTGAGATACAAATCTTGGTTATTTGCCTTTTTCTCGTGCAAATTTTCGTTTATTTTTTTTATTTCGTCATCAATTACATCTGCATTTGCATGACTTTTTTTATTGGAATACGGCGGATTTCCAATAATTGCCAAAATATTTTCCCTGTCTTTTATGTCGCGGGCTTTTTCGTATTCTTTTTTCAACGCAGGCAGTAATTCGCTGATAGAATGCTGACTAATGTCGAGTGTGTTTGTAAGATAAATGCCAAGTCGGTCGTTACCGAGATTGATGCCTTTTTCTTTCAAGAATCGTGTAAGAATAGTGTGTGAAATAATGTAAGGCGTAAAAAGCAGTTCAAAACCGTAAATATCTTTTGTGATTTTGTTTTTAAGTATATTTTTTTCCAAAGTATCAGGATTATCAGGTATCATTTGCTCAAAAACAGAATGAATGAAAGTTCCTGTACCGCAAGCAAAATCAAGAATTTTTACATTCCCTGAATTGTAGCCCTGCGGTAAGTTGAAATGAGTTTTGAGCAAATGATTTACGCCGCGTGTAATAAAATCTGTTGCCTCGCTCGGCGTGTAATAAACGCCACTTTGTTTGCGTTTTTCTGTATGACGAAACTTGTCGTATTGAGCCAAAAAATCCTCGTAAAGATAAACTGCAATATTTTGTTTGCCATTGTTTGTTTTCTGAAATTCATTTGTGATTGCTGCCGTATCAATTAAATTTATGTTTTTTCCAATGTTTGTGAGCGCTATTTTTATTTCTGTTGGAAGGTAGCGATTTTCATACGCCTGCGTTAAAAACTCGTAAAGCAAACGGTATTCGTCGGGAATATTTTCTAAGTAATTCAATTTTTGTTCATTCAACTGTTCGCCTCTATCCAAGCGGGCAAGTAGAAGTCCATATACGAGCGATTGTGCATAAATGTCACAAAAATCAGCCAACGTATAATGAAAATTGATTGATTTTTCGTACTCGCCAAAAAGCCCTTTGAATTTGGTGTAAAAACTTTCTGCATCGTTTGCTTTTTCATTAATATACTCCTGTAAAGCGACGGAATAATAGAAACTTTGGGCGGCGAGCGCCGCAACAAGCGTCTTTTTTGAATTGATATACGGATATTTGTAACCGTAAAAATCCTGTAAAAGCGTTATATAATCAAGCAGCGTTTTCGTGTCGGTGGCAAGTGTAATGTCGTGTAGTTTTTTACCTTTTTGCAGCAAAATAAACCGTTTGTAGTTGGTGATGATTATGTTTTCGCAGGTTTTGGAATATTTCTTAATTTGCTCGCTGTCAATTAATTTTTCAATGTTGTATGACGGTTTCTTACACTCAATAAAGCCAACCAAACTTTTAAAAAGTGTATCGGCATCGTCCCAAACAAAAAAATCGGGCATGCCGCTGATTTCAATTCCACTTCGGCGATCCTCCTGTACAATAGAAGTTTTGCTCATAAAGGGAATTTTAAGTGTGCTGAACAAAGTCTCAAAAGGGGTACGATATTCTATTTCTTCGCCGTTTGGTCTTGCTGCCAAGTATGCGAGGTAGGTTTGTACTTGTGGCTCTATTGCTGAAATAAGTGAATTGTGCGCCATATTACTTTTTATTTTTTGCAAAGATAACGGTTATTTATTACATAAACCGAATTTCATTTGAATTTATTTTTGCAAAAAATAATCGTATATAGAAATGTATCAATTTATTACAACTGATTTTTTTTTGCAAAAATCACTTCATTAGAAAGATTTTTATATAATCATTTTCATTTTACAGCGGAAAATCATACCTTTGCGGTAAAATAAAACTGTGATATGTTCAATAATTCAAATAATAGTTTTTACGGCGGCATCCCTGTTGTTACACGAAACATCTTAATTATCAATCTGATTGTATGGGGAGCCTGCAATCTTGTAAATTATCCTCTTGCCGATATTTTAGGATTGCACGATATAAATAATGGTGGCTTTAATCTTTATCAACTGATTACTTATCAATTTACTCATGTGGCATTTTTCCATCTGTTTTTCAATATGTTTGCTTTGTTCGTGTTTGGCAGAGTGTTGGAAAGCTATTGGGGTCCCTCGCGTTTTTTAACATATTATATAATTACCGGCATCGGCGCCGGACTGACTCAATTAGCCATCTGTTATTTTGGTGATATTTATGCCGTTACAATCGGAGCGTCGGGAGCTGTTTTTGGTATTTTGTTGGCATTCGGCATGACTTTTCCGAATGCTCCATTGATGATTATTCCTTTCCCTTTTCCTATAAAAGCCAAATATCTGGTTATCGGCTACGGATTAATTGAATTGTCAATGGGATTTGCCAATCTTTCGGGCGACAATGTGGCACATTTTGCGCATCTGGGCGGAATGTTGTTCGGAATAGTCCTGATACTGTATTGGCGAAAGAAAAACGGTAATTTCATGTCAGGAAATTCATGGAATCAACCATGGACGAATAAAATAACAAATATCTTCAAACGAAAGCCTAAAATGACTGTGCATAAGCGTCCTGAAACCGATGAGGAATATAATGCACGAAAAGCTGATGAAAGCAAAGAGATTGACCGCATATTGGATAAAATTAAACATTTCGGATATGACAGTCTGTCGGCAGAGGAAAAGAAAAAACTTTTTGATGCAAGTAATAAGTAATAGAGATGAAGCCTTTGAAAAAATTTTTGTGGATCATTCTTTATACGCTTGATGGAATTGTCTTGGCAGGATTGATATTATCGTCTTTTTCAGGTTTTGTTTCTCCTCAGCGTTTTATTATACCGGCTTATTTAGGCTTGTTTTTCCCTTTTATTCTTGTTGGGAATATAGCTGTTTTTTTTGTATGGTTGCTTTTTAAACAATGGAAACCGGTTTTATTGCATCTGGCAGTTTTCGCATTCTGCGGAAGCGCTATTTATACCTATTGTCCTTTGCACCTGAAAACCGATAAAATTCCGGAAGACGCTATTAAAATACTGACATATAATGTTATGCGTTTTAATAATTTAAAGAAAGACACTTTGATAAATCCGCCGAGTAAAATTTTGAAATATATTCAGGAAAACAATGCAGATATAGTCTGCATTCAAGAATTTGGAGCTTCAAAAAACAATAGCAGTTTTTTGTCGGAACAGGATATATCCGGCGCTTTAAAGAATTATCCTTATTATTATGCTTATCCTTTGCAATTTCCTCATCCAAATGAAGATTACGGAATAGCTATTTTTTCGCGGTTTCCTATTTTATCATTTCAAAAAGTTCCTTTTGGAGGAAATACTTACAACGGATCGTTTGTAGCCGAACTGGATGTACGCGGAAAACGAGTGACATTAATAAACAATCATTTGGAGTCCACCAGTTTATCTCCAAAAGAGCGAAACGATTATTACCAATTTACGAAGGAAATGCATACCAAGTCTATTGATTATTTAACTCAGACTATGAATAAGCGACTGACGCCGGCTTTTAAAGCCAGGGCAGGACAGGCACAAATTATATCTAATATTATCAAAGAAAACAAAAACCCATATATCATTGTATGCGGCGATTTTAACGATACTCCTATTTCTTATGCACGGCAAAAAGTAAAGGGAAATCTTCGCGACACTTTTGTTGATAGCGGCTTTGGATTGGGTATTACTTACAATGAATACCGTTTTTTGTTCCGCATTGACTATATTTTGCACAGTAATAATATCAAGTCCTATAATTGTACGGTAGGAAACCTGAAAAGCTCCGACCATTATCCATTATCGTGCTATCTGCAATTGCAATAGTGGT
>WQYU01000116.1 GCA_009781075.1 Paludibacter sp. | reverse complement strand
GGTTTTTGACAAAACCCCAATACGACAACTCCTAACTGAGCAACGTCAATTCAATCAAAATGTCAAAGAACTTAATTTATTTTAATGTTAATCTTTGTTAAAACTTAACGCAACAGCAGTATTCCACGAATAAATACCTAACGTGCCAAAAGTATATCTATTATAACAATATTCCTGCCGAAAGTATTTATTGCATTCTTTACAACGCCAACGCTGTATACCATTAATGCTCTTACTATTTTCTACGAATTATTGCCGCCACAATGCGGACAACGAATTATTTATCTATGCATCATTGTTTTTTAGGCAAAGATTATACTTTTCAGCGAATTTGAGACATTACCCCATTATACGGATAATTATTATATTTTTTATAATTTAAATAATAATGATTGTATCCAATTGATGAGCATAAACGGCATAATTAACACAAAATCCATTATCAATATTTGTGCCGCGGTTCGTCTGCTACCGTAAGTTTATCGCGACCTTTTGCGCGGCGTGATGCCAAAACGCGGCGTCCGTTGGCAGTTGCCATTCTTTCACGAAAACCGTGTTTGTTTTTTCTTTTCCTTTGAGATGGTTGAAATGTACGTTTCATTGCTTTTTATTCTCGTATTATGTTATTATTTTACTTATTTTTTTGGGCTTGCAAAGGTAATGTATTTTTTTTTAATTACAAAAAGATTTTTGATGGAAATTGTTTGATAAAATTACAAAATAATTTGTACTTTTGCAGAAAATTAAATTCTCTCATGAACAAAAAAAATTTGTTAATCTTAATATTTTCATTTTCAATAATTTTTGCATTTGCCCAAAACGATAATAATATTTCAGGGGTAATATATCTTACCAAAGCAGATTTTTTGCAAAAGGTTGCAAACTACCAAACCAACCCTGAACGATTTATTTATCTTGGAGATAAACCCTGTATCATTGATTTTTACGCTGATTGGTGCGCTCCCTGCCGCCGCGTTGCTCCAATTTTTGAAGAATTATCGGAAGAATATGCCAATATAATTTATATTTACAAAATTAATATTGACAAGGAAAAAGAAATTGCCGCATTATTCGGAATAAGTAGCATTCCTGCAATCCTTTTTATACCACGTAACAAAACACCACAGATGGCTGTAGGGCAGTATCCCAAGGCAACTTATCAACAAATTATCAATGAATTTTTGTTGAAAGACTAAAAATATTTTACATTTTTTCCTTCAATTGCGCTCAGAAGATTGTTTGCCAAGCGGCTTGCTCCAAAACGGAAAAGTGATTTATTTAGCCATTCTTTGCCCAAAATTTCCTTAACAATTGTAAAGTGTTTTACAGCATCTTCGGCAGTAATAATGCCTCCTGCTGCTTTGTAGCCGACTTTTACTCCTGTTTTTTCGTGCCATTCCTTTATCACGTTACACATTACAAAAGTCGCCTCCGGTGTTGCCGAAATGGCGATTTTACCCGTAGATGTTTTGATAAAATCGGCTTCTGCTGCCATCGCAACAAGCGCTGCTTTCTTTATCAGCGAAGCCGATAACAATGCACCTGTTTCAAGAATTACCTTAAAATGTGCATTACGACAAGCGGCTTTTATTTCGCATAATTCTTCGTAAACATCTTTATAATTGCCGTCTAAAAACTCTCCGAGTGATATCACTGCATCAATTTCACTTGCACCCTCGAGAACAGATATTGCTGTTTCGGCAACTTTCACTTCCAAAAAGGTTTGCGAGGCAGGGAAACCGCCTGCTACAGCAGCAATTCCCACATCTTCTGTTAAATGACCCTTTACAACAGGCACAAGCGCCGGATATACACAAATTGCGGCTACATTAGGCAGGTGCGGAAAATGTTCATCAAAATCGTCAACTTTTTTTGTCATTGTAGATATTTCACTTTGCGTATCAGTACCGTTTAGTGAAGTTAAATCAATGAAACTTAAACATTTTTTGTAAGTATCAACATTATTATTTTCGTCAAAATGTTTACTTATCAAATCAGCAACATCGCTTTTTACCTGCTCGTCATTAAGATTTGTATTATAAATTGTAAAAAGATTGTCAAATTTATTAGTTGTATTCATTTTTATAGATATTTTTTTATTAATAAAATTCAAACTTCATTTTCTTGGTCATTAAGCGAATTAGGCGGGTCTGACTTCAACAAGCGGTCAATATTGTCCAAATAATCAAGCGAATCGTCAATATGAAACAATAATTCGGGGATTACACGCAATTGAAAACGCACTTTATTGCCGAGAATGAATCTAATTTGCCTGTTTTCGGCATTAATTTTTTCGATGATTTCATGTGCTTTTTCGCTGGGGAAAATGCTCAAATGTACGTGTGCAATGCTTAAATCGGTACTGATACGGACATTAGTAGCAGAAATCAAAATTCCCGTAGAAAATTTATGAGCATAATCAAGAAAAATTGAGCCGAGTTCTTTTTGCAGCAGGCGTGAAATTTTTTGTTGTCTAGTTGTCTCCATTTTTAATTTTTAAAAACGCAAAGGTAAGATTTTTTTGTGCAATTTCATCTCGTTTTAAAGTTTTTTATTCAATTATATGAATAATTATTGCTATTTTAATTTGGTAATATTTTTTATTTATATATTATAGAAAAATTTTTTCTTTAAAAATTTGGAGTTATAAAAAATAATAGTAATTTTGCAGCGCGAAAAAATCTTCGCTAAACCCAAAAAACAACTTAAAAAGGAGGACAAATCTATAGCAAAGCAGTTTATTTTGCGACCACGACGGGGTGCAGAGCGTGAGATGCCCAATCGTATCAACGAAAAAATAAAAGGAGTGCAAGATGTTCGCTTAGTTGGCGATAACCTTGAGCAGGGCATTTACACTTACGAAGACGCCATAAAATTGGCAGATGAAATGGAGTTGGATTTGGTTGAAATATCGCCAAATACTGAACCTCCAGTTTGTAAAATCGTTGATTATCAAAAGTTTCTTTATCAACAAAAAAAACGTGAGAAAGAACAAAAGGTAAATGCAACGAGAATAATTGTAAAAGAAATTCGCTTTGGTCCGCAAACGGATGACCACGATTTTAATTTTAAATTAAAACATGCGCAGGAATTTCTAAAAAGCGGAAATAAAGTAAAAGCATACGTTTTTTTCAAAGGGCGGTCAATTTTGTTCAAAGAGCATGGAGAAGGAATTTTGCAGCGTTTTGCTGCTGCACTTGACGACTTGGCAAAGGTAGATTCTGCTCCACGATTGGAAGGAAAACGAATGATAATTTTCCTTTCACCTAAGAAAAAAATGTAATATCAATCGAAAAAATAATAATAAAATAAAAATATAAAATGCCAAAGATGAAAACTAATTCCGGTGCCAAAAAGAGGTTCGCCCTTACCGGAACAGGTAAAGTTAAACGGAAACACGCTTTTAAAAGCCATATTTTGACAAAAAAAACAAAGAAGCAAAAGCGCAATTTGACGCACGTTTCAATGGTGAATAGCGCAGATGTTAAGAGAGTTAAATCTTTAATATGTTTGAATTAAAAAATTGTTTTCAAGTTATTAACCGAGAGTTTAGCAAACACGAAAGTGCGAGAGTAAAATTTCGCCGCTAACTTTCATAAAATCATTTTTAAAAAATTATGCCACGTTCAGTAAATCACGTTGCCTCGCGCAACAGAAGGAAAAGAATTTTATCGCTTACACGCGGTTACATTGGTGCAAGGCGCAATGTTTGGACAATTGCAAAACACACTTGGGAAAAAGGGTTGCAGTATGCTTACCGTGACCGGCGCAACAAAAAGCGCAATTTTCGCGCTCTTTGGATACAACGTATCAGCGCAGGAGCACGTTTGGAAGGACTTTCATATTCGCGCCTGATGGGTTCATTACACAAAGCAGGCATTCTGATTAATCGAAAAGTGCTTGCAGACCTTGCAATGAATCACCCCGAAGCATTCAAAGCGATAGTCGAGAAAGCAAAAAATTCGTAAATAAAATAATTTGATTAATTAAGGTTTTCATGGAAAATGCAGAGCAAAATTTAATTGTTCTGCGTTTTTTGGCTTTTATGGTCAAAAAAATGATAAAATTGTGATATTTCATTGATTTTCATATATTCGCATCATTTTTTATGGTATTGTTAATCATTTTTATAAACCGTGTCAAAACTTACATTCAATTTTGTTCGTAATTCTATAGCTATCTTTGTGTTTCTTTTTCCCCAAACATAAGCAACAATTTCGCCTGTTTCTATATGATAAGCGTAAATTAACCATAATTTGTTTTTCTTGTTGACAACATAAGTCCAAAATTCATCGACTTTCAATTTATCATAATGTCTTTGTTTTGGTTCAATTTTATGATTGGAATGAGCCAAAACATACAGCACTTTGTTTATACTAATTTTCTCTATTTCAGCAACATCTCTAATGCCAACCGTCGCGAACAAGTACTTGTAATATTCTTTCATTGAGTTCAGAATGGCAACCTTTGTAATACAAGGTGTGGTTGTCGAAGAACTGTCGTTCGCAATTTTTGCACAAAAAATTTTGCTTTTTGTACGATTTCTTACCATTTTTCTTTATCTTTGCACTTTGGCAATCAATCAGGGTAGTAAAGGGTGATTTTTATTATCATATTACAAAAATACAACAACTTTATTCCTTGATTACCAAATCTTTATAACAGCATACATTTAAAGCACCACCAAATTTTGAATGTGGTGTAGATTATTAAAATTCATTATAAAATAAAAATAAATAAAAATATATAGCAATGAAACATTTAATAGTAATTTTTGTATCAATTATTGCAGCATTTTCATTAAATGCTCAGAGTATTGAATTGAATCCGCGAGGAAATGGTATCAGTTTGTCGCAAGACAGGTTTTCTGGATTTGATGCCACTTTTTCGTACAACGAAATTGGAAGTACGACTATTTCAGGTACTTCAAAAGGTACTTTTTCGGCAATAAATATCGCAGGAACATTAAAAAGCGGTATTGTAGGCGCACCCGAATTGCCTGTTTTTAAGAAAATGATTGCAATTCCTGTAGGCGCAACGCCAATAATTACCGTAAAAAACTACACTACGGTTGAATATAACCTGAATGATTATGGGATAAACACTATTTTCCCAAAACAGCCGGATGTAAGAAAAAATCAAGATCCTAAATCTGTTCCTTTTGCATACGATGAAAATGCGTACAGCACAAATGAATACAGACGTTCGGAAATTGCCGAAGTTCAAATTTTGGGAACAATGCGCGGAATGATTCTTGGAATGGTTACTGTTCGTCCGTTGCAATACAATCCAGTTGCCAACACTATTAAAGCGTATAATGACATTGAAGTGGAGGTAACTTTTGAAAATGCCGATTATCAAAAAACGCAGGATTTGTATTACAACACCAAAAGTCCATATTTTGATAAACCTTATAGTGTTGCCTTCAACAGAAGCGTATATGATGACAGACCCGATTTATACAAAACTCCTGTTCGCATGCTGGTGATTGCCAACCGAATGTTTGAGACAACCCTACAACCGTGGTTGGAATGGAAAACGAAAAAAGGTTTTTATTTGGATGTCAACTATACCGATAATATTGGCACAACAGCATCTGCAATAAAAACATTTATCTATAATAAATATAATCAGGGTGTTGCAAATGGAACTGCTCCTGTATTTCTTGTTTTGGTAGGCGATGTTCAACAGGTACCCGCAAGCGGTACAGGGCTTGACAACAGCGGCGGCAGCGATGGACACAAATCGACCGACCTCTATTATGCTACCGTTGACGGAGATTATTTTCCTGAAATGTATTACAGCAGAATGTCAGCGCAAACTACTACTCAGTTGGCAAATATTATAGAAAAAATATTATACTACGAGCAGTATCAGTTTGCCGATCCCACTTATTTGGATAACGTTTTATTGATTGCTGGCGCTGACGCTACATTTAATCCGCGTATTGCACAGCCGACAATTAATTATGCGACAAATAACTATTTCAACACGGCACACAATTTTGTTAATATTTATAAATATTTGAACTCTTATTCAAATTGTTATACAAATTTGAACAATGTTGGTTTTGCAAATTATACCGCACATGGTTCTGAAACAGGCTGGTATGAGCCGGCTTTTTCTTGTTCCAATGTTAATTCTTTGACTAATCAGAATAAATATTTTGTTGCAATGGGTAATTGCTGTTTGGCTGCCGATTTTGGTTATACAGGCAATGGCGGTGAATGTTTCGGCGAAACAATGATTCGTGCGCAAAAGAAGGGTGCGGTTGGTTATATTGGTTCCTCGCCCGTATCTTTTTGGTACGATGATTTTTATTTTGGAGTAGGTGCATATTCCGGAAGTTTTTCTCCTTCTGCAAATCCTACTTTATCAAATACAACAGACGGCTGTTATGATTTAATGTTCCATAACGATGATTTTAACTGCCTGTCTTCTTATGTTTTTGCGGGAAATTTGGCAGTTACATACGCCGCTGTAACTCCCGGATATTCTGCTGATAGCAGTCCGCTTTATTATTGGGAGGGTTATAATGTGCTTGGAGATGGCTCGTTGATGCCATATCTTACGCAGGGAAGCGTAAATAATGTTTCTCATCTTCCGATATTACCTATTGGAATGACAAATTACGAAGTAACAGCCGAGCCGGGTTCTTATGTGGCAATTTCCCAAAACGGAATTCTGTATGGAACAGCGGTAACCGATGAAACAGGAGTTGCAAATGTAACACTTAATCCTGCAATTACAACGCCGGGAGATGTTGATATTGTTGTTACACGAAATCAATATATTCCTTATATTACACAAGTGCCGGCAGCGCCAATGGAAGGTCCTTATATTATTATGGAAAAAAATACCGACAATACTACTCCCTTGACCTATATTTCCAGTAACAGCAATGTTGCGGTTACGTTGAAGAATATTGGAGCCAATGCAACGGCAGGGATGTTAAATGTTACCATTTCGTGTGATGACCCGCAACTGACAATAAATAACGGGACAGCACAAAGTGAGGTAATTGATGCGGGTGAAAGTGCGGTAGTTAATTTTACCGTTTCGGTTGATAATAATATTGATAATAATAAAGTTTTTTCTGTAAAAGTAACTTCTACCGACATTGACGAT
>WQYU01000115.1 GCA_009781075.1 Paludibacter sp. | reverse complement strand
TTCAGGAAAAACATTAACTCATGTTTGTGTGCTTATGCCTTCTTAAAGGCAAGTAACATTGGTCACTTTGCAAACGGGGTCTTAATGCCACCACAAAATTACCCGACCTTTACGCTATAAATAATATCATACCATCAATTTTTTTGCCTTTTCTATTTCTTTTTCGTGATATTTAATCTTGTGTTCCACTTTCACAGGGTCGTAAATATGAACAAGATTCATTTCATACAATAATGTCCCAAACCGGTACCCAATACGTACTCGTACTTTCCATTGTTACTTCTTTTACATTTTCCGAATGTAAATACTCGCACATCGAATAGATGGAAAGTGTTGTAGTCGAAAATTCTTTTACTTCGAAATAACTTTTCCCGTCGAAAATTGCACAAAAGATTTTATCTTTGTGCACGTCTAAACCTGATGTTTTCATACAATAAAATTTAATTGTTATTAACCTGAGTTTTGGATAAGCAATTTTATAACATCTTGATATTCAATTTTATGTTCGCCGTAGGTGATAAATATCAATAGAAAGTATAATATTTCAGACCATATTTAACCTGTAGGGCTTTCATTGTGAATGTACTAACGGACAAGATTTGTCGTCTGGAATTGTATTCTATTGATATGCAAGCCCTAACGGGCTATCGCTTATCCAAAACTCAGGTTAATAAATAAATAAAAAGGAAAAAAAGGAAATGTACGAAAAATATTGGGTTTAGATTCTTTTTTGACAACTAAACATTGATGTTAAACGCACTGGACTACATTTTTATGAGTTTGTGTGTAATACAAAAATTTAATGCTACCTTTGCAGGGAAATTTAAAAAAAATGAAAAATTTAATCAATTTTTTAATAAAATACATTTACATTTTTCTGTTTGTTGCCCTTGAAGTGCTGTCATTCGTGCTGATTTCGAGCAATGACAATTACCAGCGCAGTGTGATTTTGTCGTCCAGTAATGCCATAGTGGCGAATATGTATACATTGAGCAACAATGTTGTGGAGTTTTTCAATCTTCGTACAGCCAACAATAATCTTTCGGAAGAAAATACCGACTTGAAGAATGAAATTATAGAATTGCAAAATCTGCTTGCAAGTCGTCAACCATTTCGAGAGGACAGTCTACAGTATAAAATTCCGCCTGAAATGCAATATCGTTTCATTCAGGCAAAAGTCATAGGGAACACAACAAATAAAGTGTTAAATTACATCACATTAAACAAAGGAGAAATAGACGGAGTGCGTTCTGATATGGGGGTGGTAAGCGAAAGCGGTGTGGTGGGAGTTATTAAAACTGTTAGCGATCACTTTTCTACAGTTATTCCGTTACTTAATCCGTGTTTTCAACTTTCGTGTAAGTATCAAAGCAATAATTATATCGGCTCGCTGCAATGGCAAGGCGAGGATTATCGTTTCTCAAATCTTATGGACATTGCCCGACATGTTCAAATTCATGAAAACGATACAATTGTAACGAGCGGACTTACGATGACTTTCCCCGAAGGGATTCCTGTCGGAACGGTAGAAGAATTTCACATCAACCAAAGCGACCCTTATTATACGATAAAGGTTCGATTAATGGTAGATTTTCGTACGCTGACACATGTCTCTATTATTGATTTTAAATATGCAGACGAAGAAAAAATGCTGAGAAATCAAATTCTGGAAGACCAAAAAGATATTGGGAATGTAAATATTTAATGAATACAATAATAATATTTGTTTTACGTTTTTAAATTTTTATAAAAATAAATAGTAAAGCCTGCTTTTCATTAATGAATTTTTTAAATAAAATATTTATAATAATATCTTTGATATGCTTTTTTTTAGCCAAAAGTGCATCTCAAAACAATCCCTATGTTGACGAACGCGCACTACATTTCGGTTTTTTTGTTGGGTTGAATAGCGCCGATTTCAAAATAAGAACTGGCAATACAACTTTTGATGGAGTGAAATATGCTGTTGCCGATGCGAGGTTGAAACCTGGGTTCTCTGTTGGAGTAATTGCCGATTTCCGTCTGCACGATTATTGGAATTTTAGGATAACGCCATCTTTACAATTTGTTGAGCGCGAATTAACTTATAAAAATCTATCAACTAATTTTTTTATAAGACAGAATGTTCTATCTGTTCCACTTAGTTTGCCTGTGTATTTAAAATACAGTTCCCAGCGCGTTGGCAATTACAAACCCTATCTTATTGGCGGACTTGGTGCATACTATGACCTTTCCAGAGACCAACAAAAGCCGATTCTTTTACGTCCACTTGATTTCTATGTCGAATTTGGACTCGGTTGCGACTTTTACTTTTCATTTTTCAAACTTGCACCCGAACTTAAATTTGCAATAGGATTTAACGACATGCTTACTCCGCTTGCTGAACGAAATTCGGGTTTTGTAAGTCAGGAAGACAGTAAATATTCCAATATGCTCAACCGCCTATCATCGCGCATTATTACCTTAGTTTTTAATTTTGAATAAATAAATAAACATCGTTTGTTTGCTTACCCTTACAATTAGGGGATTTTTTTTAATTCATGCGAAAAAAACCTTTTTTAAATATTTTATTTCCTCTATTTTTAATAATATTTTAAAAAAAAACTTGGCTTTACCAAAAAAAAATCTGTAATTTTGCGCAAAAATTAAAATATTTTTATGTCGAAAAAAAACAGCAAAAAAAACAGTTTCAAACAAAAGGAACTTTTGCGCAGGGTGACGGAAGTTTTTAATGAATTTCCAACCAAAGACCTTAATTACAAACAGGTTTCGGCTTTGCTTGATATTGAGGCAGAAGGGCTGAAGGTTTTTGTCAGCCAAACAATGAATCAGTTGGCATACGAGGATTTTTTAAAGGAAACCTCAAAAGGTAAGTTTCGTTTGAATGCACAATCGGGCAACTTTGAGGGGACGGTACTGCGTGAAGGCGTTAAAACATACGTAGAACCTTGCGATGGCGGTGAGATGATTTTTATCCCCGAAAGAAAAACGCTTCATGCTCTTTTAGGCGACCGTGTTCGCGTTTTTCGTTATGCACAACGGCGCGGCATGCAGCCCGAAGGCGAAATTACGGAAATTCTCGAACGCGCAAAAGATACTTTTGTAGGAGTATTGCAAGTATCTGATAATTACGCATTTCTGGATATTGACCACAAAATTCTCACTAACGATATTTTTATTCCAAAAGATAAATTAAAAGGCGGAAAAAATGGACAGAAAGCTGTTGTTCGTTTAATTGAGTGGAACGAAAATTCTAAAAATCCCATTGGTGAAGTTATTGATATTCTTGGAGATAAAGGTAATAATACTGCCGAAATGCACGCAATTCTGGCTGAATTTGGGCTGCCTTATCGCTATCCGCAAGAAGTTGAAAAAGCAGCATCACAAATAGACGATGGAATTACACCCGAAGAAATTGCACATCGACTTGATATGCGCGATGTTGTTACTTTCACTATAGACCCTGCCGATGCTAAGGATTTTGATGATGCACTTTCGATACGAAAACTTCAAAACGGCAATTTTGAAATTGGAATTCATATTGCAGACGTAACATATTATGTTTCACCAAATTCCATTATCGACAAAGAGGGTTACAAGCGTGCTACATCGGTTTATTTAGTCGATAGAACAGTACCAATGCTGCCCGAACATCTTTGTAATGGAGTCTGTTCTTTGCGACAGGACGAAGAAAAACTCACTTTTTCAGTTATCTGTCAAATGACCGAAGATGCTCAAATAGTTGATTATCAAATTGCTAAAACAATTATTAAAAGTAATAAACGTTTTACTTATGAACAGGCGCAACAAATTATTGACACTGCCCAAGGCGAGTGCGCTAATGAATTAATTATTTTAAATAATTTGGCAAAAAAACTTCGCCAACGCCGATTTGCTAATGGTGCAGTTGCTTTCGACCGCGCAGAAGTGCATTTTAACATAGATAAAGATGGCAAACCGCTTTCGGTATATTTCACTCAGGCAGATGATAGCCACAATCTTATTGAGGAATTTATGCTTTTGGCAAATAAAACTGTTGCCGAACACATAGGAAAAGTACCTAAAGGGAAAAAAGCAAAAACATTTGTTTATCGTATTCACAATGTGCCGAATCAGGACAAATTGCGGAATTTTGCGGAATTTATTCGCCGTTTCGGTTATAATTTGAAAACTTCTGGCAGTAAAACAGCCATTTCGTCGGCTGTAAATAAACTCCTTGATGACGTTCAGGGCAAACCTGAACAAAATCTTGTGGAAACGCTTGCTGTGCGTTCGATGGCAAAGGCAATTTATTCAACTGCAAATATTGGTCATTACGGACTTGCATTGCCGTATTATACGCATTTCACATCGCCTATTCGCAGATATCCCGATGTGATGGTTCATCGACTTTTAGAACAATACATCAAAGGTGAAAAGTCGGCAAACGCTGATGAATACGAGGAATATTGCAAACAATGTTCTAAAATGGAGCAGGTTGCCGCCAATGCCGAGCGTGCCTCAATTAAATATAAACAGATTGAATTTTTGGCTGATAAAATTGGTAATGTGTTCGAAGGTGTAATTTCCGGCGTTACAGAATGGGGAATTTATGTAGAAATAATTGAAAATAAATGCGAAGGAATGATAGCAATGCGTGATTTGGGAGACGATTATTTTTTCCTTGATGAAAAAAATTATTGCATCGAAGGTCGAAGCCGTCATCGCAAATTTCAACTTGGCGACCAGATTCGTGTCCGTATCACACGCGCTGATTTGAATAAAAAACAGCTGGATTTTGCCTTGGAAAAATAATATTTGGGGGAAATGAATCTCTTAAAAAATTCTTTCGCACAATCATCGTTGCTCTCGAAAGTGATATTGCTGATTTGCTTTGTATTTTTCGGAATATTCATTGGAACAAACAGAAGAAGGGATTGCTCAGGACAATCAGCCCGATAAGGAACCTCCTACGCCAATAGACTCCAAAGAATTGAAAAAACGTATCGCTCAAATCAATCGGGAAACCCTTTCAAAGGAAGAAAAAAGCTGTTAAGTCGCTTGAAGAAAAACATTTGCCCAAGTTACAAGAATACGAAAAGCATCTTGATATACTTGGCAATCGTAACTCTTACTCCAAAACCGACAACGATGCAACATTTATGTGAATAAAAGACGACCACATGAAAAACGGACAGCTAAAATCTGCTTACAATGTACAGATTGGCACAGAGAATCAGTTTTTACCCATTTTGATTTTTTCCCTAATTTGGCCGATTTCCTCACATTTGCAATCTTTGCAATTGCATTCAATATTGGTAAAATGTACAACAAAAACCAAAATACACCCAAAAGTCATTGAAAATCTCTATTCGGAGAGAAAAACACCTTGTCCTTTGTTTTTATTTTGATTTTTATCTCTGAAAAAGCTCCAAATCTTAAATCGTACTTAGAAAAAGGGTGTATTGCCGTATAAAATAAATTGAGGCTGGCTCTTACTTTTGAGACAGCCTCAATTACGATGGATCGTTTTTTTAGAAGTCCTTTTTTATGTTAAACCGTGTCATTGTCATCGCTGCACCTTCAAATACAAAACTTTTTATTATTTCTATTGCAGTATCAATATGTTCTGGCAACAGAGCGGCTTCGTTAAGTAGCCATTGTCCCAAAACATAATTTGTTTGCCCTCCGCGCACAAAATTATCCCCGATGCCAAAACGCAAACGTGCATAATTTTTTGTTCCGAGTACATTTTGAATATTTTCCAAGCCATTGTGTCCTGCATTTGAACCAGATGGCTTCAAGCGTAGTTTTCCGAATGGCAGAGAACAGTCGTCAACCACAACAAGAAGATTTTCAAGTTCTATTTTTTCTTTTTTGAGCCAATAGCGTACCGCCAGTCCACTCAAATTCATAAAAGTTGATGGCTTCAGCAGCACAATATTTTGATTTTTCATGGGCAATTCAGCAGTAAAACCATAGCGACTGTCGTCAAAAATAACATTGGACGCCTGTGCAAAAGCGTCCAATATTTTAAAACCAATATTGTGGCGGGTTTCACGGTATTGTACTCCGATATTTCCCAGCCCTACAATAAGATACTTCATCTCTTTTTTATTATAATATTTTGCAGGCCAGCTTTTAGCCAACAATATCACGGATATTAAAGTAAAAAATAAAAAACTTTATTCTGCTTTCTGTTTACGTGCTTCTTCCTCTGTAGTTGCGGCTGCACCACGAGCAGCGCGTGTAAGTTTAACTTGTGCAACAACCGCATTCTTTGAATTCATAATTTCCAAATGTTCAACCGAAATTGCTCCAACCTGAATTGATTTTCCTAGCGCAAGATCGCTTACGTCAATAGTAATGTTTTCAGGGAATTTTGTATAAATTCCTTTTACGCGTAGCTTGCGCATTTCCAAGCTTAATTTACCTCCGGCACGAACGCCTTGTGCAAGCCCTGTAAGTTTGACTGGCAACTCGACAATAACAGGTTTGTTGTCAAATACTTCCAAAAAGTCAATGTGCAAAATGCGGTCGGAAACCGGGTGAAATTGAATTTCTTTCATAACCGCTTGTTTTTCTATCCCGTCAATGTCTAAATTAACGATAAAAACTTCCGGGGTATAAATCAATTTGCGCAAATCACCTTCTGCTGCTGTAAAATGTATATTATTACTGCCGCCGTAGATGACACAAGGCACGCTTTGGATTTTGCGAACCGCTTTTGTGGCTTTTTTGCCAACATTTTCTCTTTGTTTTCCTTTTAAATTAAAAGATTTCATAAAATAAATTTTTGTGTTACTAAAAATTAGGAACGTACTTTAATATTTCAAGCGAATGAGCGTCCTATTTCCCATCACACTTTCCTTTTTACCAAAGAAAGCGCGCAAAGATAATACTTTTTTTGACAAATTGCAAAAAAATATTGCTGTGTCTCTTTTGTATTTTGTTTTACTAATCCATTTTTGCCTAAAATAAATTCTGTCTCGTCCTAAAAAAGTTTACACTTTTTGGTTGAACCTTAAGACAGGCAATGTAAAGGAACATCATCGCAAACAGTTAGAATGGGCAAAAGAAGAATACGATATGTATCAAAAACAGATAGCCGATTGTTTGAAATCAATGAAAAGAATCTGTGATGATAATTT
>WQYU01000114.1 GCA_009781075.1 Paludibacter sp. | reverse complement strand
TAAAACAGATACAGTATAAAATTAACAATAGACCGAGAGCAAAATTAAATTTTTATTCACCGAAACAAATTTTTTTCATACTTTTGCAAAATGAATAGTTGCATTTAGTGGTTGAAACTACCCTGCCGAAATCTCTTTTTGAAAAATTGTTGATAAGTTTTTTTTTTTGTTAATTAATATGTTTTATTATTGATTATTTTTGTAAATTATTTCAGGAAAGGAAATTATCGATAGTTAATTTATTGTAATACATTGAATTTCTTTAATATAGAAAGGATAAAATATAATGGGACAGATTATTTGTTTAGCAAATCAAAAAGGCGGCGTGGGCAAAACTACAACAGCCATAAACCTTGCCGCATCTTTGGCTACAATGGGGAAAAAAGTGTTGGTTGTTGATGCCGACCCGCAGGCAAATGCTTCGTCGGGTTTAGGCATAGATATTAGAAATTTAACATTAACAATTTACGAATGCCTGATTGATAATGCACCTGTTGAGAAAGCGATTGTACCAACAGAAATTGAAAATCTTTTCGTTCTCCCCTCGCATATTGACCTTGTTGGCGCAGAAATTGAGATACTTAACAAAGACGAGCGCGAGAAAGTGTTGCAGAAAATTCTTTTGCCTTTGCGCCAAAATTTTGATTTTATACTCATTGACTGTTCTCCTTCGCTTGGGTTGATAACCGTAAATGCTTTGACTGCATCGGAGTCGGTAATTATTCCTGTTCAGTGTGAATATTTTGCACTTGAAGGCATAAGTAAACTATTGAATACCATTAAAATAATAAAATCCAGACTTAATCCACCTCTCAAAATTGAGGGCTTTTTACTCACAATGTACGACAATCGCCTGCGCCTTGCAAATCAGGTTTATGACGAAGTGAAAAATCATTTCAGCGATATGGTTTTCAATACGGTAATTTACCGAAATGTTCGACTTAGCGAAGCTCCAAGTTACGGCAAGCCGGTAGTCACATACGATGCCGATTCAAAAGGTTCGCAGAATTATATTGACTTTGCAAAAGAATTGATTAACAGAAAAGGGGAAAAATAAAAAACTTATTTCTCTATCCTTATTCTGGCATCAACAGCAATAATTCCTTTGTCGTTGGCAATTAAGGGGTTTAAATCCATTTCTGCTATTTCGGGGGCTGCCTGCACAAGTGCTGAAATTCGTGTTATTATTTCGGCAAAAAGTTGTTCGTCGACAGAGCTTTGACCCCTTACGCCCTGAAAAATTTTATATCCCCGTAATGATTTGACAAGGGAAAGGATTTCTTCTTTTCCCGCGGGGGCAAGTGTATTTTGTATGTCTTTTAACACTTCTACAAAAATTCCGCCAAGTCCGAAAAGTAATTGATGTCCAAAAGGTTGTTCCAATTTAACACCTGCAAAAAGTTCTGTTCCAAAAAGCATTTTATCAATCTCAACAGCATAAGTTTGCGGGATTTGAATCAATCGAACAAATTCTTTTTGTACCGTTTGTTCATCATTAACATTTAGGACAACGCCTCCAACATCAGATTTGTGCAACGGTCCAACAACTTTCATTACCACTGGGAAACCAATTTTTCTGACAAAATCCAATGCCTGATTAACATTATTAACAACTGTTTCGGGTTTTTGTTCAATACCTGCCCCTCGAAGCAAAGCGGCAATTTCTTCGTTTTTCAAATAGCCATTTTTGGCATTGTCAATTATATTTCTAATTTGTACAGTATCAATTTTTGGCTGCGCCGGCTCAATCGGTTGCGGCTTTGGTGTATTTATAACCTTTGCCAGGGCATTGCCAAGCACACATTCTTCGGGGAAATTTATATTTTTTTTATTAAAAATAAAATCATGAATTTCATCTTTTACATTAATAATCGAAGGTAAAACAGGGAAAATCGGCTTTTTGCAGGATTTAATTTTTTCGTTGAGAGTTCGATATACTTCCCAGTTTGCAAAAAGTCCCGGCGAACCAAAGATAACTATCATTGCATCAATATTTTGAAATTCATTTTCACAATAATCAATAATAGTTCCCAATTGTTCTGCTGTTCCTGTGGCAAGGAAATCAATCGGGTTGCCTACAGAAGAGCCGGGAAAAAGTTTCCCGAGCAATTCGTCTGCCTTTTCTCCCTCAATATGAGGCACTTGCAATCCGTTGTTTGTCAAAACATCTGTAAGCATAACCGCCGGACCGCCTGCGTGAGTAATAATGGCAAAATTTTTCCCTGATATTTTTGGGAACATAAAAACAGAACATACCGTTGTAAGTTCTTCGCGGCTGTAACAGCGTACTATTCCCGCTTTGCGAAAAAGTGCCTCAACAGCAGCATCAGAAGTTGCCAATGCACCTGTATGAGATGATGCCGCACGACTTCCTGCATCAGAATTGCCTGACTTAATAGCGGCAATGCGGCAACCTTTATTTATCAGAGAGACAGCATGTTGTAAAAGTTTATGCGGTTTGTTGATTGTCTCCATATAAAGCATAATCACTCGGCTACTCGCTTGTGAGTCAAAGGTAACATCCAAATGTTCCAAAACATCTTCAATGCCTGTTTGTGCAGAATTACCCACAGCCCATACACTATTGAAAGTCAAACCATTAGATAGCCCATATTCTTTAATGAACACAGCAGTTGCACCGGAGCCGGTAATAAAATCTACTCCATAAGTATTTAAAGTCGGTATCGGCTCGTCAAATGCGCCACAGTAATTTGTATTCAAAAAACCGGTGCAATTCGGACCTATCAAACTGCCTCCGACAGAATTGATGATTTCGACAATTTGTTTTTCCAGTTCGGCACCCTGTTTGCTTTCTTCGGAAAAACCCGCCGAAAGAATAATAAACCCGCCGGTAGACTTTTTATTAGCAAGAATTTCGACTGCAGCGGGACAATATTTTGCAGCCACAGCCAAAATTGCACAATCGACAGGCGGCAAATCTTCAACTGCTGCGAAACACTTAACATTTTGAATTTCAGTTTCTTTGGGATTTACCACATAAATATTTCCTTTAAAAATGGAATTTAAAAGATTTTTCAAAACCTTTCCGCCCGGCTTTGTTACATCATTTGATGCACCGATTACTGCAATTGATTGAGGATTAAGGAGTTTCGGATTTATCATTATATGAAAAAATGAATTAATTTAACGTTCTGTAACTTTGAATATCAATTATTGAGAAAAATCACTATATTACAACACAAAAATACAACAATTATTCTATAAACAGCAAACTTTGAAATATGATTAAATTTAATACAGTTTGAATATTTTTCCTTTCCATGCATCAATTTTTGTACGAAAAGGTGTATTTGAAGAAAGTATTATCTCTTCTGTTGGCTCGGCAGTATCAAGCAGGTTCAGGCACGTATATTTGTTGCCTTCTGGCATCTCAAAAAACATAAACATTTCTTGTGGAATGTTAATTTCAGTTTCGAGTGCGGTGTCGTGAAAATTCAGCGCTACAAGAATAATTTCGTTTTCAAATTTGCGAATATAAGCAAATTGTTTGTTTGCATTGAATTTCGGATTATTCAAATTTGCATACTCCAAATCATACATTTGTCCCTGTATAATCGCTTTCTCGTTTAAAGCAATGTGATTTAATGTTTTATAAAAATTTCTTAAATTCTTTTGGTCTTCGGTAAGTGAAGCCCCGTCAAATTTTCCGTCGTTTGTCCAATTCTGGTAACTGCTCAATGAATAATAATCAAAAATGGAAGTTCGTCCGTCAACTCCGCTGAACCCTTCGGAATCCATTCCCAATTCGCCTGTTTCCTGACCAAAATAGAGCATATACGGTGCGTTGGTTAAGGTTGCAACTACAATCATAGCCGGCTGTGCATAAATACCGTCGCCGCAAAAAAAGCCGCTGCCAATACGCTGTTCATCGTGATTTTCAAGAAAATTTAACATTTTATCTTTAATCTCACCAAGAAATTGCCACGAATATGTGATGTGAGTTGCCTTTTGTCCATGAGTTAAAATATCCCGTAAAGTGTTGTACAGCCCAACTTTATCATAGAGGTAATCAAATTTTCCGTTGCAAATTAAATTTCTATATTCAGCAGGATTGTATGCCTCGCCAATAAAAATCATTTGCGGAAAAAGTTTTTTGACCGACGAGATAGCAAAATTCCAAAATTGCACAGGCACCATTTCAACCATATCACATCGGAAACCATCGATTCCTTTTTTTGTCCAAAAAAGCAAAATATCACGCATTTTAATCCATGTTTTTGGCATTGGGTCAAACTGTTGCTGATAGTTTTCTGCGTAATTAACTCCATAATTCAATTTGGCAGTATCATACCAGTCCTGATGCGTGGGATGTGCCGTAAATTGGTCATTTCCTGTTACTTTTGCAGGAAATTCGCGGTAATCTTCAATATCAAAATTGGGTGCAAAAGCCTCATTTGGAATATAATAAAAATCATTTAATGGAGAAAAAGCCCATGAAGAATTGTCATCTTCGCCAAAATCTTCCACATCTTCAGGTTTTGAATCCGAAAAATACTCGCGTGCCACGTGATTTGGAATAAAATCAATAATTACTTTCAGTCCTGCGCGGTGTGTGCGTTCAACAAGCGCCTCAAATTCTGCCATCCGATTCGGAACATCCTCAGCCAAATCGGGGTCTACATCATAATAATCTTTTATGGCAAAAGGCGCACCGGCTTTGCCTTTTACAATTTTCGGATGGTTTTTTGCAATTCCAAAATGAGAATAATCGGTACTTGTGGCATGTTCCAAAATTCCGGTGAAATAAATATGTGTTATTCCAAAATTGCGAAGTTCGGCTAATGCCTTATCCGAAAATGAATTATACTTTCCACAACCGTTCTCTTCGATTGTGCCGTTATGTTTATTAGTTGTACAATAATTCCCAAATAAGCGTGGAAGCGCTTGATATATAATGAATTTCATAATATTTTCTAAATAATTTTTTTATAAAAAAATAAAAATATTTGTTTTTCTTGCAAATATAGATAAAAATTTTTAATATCAAACAGAGAATAATAATTTTTCGACTTTTTTTCGGCAGACCGCTCAATATTTTGTAAGAAAAATTTAATTTTGCAAAATGTTTCGTTATTTTATTTATTTATCATATAATGGAACGGCTTATTGCGGTTGGCAGGCTCAACCCAACGGGCTGTCAGTGCAAGAAGTTGTAACCAATGCTTTACGAACAGTTTTGCGCTCGCCTGAAATTACAATTGTGGGTGCAGGAAGAACTGATACCGGTGTTCACGCACAAGAAATGGTAGCGCATTGTGATTTATCAAATAAAATTGAAAACGAAAATATTCTATTGAAAAAATTGAATTCTTTTTTACCGCAAGATATTGCTATTCAAAAAATTATTTTTGTAGATAATGATGTTCATGCACGTTTTGGGGCAATATCAAGAACTTACCAATATCATATTATTACAAAAAAAAGTGTTTTCAAAAACGATTTTGCAGCCCGAATTGATATAGCACTTGACTTTGAAGAAATGAACCGAGTGGCAATGTTACTTATTCAATATCAGGATTTTACAAGTTTCAGCAAGCTGCATACCAACACAAAAAACAACATCTGTATTATAAGTTATGCTCGATGGCAAAAAGTGGATGACGATGAATGGATTTTTGAAATTACTGCCAATCGTTTTTTACGAAATATGGTTCGTGCAATAGTTGGAACACTCATTGAGGTGGGCAAAGGCAAAATTTCAATAGATGATTTTAGAATGATTATTGAGAGTAGAAATTGCTCACTTGCAGGGACTTCTGCCCCCGCTAAAGGACTTTTTTTATCAAAAATAGAATATTAAATTTTTTCAAATTTGATACAAATATTCTCCTGCGGTTGATGTTGATATGTTATAATGAAAAGTTACATTATACCCAAAGAATTCTTGTTGCAAAATACTACAAAGAGTCACCTTTCTTCAACAATGGTGATAATCCACCTGCATGTCCATTTTGAACAAAAAGATACTCTTTTCCTGTTTGTTTGTCTCTCAAAATAAACACATTTGTGAATAAATTCTGTCTCTCTTTGTGGATAATTTCAAATCTCTTTTCCTCTTTCATCTTGAATTTTTTTTATTTTATTTCAAATATTCTTCTCACAAATTTTCAATTTCTTGCATTATTGAAATTGTATTTTTCGATAGTGTTATAAAAAGTATGCTGTTATAAATATTCGGTAATCAGGGAATAAAAAAATTATTTTTGTAATATGAATACCTTTTACTGCCCCCAATTGCCAAAATGCAAAGGTAAAGAAAAATGGTAAGAAATCGTGCAAAAAAACAAAATTAGAAATTATAGTAGATTCCAACAAAATTATCACTCAAAGCAACAACATTATGATAATTTAAAAGTTGACAAGTTTTGGACTTATGAAGATATATTTTCTATAATTTATGCGAATGACGGGTTAAAACATCCAAGCAATGCAAGCGATAGCGAGTTTACCGAAACAGTGCAACCATAAAGACAAACTATTGAATTACTTACTGAAAACCATATTAGACGGCAATGCTATTTTTACGGAATTTAAGGGTGCATTAACAGAACAATTTGTAATTCAGCAACTTCTGCTTAATGAAGATAATGATATTTATTATTGGACAAACGATAACAGCACAGCGGAAGTTGATTTTGTAATTCAAAACGAAGAGGAAATAATTCCGATAGAGGTAAAATCAGGAACAAATGTTAAATCGGTCAGTTTTAAGTTTTTTTGTGAGAAATACAAACCGACAAAAGCCATTCGTACTTCACTTGCGGACTACAACCAAGAGGAATGGATGACAAATTTACCTTTATACGCAATAAATTCAATATAATAATGTCAGACGAACACCAACAGCAACGCGCAGTTTTGCACAATTTCAGACAATAGCCGTAAGGTGTTGAAAAATCCCCACCAACCGCCCAACACAATAGGAAAAACTATGGTAAATAAACCGTACCACATTTTTTCAAACGTGGTACGGTTTGCAAAGTATTAAAATGGTTTTATAAATTTTTACATTTTTATATGTGTTTATTTCTCTCTTATTGAGGTTTATTTCATTTAAAATTTTTATCTATATTTTGACAGATTATAACCGTTTGCACCAATTACAAGCGCTGTAAAGGCGTTATTCAGGATATATTCCTCTTGATTCTTCTAACAATCTTATTGCCTCCAAGTCAATTTTTGTAGATGATAATGGATAAAGGGCTAAAGGCAC
>WQYU01000113.1 GCA_009781075.1 Paludibacter sp. | reverse complement strand
TATTTGTAACTTTTGTGGCTGTAAATCAAATATTTAAACTATTTTAAATATATTTACAGCCAACAAAAATAATATTTTTTTTTATTAATAATACTTTTTGTAAAAAAAATTGCAATTTTTTTTACAAAAATACAAAAACAAACAAAATTTTAAGCAAAAAAACAATGAAAAAGTTGATTCTGACATGCAAAACAGATAAATATATGAATCGTAAATAATTAATTATCTATATGTTAAACAAATAATTAATTACTAATTACTAATTATTAATTAAAAGCTTGTTTTGAACGGCGAAAGTATAAAAATTTTTCATTTTTTCAACATTGTTTGTTTTTTTTTCAAAAAAACAGGGTTAATACATTATCACATATCATTGATATTTAAGTGATTAGAGAAGTCGTGTTTTATTTTAAAATCGTATATTCATCATCTACATGAAGTTCGGCATCTGTTTGATAGGCATTTAGGTAAATTTTTTGTTGAAATGAAATTTATATATTTTTGGTACTTTGTTTTGCAATATATAATAAAAAACATATATCTTTGCAAAATTAAAATTTGTCATTTTATACGTTTATTTGCGACTAAGATTAAAATAATTTCAATTCATAATTTTTTATTCATACTTTTGCAACCCGAAAGTAATAAAAATACGTCTAATCTTAAAATATTTATTCATAAATTATAAACACATTTTTTTACACATGAAAAATTACAAGAAAGTATTTTTTGCAATGGTGTTGATTTTTTACGCAACTACATTAGCCTCACAAAACATTCCAAACATTACGGTAACTGTAAAAGACAGCGTAACGGCAGTACCAATCGGCTATGCCACTGTAGAATTATTGAATCCGACAGACAGCGCTCTCATCGGCGGCATCACAAACGACGACGGATTTATTGCTATTCCGGCGCAGGCAAACACAGCTAAAATTCGCGTTACTTTTATCGGCTACAAAACATTTGTTGCGCCCGTTACTGCGCTTGATATGAATGTATTTTTGGCAGAAGATGCTACGGAACTTTCAGAAGTTACGGTGGAAGGGGCAAATCGAATAAATAAGATTGATAGAGATGTATTTTTTATTACAAAAGAGTTGAAAGCGGGAACAGCCACTTCGCGCGAACTGCTCGGCAAACTCAACGGGGTAACCTACAATCCTTATGACCAGTCGATTTCGGTAAATGGCAACAGCAATGTACTAATTCTCGTAGATGGAATTGAAAGAGACCAGAATATGGCAAAAACGCTTTCGCCCGACCGCATTGACCGCGTGGAAGTGATTAAAGACCCTGTCGGAAAATACGCCGCAGACGGTTACAGGGCGGTTATCAATATCATTACCAAAACAAATTTTTCGGGTATTGATATTAACGCAAACACAAATCCGATGTTCAATTTTATTGACAGACACGGCAGTCCATCTGTATTTATTCAGGAAAATTCAAGTTTAAATATTCTTTATACATATAAAAAACTGAATATTTATACTTCGTACTGGAATAATTACGGCGATTTGTATATCCCACTTTCATCAGAAAACCGTTATGGCGATATAATTGTAAAGACACCGCCAATGGACTACATAAATCCGAATATGAATATTATTAACAATTACAATAACATTACTTTTGGCGGCGATTATTTGTTGAAAGAGGGAAATACGCTTGCCCTTGAAGTGAATTATAACACGGGGTTTAACAAACAAAGAGGCATTTCCGACCTTAGTACTTATCAAAACGATGAAATAATCGGCAGAAGTATATCTAATACGTTTTCGCGCGGCACTAACGATGCGTTGCAAACCACATTGACATATAAGGGAAAATGGAGTAAAAAAAGCAATTTTGAAGCCGATTTCCGCTATCGCTACTCTTTTCCGTCAAATTACTCTAACTTTTTGCAGGGGGAAATGTTCAGCAGTTCGGCAAACAATCAGACTGAAAATTTTTACCGAATAAATTTGAATTATACATATCAATTTACACAAAATTTTTCGATGGATTTCGGTTACGGTGCAATTATTGACTACAATAATCTTCATCAAAATAATTCTACTTTGAGGCAGCAACAGATACGCAATCGTCCTTCGGTTTATTTGAGTTATGCGCCTGTTCAAAAGTTAAGTTTTAAAATCGGCGCAATGCTTGAGTTTTTTAATCAGAAATTTGAAACCTCAGAACAATCGCAGTTGGGCATTTTGCCTTTTGCAAATATTATGTACAAGCCGTCCGATAAATTTAGCGTTACCCTAAAATACAACTCATATCCGAGTTACCCCGATATTAATTCGTTGAATACTTTTACAACACAGCGAGATTCGTTGACCTGGGCAGTCGGAAATCCGGATTTGAAACCATCTAATTTTCAGAGAGTTACATTGGATTTTAATTTTTTGAAATATTTTACCGTTTCGCCATATTTCAGTTTTGATTCAAAAAACTTCCAGCAATATTTTTATGAAGATAACGGACAATATTATCAAAGTCAGGTCAATGCCGATTATAAAGATGTAGGAGCAAATGTAAGTTTTACAATACCATTTTTGAAACAGACGTTTTTTTGGCAAAACTGGCTGCAAGTGCAACAGACGTGGCTTTCGTACAATGGTTTGAAAAACAGTCAGTTCAGTTATATGTTCAACTCATTTCTTTTTTACAGCATAAATAAATGGGACGCACTGGTGGGTGCCGGCATTCAAGAAAATATTACCAAATGGGCTTTTTTGCAGGGATATAACCAAGGCGGAAATGATATTGCGATGATAATGCTTCAAAAAAATCTGTTTAAGAAAAAACTCAGCATCACGATGATATATGTTCCGCCAATTCCGGAGGGAAATTTTTACAGGTATTCACAGGATAATTTGATACAAACGCCTTCTTATTACTCTTTTAGCAGTGCAGGAATAAAATTATTGAAAAATTTGATGATATTTCAAATTAACTATCGTTTCAATCAGGGCAAGCAGGTAAATGTCACAAAAACATCTTTGGACAACGACAGCAATGTTAAACAGAAAAGCAGCGGAATCGGATTGTAAATTTATACTTTTTTCTACATGATTAAAAATTGTTGCAGTAGGAGAACTTTAAAAAAAATTTAATAAAAAAAATAAATAATATTTGCAAAATAAAAAAAAGTTGTATTTTTGTGTCTTTATTGAATAATAGTTTTGTAAATTTTTCTCTAACATTTTACCCTTGTTCGCAAGTGAAAGAATGTTAGGAGCAGTATAAACAATTAATTTTTTTTAATCATGTTTGAAAGAATAAAACAAATCATTATCGCCCCGAAAAATGAATGGGCGAAAATTGCCGGCGAAAACTCGCCGCATTCAAAAGTATTCAGTGGGTATGTATTGCCTTTGTCGTTAATCACTGTCATAGCCGCATTCATTGGTTACGGGCTGATAGGTTTTTCGGTATTGGGAATGCATTTTCACTCAATCTCGTGGGGAATCCGCCAAGCGATTGTTCAATGGGTAATCATGGTAGGCGGAATCTATTTAACTGCGCTCGTTATCAATCTTCTTGCTGAAACATTCGGGGCAAAGAAAAATTTTGACAGAGCATTCTCATTGGTGGCTTATGCCTATACGCCAATGTTGATAGCAGGAATCTTTTATATCTTGCCTGCACTATCGTTTTTGGTTTGGATAGGTGGATTATACAGTTTGTATCTTCTCTATCTGGGAATACAACCGATGATGGAAACTCCCGCAGAAAAACACACAGGGTATTTTGTAGTATCTCTAATTGTAACGATTGTAGTTACGGGAGTGCTTTCTGCTGTGCTTACTGCGATTTTCATTAGTAGTGGAGCATTAGGTGCTTTAAAGATGATGTAATTAAAATTTTAATCTAATGAACACATTTAACAAACTATCGTTTTATTTGTTATTGTTGCTAATGGTGGTAAGTACTGCTTGCGGCAGTAAATCAAAAACGTCGGAAACAGCAACAGACGAGACAACAAGCCAACAGCAAGCACTAAAAGATAAGCGACTGCCATTTGAACGCGGAAGTTATCAAGAAGTTACAACCGTTTTGGGAATGGAAATGAAGAAAATCATCTATTTTGACCATTGGGGCGATTGGACTGCTACCGAAGAAAAAATGGAGATGGAAATTACGAAAAATTTTACCCAAAAAACCCATAAGTTGGGAATAGTTAAAGGTAATACACATTGGGAACTTGATTTGGTAAAAAAAACAGGTACTACATATGAACAATATGTTCCTGTCAATGGTATGGACGCGGCTCTGGGAGCGGCTCTTGGTGGTAAAATTATGGAAGGTACGGAAATAAAAGAACTCGGAGAAGAAAATTATCTTGGTTACAAATGTAAAAAGACACAAGTATTATATCCAAAGATGGATATGGACGTTATCATTCTCAGTTACGGCAACCTAAACATGAAGATGGAAGGTAATGTTGGGAAAATGAAAATAGCCACTATCGTAACTGCGATAGATTTAACAGTGCCTCCTGATTCCATTTTTGAAGTTCCGGAAGGTTTTGATATTAAAAAAATTGAGAATTAATGTTGTATTCGGGCTGGTAGTTAATAAAAATTGAGAGATTATCGACCTAAAAAATCAGGGGCTGTTAAAACAACCCTTGATTTTTTTGTATTGATTGAATAAGATGTTTATTCTACCTTATTTTTTTACAACAAAAATACTGATTTCATAAAGGGCGTAGAGCGGCAAGGCGACAACTAAAAGCGTGAAAATATCACCTGTTGGAGTGATTATTGCAGCCAGAATAAGCAGCAAAATAATAGCATGACGGCGATAACGGCGCATAAATGCTGCATTGAGAATTCCAAGTTTTCCAAAAAACCAGCACAACAGCGGTAACTCGAACAATATACCGAACCACATACAAAGCATCGTCAGAGTGTCGATATACGAACTGAGCGAAATCAAATTTTCAACCGTTTGGCTAACTTGATATGTTCCCAAAAACCTGAATGTCAGCGGAAAAATCAGAAAATAACTTACCAAAACTCCAATAACGAACATAAAATAACCCCAAAAAACGACTTGCATCATTGGACGTTTTTCACGTTTGTAGAGTGCCGGAGAAACGAATTTGAAAATAACAAAAATAATATAGGGCGATGCAAGTAAAATGCCTGCCTCAAATGCAACTTTCATGTGAATCCGAAACTGCTCGGCAAGCCCTGTATTGATTAGTGGAACAGAAAAATCGGGTAGGGGAGTGAACTTTGAAAAGAACCGATAAGTCAGAAAATCAGCATTTTGCGGCGCAAGCACAATGGCAAATAGCGTATTTTTAAAAATAAATGCTGCCACTGCAAACACCACAATCACAACCGCTGTACGAAGCATTACTCCTCGTAACTGGTCTAAATGCGCCCAAAAATCAAGCGTCTGTTTGCTCATTTTTCCCTTTTTCACTTTCGGGCTGCTTTGCCTCTGTGTCTTTGGTTATGTCGTTGAGTCCCTGTTTGAAACTGCTAATTCCTTTTCCCAGATTTTTCATTAAATCAGGAATTCTTCGCGCTCCAAAAAGCAACAAAATTATTAATACAATAAATAAGATTTCAGGAAGTCGAATATTTCCAATCATTTTTTTATTATTTTTTTGCAAAGATATAAAATATTTTTTTTATTCGGAGTCAGAGATTGTCATTTCGCCGGCAATATCGGTTTTTAATAAATTATTCACTTTTTCCAAGTCCTTATTTTCACCCAAAAGGCACATTAATTTTGTTACAATAGCCTCTGTGGTGCAATCGTAAGCACTTATTACGCCAATATCTTTTAATTTTTGACTTGCAGGATAACGACCCATTTCTACCGAACCGCTATTACATTGCGTTTTATTTACAATAATAATTTTTTTATCTATCGCCTTTTTCAGTTCGTTCAGAAACCATGTATTTTCTTGTGGAACATTGCCCGAACCGAAACTTTCGAGTACTACGGCTTTCAAATTAGTAGTGCTAAATACTGCACTGACTGCATTTTGCGTAATTCCGGGAAATATTTTAAGAATGGCAATATTTTTATCGGTTTTAGTGCGCACGCATAATTTTGCCGATTTATCAGGGTAGCGAATATTTGACGTAAAATATTTGATATGCACTCCGGCTTTTGCAAGCAGCGGATAATTATAAGAGCGGAAAGCCGAAAAATGTTCGGCATTTTTCTTTGTAGTACGATTGCCGCGATAAAGTTCATCTCCGAAATAGACGCATACTTCAGGTACCATTGCCTCTCCAAACTCATTTTTACCGCAAGCAAGCATAATGGCGTTGAGCAAATTTTCTTTTGCATCGGTGCGCAATTCTCCAATCCGCAGTTGTGAGCCGGTGAGAATAATCGGTTTGGCAAGATTTTCAAGCATAAAACTCAATGCCGAGGCAGTGTATGCCATTGTGTCTGTACCGTGAAGCACTACAAAACCATCAAATTTATCGTAATTATTCTCAATCATACGGGCGATTTTTTCCCACAAATCCGTATCCACATCCGACGAATCAATCGGTGGGTCAAACGAAAAATTTGTGATATTGACGCCTGTCTGTTCAAGTTCCGGCAGTAATTTTTGCACTTGCTCAAATGCCATCGGACACAAGTTTTCAGACATTCCGATTGTACCACCTGTATAAAGCAGTAATACCGAGTTTTTATTTGTCATCATTAATAAATAACAATTATTTTTTTGAAAGACAAAATTACAAAAGTTTTTTTAATATTTTTATAAAATAAAACAGAACGGCGGAAAAATAACTTGATTTTGATATGTTTTTTATTAATTTTCTCCTATAAATTATACATTCACATAATAAAATGTAAAATTTTTATCCGTATGGTAATCCAAAAATTTTATCTATATTTGCAAATCAAAAAAATTGCATTTGCGACTTAAATATGATATAAAAAAAATGTTGAAACAAAAATTTTTACTCTTTTTTCTTATATTATGTTTTGGTTGTCAGAAAAAAAGCGATACTTTTGAGTTTGTTTTTGATGATAAGAAAATTGCAGTATCATTTTCTTATTTTATTTTTTGCAAAAAAATAAAAATAATTGAAAATGGAGAATTATGAATTAACCATTAACCATTAACCATTACTTCTTATCTCTTTCACAAACTCTGCTACCGTATGTATCGTCCCCAAATACGTTGACTCTAATTTCAACAAAAAGTTAAACATTATGGAGTTAGAGAAGAAAACGACCTGCCGAAAAAAGGACGGCAAAAATTGCACATTTGAGTTCAAAACTTTCGTCATTGAGCAAATCAACAATGGGCAAATTTCGCTTAACTTTGCCTCGAAAAAGTACAATATTTCGAGAGCTACTCTTGATTATTGGC
>WQYU01000112.1 GCA_009781075.1 Paludibacter sp. | reverse complement strand
GACTATTTCCATTTTGGAAAATGTCTCAGAATATTTTGAAAATATGTATAAAAATGTTTCTGAGAAATTAGCGGTAAACAGTTGGTACAAGGAATATTTTGAGAGCGGGCAGGTAAAAATTGAGAGCGGCAGCGCAACAGAAAAAAATACCGAACGAACGGAAAATCAGAATATTACGCAAACAATTAATTACAAGGAAAAATATTTTGAATTGATAGAAGCTTCCGAGCGGCAACATTCGGCGTTACTCTCTTATGCTTATGAGAATGACAGTTTGCGGCAGTTGTTCGGAAATTCCGAACAGGTGAAAATTGACACCGCAACGTCCGCAAAAACAGGATTAAATTGGTGGCAAAAGACTCAGATAATCGGGTTTTGGGTACTTATTGCGGGGGTAGGATTGGTTTTAGGGGTTAGGAAGTTTATGAAGGGGTGAGAAAATGAATATCGTTCATTCAAGAATTTAAAACATAATCAATAACTTTTCTATTTGCCTCGTCAATTTTTTTCCTGTTACGATTTATGTAAATTTCTTTCATTCCTTGTACTTTATGCCCAAGTGCAAGGTCTATAATTGGGTCTGGAATATCAATTTCTCCTGCTATAGTAGCCCAAGTATGCCTCGCCCAATATATTGAGATATACGGAAAAATTTTTTTGAGAAATTTAGAAATCTTACGTACAAAATCAATATAATTCGTGTATTTATCCATTGGTGCAAGCAGATAATTTTTTCCTTTATATTTTTCTATAATTTTATGTGCCTCAGGTTGAATCTTGAATGATATTGGGATATTGGTTTTTGCTCTGTTTATCACAATATTTCCGTTGCTAATATTTTCTTTTTTGAGAAATAAAATATCTTTCATATTCAACCCGCAAAGGTAAAATGATAGCAGGAAAAAATCAATATAACGCTGCATTGCCGGCATTTTGGAACTGTCATAATCAATCAGTTTTTTAAGGTCAATCACAGGCATATCTTTGTGTTGTGTTTCGGCTTTTTTATCTTAAATCGGCGAAAAGGATACGAATTCAAAGATATTAATTCACGGTCAATAGCATCATTATACATCGTTCGAATGTTGCGCATATGTATTGAGCGCGTGTTTATTTTAATATTACCTTTCTCCATAAAAATATCAAAATCTTTTAGCCATGCAACATTTATATTTTCAAATGTTAATTCATCAATATCACAAAAAGTTGATATTTTTTTGAGTGTATCTATAAAAATATTTTTTGTTCCTTTATTGCTGTATTTTTCAATAAAATTTAATAAGTATGGTTTAAAATACAAGCCGTTTTGCTCTTTTATTTCGACTCCATCGCTTTCCAAATAAGTTTTCAACTGCTTGCAGTTAAATTCTTTAAGTCGGCTACAGCGTTCCAAATCCAGAATCATACTGTCTAATCTCAATTTTTTGGCATAAATAACAGATTGATACTTTTTGTCGGTTCCGACAGCCGAACCGTTTTTAAAGTTTTCAAGCGCAAGGTCAATTCCCGTTTGAAAATATATCTGCTTCCCTTTGAACTGGAATCGAAGTTTAACAGGATATTTTCCGTTTTTTTTTTGACTTCTAGTGTCTAAATAAACTGTTGTTTCCATATTAAAAAGATTAATTTTTGCATAAAATTTGCATACTTATTGCAAATTTGCATATAATTTTCATTTAAAATAGTATTTTTTCAACGCTTTTCAACTGCTAAGTTTGAGTATTTACAAATAAAAAACATTGAAAATTTTTATAAAACATCAAGATAATCAATGAATTAACCTTTTGTGATTCCGTTGGGATTCAAACCCAAGACCCACAGCTTAGAAGGCTGTTGCTCTATTCAACTGAGCTACGGAACCAAAATTTTTGATAAAATAATTTGAGTACAAAGGTAATATTATTTACTAAATAATACAATTTTTTTTAAATATCAAAAAAAATTAATATACAATGATAAAATACTCATACTTTGGAACATTTTCATTAATTTTGCAAAAATAAAAAAGGCTTTTTATGTACAAAAAATATATAATTTTATTGTTGGTTTTTACGATTTTTCTCATTTTTTCTGCGTGCGACAACGATGAACAATGCCGTGAGGATAACTATGTCATGTTGAGAATTGGCTTTTACAAGTCGGTAATCGACTCTTTGGGCAGGCAAACAAATTCCAATAACACGCTGATAGTCACTGCCAAAGGCGCAGGTAGTGATTCGCTGCTTTACGACAGCGTTCCTACGCAAAATATTAACCTGCCGCTGAATAAATTTGATAATTATTCAACTTTTAACATTTTTCTCAACGACACGCTCGAAACTTTTACTGTTTTTTATACTACAAAAGATGAATATTTATCGTTTGAATGCGGATATTTGACAATATTTTCGATTGATTCGTTTCAAATCAGCGGCTCTTATGTAGATTCAATTTCATTTATTAATAATTCAGTAGATACGCAAAATGCGGAAAATTTCAGTTTTCATCACCATTACGATTATCGTCAGTAGTTTGATCTTAAATAATTTAACGGCACAAACCGTTAATAAAGACAGTTCACTTTTTCGAGGCATACGCCTTGAGGTAGATTTGCTATCACCACTTATGAAAGCAATCGGAGCAAGTAAAGGTTACTATTATCAAGGTGCTGCGGTTGTCAATTTAAAAGAGAAATTTTTTCCTACTATAGAAATCGGCTATGGAGGTATTAATAATAAAGTATCTGTCAGCGGCTTGATTTACAATACTAATGCGCTTTATTATCGTATTGGAATGGATTATAATGTTCTTAATTCGACAAAACCACTTAGTGCAATGAATAATATTTTTTCCATTGGAGCGCGATTTGGAGGCAGTAATCTTTTATATAATATTGAAAATGTGCAAATTACAGACAATTATTGGAATAGAAATAATATTATCAATTTTTCGAATCAACGCAAGTTTATGATATGGTGGGAAGTGTTGGCGGGAATTCGTGCTGAAATTATTAACAACATTTTTATTGGATGGAACGTGCGCATCAAAGGCGCTTTTACCTCGCCAAAGCAAGGAGAAGTCTATCCATATTATATTCCGGGATTAGGACTTTATAATGGAGGAAAATGGGAATTTAACTATTCATTAGGTTGGCAATTTTAGAAAAATCTTCATAAAATATTAATAATCAGCGACTTTATAAAACATGGCTGTTAAAGAAATATTATTTCTGTTTTACCAACAACCTCAAAAAGTTATGTTATTTAATAAAATAAAACCGCCGAAATGGCGGCTTTTTGTTGTGTGGTATTTACATTATTTTTTCTGCAAGAAAAAAATTATTAACTTTGCAGGCGACGAAATTATTAACAAACACAAATTTTAGGAAGTCCCCTAAAAAATAATTATACAAAAAATAATGGAAAATTATACGTGTCAAAGCAACATTGATTTGTCGGAATTTAATGAGACTATTGATCGCATTCGTGCCGAAATTAAGAAAGTTATTATAGGGCAAGACCTTGCCATTGACCTGATATTAACCGCAATACTCGCCGATGGACATTTGCTTATTGAGGGAGTGCCGGGAGTAGCAAAAACAATTTTAGCAAAATTGACAGCAAAATGTATAAGTGCGCCTTTCAGTCGAATACAATTTACTCCCGATTTGATGCCTTCTGACGTTATCGGAACGTCTGTTTTTAATGAAAAACTGACTGATTTTGAATTTAAAAAAGGTCCTGTTTTTGCAAATATTGTACTTATTGATGAAATCAACCGCGCACCCGCTAAAACGCAATCGGCACTGTTTGAAGTGATGGCAGAGAGACAAATCACTGTTGATGGGCAAACATATTCATTTACAAGACCTTTCACTGTGTTGTCAACACAAAATCCTATTGAACAGGAAGGGACTTATCGTTTGCCTGAGGCGCAATTAGACCGTTTTTTATTTAAAATAAATATTAATTATCCGACGCTTGATGAGGAAATTAATATTGTTCTAAATCATAATACTATGAATTCACAAGATGAAACAGCAGTAGTTCAGGAGGTGGTTTCGGCAGAACAGATCGTTAAGTATCAAGAACTTATACGCCAAATTCATGTGGAAAATTCACTTGTTGAATATATTGCAAAAATCGTTGTTTCTACTCGTACCAATGCCAATCTCTATTTGGGAGCATCTCCGCGTGCATCTATTGCCATTTTGAACGCCTCAAAAGCATACGCTGCAATGCAGGGGAAGGATTTTATCACCCCTGACGATGTGAAATTTATCTCTACTTATGTGTTAAATCATAGAATTTTACTCGCTCCAGAACGCGAAATGGAAGGACTGACTACTATTCAAATTGCCAAACAAATAATTGACAGCGTGGAAGTACCAAGATGATTTAGTCCAGTAACAAAAACCTGTATTTATTCTCAATTTTTTTATGCTAATGTGGGAATAAAAGTTTAAAGGAAAATTTACAAAAAAATAAATAAATCCACTCGCTTTTTCTGCGAAAGGGAAATACTTGTCTGTTTTAATTATAATGACTCATAATTTTTATTCTTTTTTGAACATTAAAGAAATATTTCTCTACAAAACCGATAATTTCAAAATTTGTTCGATATAATTTAATAACTCTGTTTTTCCTTCGGCTGTTTGAGCCGAAGTGATGAAAATCGGCGGAAGTTCTTCCCACGTTTCCAATAATTTTTGTTTATAAAAATCAATATTTTCCGTAAGTTTCCCTTTTGATAGTTTGTCGATTTTGGTAAAAACAATGCAGAAAGGGATTTCTTTTTCTCCAAGCCAGGTAATAAATTCAATATCAATTTGTTGAGGAGCGAGTCGGCAGTCAATCAGCACAAAAAGATTGGTCATCTGCTGGCGATAGAGCATATAATTCCTAATAATTTCTTTTAGATTTTGGCGAATTGTTTTACTTTGTGTTACATATCCGTAGCCCGGTAAATCAACCAAAAACCATTTATTATTAATTAAAAAATGATTGATTAGCAGTGTTTTTCCGGGTTTCGATGAGGTCATTGCCAAGCCCTTGCGATTTGTAAGCATATTAATTAAAGACGATTTGCCCACATTTGAACGTCCGACAAACGCAAACTCCGGCAACTGTGAGTTGGGACATTTGCGCCAGTCGGTGTTCGAAATCACAAATTCTGCTGATTTGATATCCATCTTTATCAATCAACGTATGTTATCCAGCCAAAGCGATCTTCATCGTCTCCGTTTTGAATTGCTTGCAAATGTTGTAAAAGTTTTTTGCAAACAGGTCCTGCATTGCCGTCTTTTGAGAATTCATACGAAATTCCGTTATCAATATCGTCAATGCGCTCAATAGGGCTAATAATTGCCGCTGTACCGCATGCACCTGCTTCTTCAAAGGTAGAAAGTTCTTCTACAGGCACTTTACGTTTCTCAACTTTCATTCCTAATATCTTTTCGGCAATGGTCTGCAAACTTCTGTTTGTGATAGAATTTAAAATAGAAGTCGACGATGGGGTAATGTATGTATTATTTTTTATTCCAAAGAAATTGGCTGCTCCACATTCGTCAATATATTTTTTTTCGCAGGAATCCAAATAAAATACTGCTGAATAACCCAAGTCGTGTGCCTCTTCACCTGCTACCATTCCTGCGGCATAATTTCCGCCAACTTTAAAAGTTCCGGTTCCAAGTGGCGCTGCACGGTCGTATTTTCGAGTGAGCATAAATGGCGTTGTTTCCTTACTACCTTTGAAATACAGCCCGACAGGCATTCCAAACAAAATAAATTCATATTCGGAAGCAGGACTTACTCCAACTTTTGCAGTTGTGCCAATAATTAGAGGACGAATATACAAAGAGCCGCCATAACCATACGGAGGCACAAAATCTCTATTTGCCTCGACTAATTTTACTACCGCCTCGCAGAAAAGTTCAACGGGCATCTGAGCCATTTTTATACCTTCACACGATAACATCATCCTTTCGGCATTGTCTCTCATTCTGAAAATACGAATGCGACCGTCCTTGCCTTTAAATGCTTTCAAACCTTCAAAAACTTCCTGTCCGTAGTGCAAGCAAGTTGCGGCAATGTTCATCGTAATGGTGTCATCTTCGCAAAAAGTGAGCGCCCCCCATTTGCCATTTTCGTATTTGCACCGTACGTTTATACCTGTTTTTCTGTAGCCAAAACTCAAATTTGACCAATCTATTGATTTACTCTCCATACTGCTAAAAATAATTTTTATTAAAAACTTAAAAAAATATTATATGCAAAAATAATAAAAAAGTTTGATTTGCAGGCAATTTTTACATTTTTATTAAAAATTTTTTATGAATTTAAAATTTGTAATTTTTTCACTCAAAAAAATACGATAATTTTATTAAAAATAGCAGAAATGGTTATAAATTGAAAATATAATATTATAAAAAAACGAAAAAAAGTAAGCAACTTGACTGTTAACCTGAGTTTTGGATAAGAAAAATAAAAATGCGTATTGTTTTTTCAACAAAAGCATTGTTTAAAAAAATTCTTATCCAAGACTAAGATTATTAATTATATTTCAGTTACATTATCTTAGCAGATTTTCTCGTATTTCTTTGGCGCGTTTAGATGCTGAGGTTGCTTTGTCGCCTTGGTTGAGATGTCGGTAAGCAAGTGCAAGTTTTTCCCAAGCGAGAGCAAAATTATTGTCGATGGATACTGACTTTTCATAGTTTTTTGCAGCACTTTTCCATTTGTCCGCTTTTGCTGCTTGTTCTCCTTGTTCGTATGCTTTGAGTGCAGCGGGATTATCCGATAATGCTTTGAAGTCAATTTCGGTTGTACGAATCATATAAATAACAGAAAAATCGCACTTTTTGATAAGATTTTGTGTTATTTCATCATAATATTTTTGAAATTCTGCTGATTTTTTGTTTTGCGAAAGTCGTAATTTATACTCCGAATTATCCGCAGAATCCGGCAAATTAGCAATATCTGCAAGTTTTGAAATAAATTGAAAAACAAATACCTGACTTTCAATACATTTTTTGGTTGCATTAGCACGCGATTTTTCATTGCGCAGATGCGTCGCTTTGTTTATACATTCACAAGCATAAACAGTTGCATCCTCAAGATTTTTTGTTTTTGCCTGCAAAAAACTTTTTCCCAAAAAATTTTCAAATTCTTCTTCGGAAATTGTATCCCTCAAAGCTACTTGTTGGGAAAATATATAAATATTTGAAAATAATGAAATTAACAATATAATTTCTTTTTTCATAATCAAAAAAAATAATTAATTTTTTTTCTAACAAAAACAGTTCCAAAAAATAAGATAGGGAGCAAAAATTTTACTCTCCCCTACTCTTTTATTTCTCAAAAATTCATTGTTAGCGTTTTACAACAAAATCTTGTGAATAAATCAAATCATTGTATAACAATAAATTATCTCCATTTTAGGTATTTAATATGATTACTCATATAATAAAAAAAACATTTTCGCACAAACAATATTAAAATTTGTATCGTCCCCAAATACGTTGACTCTAATTTCAACAAAAAATTAAACATTATGGAGTTAGAGAAGAAAACGACCTGCCGAAAAAAGAACGGCAAAAATTGCACATTTGAGTTCAAAACTTTC
>WQYU01000111.1 GCA_009781075.1 Paludibacter sp. | reverse complement strand
TTGAGTAATAAATAAATGGAAATTTCTTTGTAAAAGATTAAAAACAAAATCAGGGGGGATAAATTCTCTCCTTTTAATGCGATAGAGCATTTGCAAAGATTTGTTTGTTGTGAAAATATTTAGTAAAATCAATAAATTCATAAAAATGAATTAAATTTTTGCAAAGTTAATAAAAATTATTTTTCGATAAACAAATCTTTATTACAGAATTATAAATATTTGTGCTTTTTTAATAAATTTTAATAAAAATCAATAAATTACCATTAAAGCCATTCATAAATTTAACAAAGGAAGTTTTGTGGGATATACAGTTGTTTTTGTTAGAAAATAAGAGAATTATATTTAAAGATTTTTCCAATTTTTTGTACTTTTGCAGTCCGAAAAATATTATCTACAAGATATTATGTTGAATTTTCAGAAGATAGAAATTACTGATAAAAAGTTAATAGATAATTGTTTACAAAGCAAGCAGTCGCGTTCGTGCGATTATTGTTTTACTAATCTTTATGCGTGGCAGGAACGTTTTAAGACTGTTTTCGCTGTGTTTGCTAATACACTTTTCGTAAAATTTGAGGAGAAAAATACTACCTTTTATATGTATCCTGTTGGGAAAATGCCTTTGAAGAAGGCTTTGGAACTGCTTGAAAATGATGCCATTGAGAGTTCCATTGATTTGAAAATCAAAGCAGTTTCGCCGGAGATGTGGCAACAAATTCAAGAAGAAATTCCCAACAAATTTTCATTTTTGCCTGAGCGTGAAAACTTTGAATATCTGTATCTTACAGAAAAATTAATCGCTCTTTCGGGGAAAAAACTGCAATCGAAACGCAATCATATTAATCGTTTTAAAGCCGAAAATCCTTCTTGGGAATTTACATTGATAAACACTCGTGAAGATTGTTTTCAATGTTGGAATATGTTAAAAGAATGGGAGAGTGAAAATATGCAAACCGACCCGTCATTGATTTACGATTTTAAGGCAAGTGAACTGATGCTCAAGCACTTTGACGCCCTTGCTTTGCAGGGCGGAATGATTAAAATTAATGGACAAATTGTGTCTTTTGCCGTTGGAGAACCGCTTGATAATGATACTTTTGTTGTTCACATTGAAAAAGCGCCGCGTAATATGAATGGTGGTTATGCTATTATAAATCAACAATTTGCAGAACATATTGCGGCTAATTATCTTTATATTAATCGCGAAGAAGATATGGGACTCGAATCATTGCGTAAAGCAAAACTCTCGTATCAGCCTGAGATGTTGTTGCAGGAAGGAGTTGTAATTTTGAAATAACGGATTATGAATAATGCTTTTATAATAAAAAATGCAACTATAGTAAATGAAGGACAAACTTTTGTAGGCTCAGTTGTTGTTGAAAATCAAATAATTACGCACATTATTGAAGGCGAAAAATTGCCTGCTGTTGACGAAAAATTTAATATTATTGATGCAAAAGGTTTAATTTTGATTGCAGGCGTGATTGATTCGCACGTACATTTTCGCACTCCGGGACTTATTCAAAAAGGCGATTTCAACACTGAAAGCAAGGCGGCGGTTGCAGGTGGAGTAACATCGTTTTTAGATATGCCGAACACAAAACCACAAACGACTACTTTAGATTTGTTAGAGCAAAAACTTGAAATGGCTGCTCAAATGTCGTTTGCAAATTTTGGTTTTTTCATTGGTGCCACAAATGATAATTTGCAGGAACTCAAACGATTACCGTCGGGTAAAACTTGTGCTGTTAAGGTTTTTATGGGAGCAATTACAGGCAATATGCTTGTTGATAATCAAAAGACATTGAGTGCAATTTTTGCTGAAATTCCTGCTCTGATTGCTGTCCATAGCGAAGATGAGCAAATTATCAGACAAAATATTGATTTATATAAAAATAAATTCGGTTCAAAAGATATTCCCATTGAATATCACCCGCTTATTCGCTCATCTGAAGCGTGTTATCGTTCGTCGGCACGGGCAGTTGACCTTGCAACAAAATACGGTGCACGCCTGCATATTTTGCACCTTTCAACCGAAAAGGAATTACATATTTTTGATGATAAACCTTTAAAAGACAAACAAATAACAGCAGAAACATGTGTTCATTACCTGTGGTTTTCGGATAAAGATTACAAAAATTTAGGAACAAAAATAAAATGCAATCCCGCCATTAAAACCGAATATGACCGGTTTTCGTTAATAAAATCTGTCAATAACAATAAATTGGATACAATATCGACCGACCATGCTCCGCACCTTCTTTCTGAAAAACAAGGCGGTTGCCTTAATGCTTATTCGGGAATTCCTTCGGTACAACATTCTTTAGTTGCAATGCTCGAACTTGTTAAGAAAGGTTATTTTTCATTAGAAAAAGTTGTTGAAAAAATGTGCCACGCACCTGCCGAACTCTTTAAAATAGAAAAACGCGGGTATATTCGTCAAGGATATTTCGCCGATTTGGTATTAATTAATCCAAATGAAAAATGGACGGTGAGCAAAGAAAATATTTTGTATAAATGCGGCTGGTCGCCGTTTGAAGGTGTGGAATTTTCCAATAAAATTGTTGCAACTTTTGTTAATGGATACAAAGTTTTTGACAACGGAGTCTTTGATGAAACACAAAAAGGGGAGCGGTTGAAATATTCAAATTAAAAAAACATTGCAAAAAGATTTTTTTTTTGTTTCCATTCGTTTGTAAACGAGTGGGTAAGGGCAGGTTTGAAACCTGCCCCTACGACCATTACGGAAGGTCATCGTTACAAACGAGGGGCAGCAAGGGATTTTTATGGATTGCTTCGGCACTTTGTGCCTCGCAATGACGATAAACAAGGTGAACATACGTCATTGCGAGGCGTTAGCCGAAGCAATCCAGATTATTTACATTAACTCCTGTTTCCATTCGTTTTTAAACGAGTGGAATTTGGGTTTATGTTTTTAACATAAAATATTTACGTTAAAAACTATAGCATTAACCTCCTCGTTGCAAACGAGGACTAACAATGGAATTAACTTATGGATTGCTTCGCTGCTTGCAGCGGCTCGCAGTGACGTACCTTCACTGGGTTTTACGTCATTGCGAGGCGTTAGCCGAAGCAATCCAGATTATTTACATTAACTCCTGTTTCCATTTGTTTGTAAACGAGTGGAATTTGGTTTTATGTTTTTAACATAAAATATTCTATGTTAAAAACGCTCTACCATTAGCTTCCTCGTTGCAAACGAGTGGTAGCAAGGTAATAAAATATCTGTTCAAAAGTATTTTCTCACCGTTTACCGAGCATTCCTTGAATTTCTTGCACTTCATTGCGGAAATATTTATCAATTTGAATCTGGTCGTCAACAGTTTTACAGGCGTGCAAAACTGTTGCGTGGTCGCGTCTTCCGATAGCCAGCCCTATTGCTGCAAGCGAATTTTGCGTCATTTGTTTGCAAAGGTACATCGCCACTTGACGCGCCTGAACCACTTCGCGCTTGCGGCTTTTAGTTGAAATTGCATCAACCGAAAGCGAATAATATTTACAAACCGTGTCCCGAATTTGTTCAACTGTGGTTGTGCGTGGGGCAGTGCTGGTAATTCGTGAAACAATTTTTTCTGCAAGTTTGAGATCAATATTTTTTTGAGTAAGTGTTGAATGCGCTAATATTGAGATTAATATACCTTCAAGGTCGCGCACGTTATCGGTGACATTTTCAGCAATATAATCAACAATTTCAGCAGGAATTTGAAGTCCGTCTCTATAAATTTTATCTTTTAAAATTGCTTTTCGCAATTCAAAATCAGGTTTTTCCATTTCCGCATTCAAACCCCATTTAAACCGTGTAATAAGTCGTTGTTCGATGTTTTTTATTGCAACCGGCGGACGGTCAGAAGTGAGTACAAGTTGTTTGCAGTTTTGATGTAAATAATTGAAAATATGAAAGAAAGTATTTTGCGTTGCCGTTTTTCCTTCCAATTCCTGAATGTCATCAATAATTAGAACGTCAATAGTTTGATAAAAATTCAAAAAATCATTGACAGAATTCTTGCGCACAGCGTCAGTATATTGAATTTGAAAAGTATTTGCAGAAACATACAACACTCGTTTTTTAGGTAGTAACTGCTTGCACATCACGCCAATAGCATTTGCCAAGTGCGTTTTACCAACTCCCGACTGACCGTAGATGAACAATGGATTAAATGCTGTTGTTCCTGGTTCACGTGCGATTGCCTCACCAGCTGAACGTGCGAGGATATTGCTGCTTCCTTCAATCAAATTGCCAAAATTATATGAGAAATTCAACTGCGGGTCAATTTCAGACAGCGCCGGCCTTTCGTAGGGATTTTTGAACGTTGACTTTGAGTTTTGCACGGGTTTCGTTTCAACATTTGATGGAATTAGCGTACTGCTGTTGGTCAATTTATCAATCAAAACCCTATATTCGAGTTTTGTACCGGAACCGATAACACGATGTAAAGTTCTGCGAAGAAGGTCAATATAAATATCTTCAATATATTCCACAAAAAACTGACTTGGCACTTGCAACACGAGTACTTGGTTCTTAAATTCGAGCGGAACAATAGGCTCAAACCACGTATTAAAAGCACTGCTGCTAATATTATCTTTGATTACGGTCAAACATTTTGACCAAATTTGTTCATGTTGCATAATTTTTGCACGGTCGACTTGCCCACTGTTTTTCATTTCAATATTTTTCTATATTTATTCCAATTATTTTTCTTTGCAAAATTCAAAAAAAAATAATTATAAAAAAAATGATTTTTTTTTTGGAATATTAAAAAGAGTTTTAAGTTATTTAGTTTCAGCTATTTAATATGAAAATACTTATTATTATTGTTTTAGATAAGAAACATATCTAATATATTTATTATTAAGTATTTAATCAAATCTTTGTTGTATAATACCAGAATAAAATTATTTTTTTATAAAATGCTAATAATTAAGTAATTTTGATTTCCTTAAAAAAAAATTAAAAACTTTTATTATTTATAATCATTCTAAATAAGGTGAAAAATCAGAATGATTTTCGGCAACGATTTTCCATTTATTTTGAGAATAATTTTATATTTTTGCAAAAAATGATTTTATATGAGCTGCATTTTGTCCAATCACAAAAAAAACTTTTTTCAATTATTTTTCTTATGCTTTTCCGCCCTAATTAGTGCGCAAGAAACGCTTGTTATCGGACAAGTGTTGGATGAAGACCGCGAACCGCTTGCAGATGTGAACGTATATTTTGAAGGAACAGACATTGGAATGCAAACCAACAATGAAGGTTATTTTTTGGTGCGCACAATGGGCAATGAGACGGTTGTAGTCTTTTCGCATATCGGTTACAGGAAAGAGAAACTGAAAGTGCAACGCGGACAAAGTGTTGGTACTGAAATAATTATGAAAGAGGATATCATGTGGCTGTCTGAAGTTTTTGTGCGACCGGGCGAAAATCCTGCTCTGAAATTGATGAGAAAAGTTGAGCAGGCACGAAAACGAAACAATATTACAAACAATCCGAATTTTACGACGTTTGGAAATGTTGAAAATTCTATTTTTTTAATTAATAAAAACATAGATAATAAGATATTTAAACGGCTGGAATCAGTCGATTTGACATATACTGATACATTTATGACAATTCCTGTTTTTCATTCCAATGAAAAATTTAAAGTTGAGCAAAAAACAAAGATTCCTTTCGAAAACAATGATAACAAAGAAGACAAAACCGCAGATTTATTTTTCTCAAAATTGCAAATTTTATTTAACGAAAATATTGACTTTTATCAAAATACAGTGTTTTTATTCGGCAAATCGTTTATTTCGCCACTATCAACTGTCCGAAATACATTTTATAATTTTTTTTTAATTGATAGTATAAGTGTAAATCAATTAAAATTTTATCAAATTGATTTTCGCTCAAAGAATAGAAAAAATCTGGCTTTTAACGGAAAAATGTTAATCGATTCGGCAACTTATGCGCTTGTGGAGATTTCGGTTGAATTGCCGAATCAGGCAAATTTGAATTTTATAAAAAAGTTAAAAATTAGCCAATATTTTGAGAAAAAAGATAGCGCTTTTTTCTATAAAAATGCAGAAAAAATAAGTTGCAATTTGGATTATCATCTTTTCGCCGACACAACAGCAATTAATATAAATCTCTATTTTACAAGCAATTCCACTTTTGCTATTAATGAAAATGATGTAAAAATTCCATTGTCTGCCAATTTTTCTGAGCAGCAAATTTCTGAAAAAATGGCTGCCTTGAAAGCAACGCCACTTTACAAAACTGCCATTTACATTGCCGACATTTTTGTTACAAGCAATGCAAAAATTGGGATAATTGATTTTGGAAATGTTAATAATATATTGAGATTGAGTAAGATAGAAGGATTGCGAGTAGCATTGCCGCTGCAAACAAACGAAGATTTTTTACATAATTTTGCTCTTGGTGGACATATCGCCTATGGTTTGGCTAATAAGGAAATAAAATATTACGCTTTTACAAAATGGAAACTCCCAACACAGACAAAACGTTTATTTTCAGCAGGCTATTTTAATGATTATCGCAGAATTGAATATGATTATAATGATTTTTTATTGAGAGAAGAACCTTTTTCTGCTGCGGACGAAAATTTTCAAAGTACATTTCTTTCTTTTAGAAAAGCAAATAAAATGAATTTGCGGCGAGAGTTATTTGCTTCATTTACAAACGATTGGAACAACAGTTTTGAGACCACATTTATTTTGCGACACAATCTAATTTTTGCAGATGAATCTTTGCCTTTTATTCAAAATACTAATGTAATAAATTCATTTTCAAATAATTTGCTTACAATTTCGATGCGTTTTTCAAAAAATCAGCAAAAATACGAAGACCATTTGCAACGCATTTATTTGCCGACTCGCAGACCGATTTTGTATTTTATGTCCGAAATTGGAAAATATTCATTCGGCTCATTATCAGGATATTACGGAAAACTTTCTACAACACTTTCTCAAAAATTACCTTTTGAATTAGGAATTTGGAAATATGCTGCACGTGCAGATGTTGTTTTCGGTGCGGTGCCATTTCTACTTTTGGCGTATCCTTACGGAAATGAAACACATAATTATAATTTGCTTAAATTCAGCATGTTGAATTATTTACAAATTCCTGCTGACAAAAATTTACAATTGCACAATGAGATAACTTTCAACGGAATTATTTTTAACCAAATTCCTTTTGTTCGGCGTTTCGACCTGCGCGAAATGCTAACTTTCAAAATCGGTTACGGTTGGATAGATAAATCAAAACACGCACAAATCGCTGATTTTCCGGCGTTTATGCACAGATATACAAAACCATACGCAGAATTTGGTGCAGGTATCACAAATATTTTGCGACTTTTTGCCTTTCATGTTGTTTGTGCAACGCCAACATCCACACAAAACAACTGGCAATGGACAGGCAGATTTTATTTCTGTTTAAGTTTTTAGTAGGGGACTGCAAAAGTTTTGCAATACTGTCTCGTCCTAAAAAAAAGTTTACAATTTTTTTGTTAATACTGATATATATTTACAAGATTTTTTTAGTCCTGTTTTAAGTTTACAAAAATAGTTGTTTTTTATCAAATGAATAAATATTTCTGTTTTTTCTGC
>WQYU01000110.1 GCA_009781075.1 Paludibacter sp. | reverse complement strand
TTTTCGACCGATAGACAAACCGGCGTTTGGTAACGGCATACAATTTGGCGGCAGTAGCGTACCGGTCTGTAATTCGCGACTGTTCTGCAATGTATTGGCATGGGCTATTCAACAAGCTGAAAACAACGGGGTTAACGCAGGGAAATAGAAAACGCCTTGCATGGCGCGTTGACAAAGAGGCTGTCTTGTTCTTGAGGCAGCCTCTTATTTTTTCCGATTGCCGTAGCGGCTCATGTATTTGTCAACGCGTCCTGCAGTATCCACCAGCTTCTGTTTGCCGGTGTAGAACGGATGTGAAGTATTTGAAATTTCTATCTTAATTAAAGGATAATTAATTCCATCAATATCAATAGTTTCTTTTGCATTAATCGTTGAACGTGTTATAAATGTGTCGTCGTTCGACATGTCTTTAAAAACGACCGGACGGTAATTTGCCGGATGAAGTCCTTGTTTCATTGCTATATAATATTATTTTTATTTTCAAAACCAATCGGGGTGCAAAGGTAATAAAAAATTATGAATTATGAATTATGAAACATGAGATTTTTAAAAAATTAGGGGCGGGTAGGGCGATTTATTTCACCGCTTTTATTCTTCCGCTCACGCTTCCTTACAATGTTTATTGGCATGCTCCAAGAAAAAATCAATCATTTTGGCTGAATATATCATTCATATATGTTATATCGAAATAAAATGTTAATTTTATCGCCTTCATGCAAAAAACAATGAAATTTATTTGGAAAACAGAATTACATTGTATAATATTGTTCCCGATTATTGTTTATATGTCTTATGAAAAAAATTATACTTCTATTGGCAGTAGTTTTCGCCTGTCTGTCAACGCAGGCACAAACAGATTCCGTAGCTTTGGGCAAATTGCAGCGGTTTGTACGCACCATAGAGGTTTTCAACCGGATAGTTCCGCAGGAAAAAGTCTATCTGCATTTCGACAACACAAGCTATGTTTTGGGCGATACGCTGTGGTTTAAGGCTTATGTGGTGAATGCTTCCGACTTTTTACCGGACACGCTGAGCGGAGTTTTGTATGTGGAACTGCTCAACGAAAAAGGAAAAGTTTTAGAGACAAAAAAATTGAAAATAGATAACGGTCAGTGTCACGGCGAGTTTTATTTAGATGATGTCAATGTCGAATATATGGCAGGCTTTTTCGAGATTCGAGCCTACACCAAAGCCATGCTGAACTTCGGAGCAGAAACAGCATTTTCCCGCGTTTTCCCTGTATTTAACCAAGCTCATGAAGACGGTCAATATACTCAAAATGATATCAAAGCCGACTTGTATCTCAACGATAACTTGGGAATAAAGATACCGTTAAAAAATCTGCGTCCCACACCGGTAAAAAAAAGCAATGTAAATATTGATTTTTATCCCGAAGGAGGAAACCTTATCACCGGATTAACTTCAATTGTCGCTTTCAAAGTTACAGATGATAAAGGTCGCCCTCTGAATGCGGACCTACAGATTCTTAATCCGCAGGGAGAAGCGGTAAGCTCTGCTTCAGCGGAACACGCAGGAATGGGCAGTTTCGCCTATACTCCCGATGGAAGTCGCAACCGAGCAAAAGTAATCCTTGACAATAAAAAATACGCCTTTGATTTACCTGAAAGCAAGCCAACGGGTTATGTTTTGCAAGCCCGCCATTTTTCAAATACAATAATTGTTCAGATAGAAAAAAGTTCACAAACTCCTCAATCATTGCTGGGATTGTCCATTCTTTGCAGAGGCGAAGTCCTGTTTTTTCAAGCAATTGATTCGTTAAACGAATCTCGCATCTTGAAAATACCATACAAAGCGCTTGGAAATGGCATAAACCAACTGACGCTGTTTGATACCAAGGGAGAAATCTTTGCCGAACGCCAAGTGTTTATTATGCCGGACGAACAGCAACAACTCAGTCTTGAAGCCGTTCCGAACAAGACAATCTATGAGCCGGACGATCTGATACAGATTGATTTTTCAACTGTTGGAAAAGATTTGGTCAAAGAAGCTGTATTTTCAGTTTCTGTACGCGACAAAGAAGCGATGATACAAAGCAATCGGGAAAACATCTTTACCAATCTGTTATTGTCTTCCGATTTGAAAGGATTTATTGAAAATCCGGAAGATTATTTTCGCTCGGAAAACCAAAATATACAAACGCACAATTTGGATTTGCTGATGATGGTGCAAGGCTGGAAACGCTACGAATGGCAAACGATGGCAGGAATTAAGCCTTTCAAGCCATCATACAACAGAGAAAAACAAATAATTATCAATGGGCAAGTAGTAGGTGGAAAAAACATCGACTTGCTGGTTTCCATGGTACAGGACAAACAACGACAAGACGGCGAAACAAAAACAGGCAGTAAAGGCGAATTTTATATCTATCCTGCTGGAGATTTATATGGGACATGGACAGTGAATCTCCGTTCCGAAGGATTGACTGACGCCAATACAAAAATTCGTCTGGACAGATGGTTCAGTCCTGCGCTAAGGAATTATGCAGTGAATGAAATGGCATGGAAAAACAGTAACGGACTGGAACTGACCAAAGAAGAAATGGACGACGATTCGATAATCAAAGAGATAAAACCGGATAACGACAGCATCAACCGGCTTTTCCGCATCAAAGATGTGGTTGTAACGGCAAAAACAGGGAAGCAAAAATGGAAAGAATATATTCATCCGGTAGGACAGGAAATTGATAAGGACATTGATATGGGAGGAAAGATCCCGTATAACGTTCATGATTATTTACTTGCAGAAGACCCACTTTATTGTTTCGGAAAATTTGGGAAAAGGGTAGATCCCAGTAAAGGTGAATTTGACATCACAGTGAGCTTTTATAGTGTAGTAATAGATAGAGGAGTAGTAGATACGACTTCCACTTTCACTCAGTCAGATCCTATATACAAAACGAAGAAATCCATTTCCACCGTTTACAATATTGGCGGAAAAGATATTGACGGACGTGACATATATGAGGGTGGATATACTTTCTATTATGGAATACCGAATGAGGCAAATTTTTTTCATTTTGATGAAGGTAAAATGGACGCCTTTGATAGAATTACCTACAAAACAGGGAAAAGGGCTTATGATGTTAGCGTGAAAGAATTAACGGCAAAAAGAGTGATTCAGGATGTGCAGAAAATAGTGATTTCAGGCGAAATGCAAAGACACGCTGGTGAAAACATTACCCAACAAGATCTCTTCGTACCGATTTACATCTATCCCTACACCGATTCCAGTATGCGAGAAATACAGGGAGTTCGCAGCACGCCCTTCGATGGTTTTTCCGCTCCGGCAGATTATTTTCGCGATCACATCGCCGCCGATGGCATTTATCATCCGGGCAAATTCACTCACAACCGCACTTTGTATTGGAACCCCGATGTTACGACCGATGCACAGGGCAAAGCAAGTATCCGATTCTATAACAACAACTTTTGCAAGAAAATAAGCGTAAGCGCCGAAGGAATCACAACCGATGGAGTTCCGGTTGCGGTGCAGTAAATAGTTATTTTTTTTATTTCCATGCTTTTTCGCAAAACACGCAAGCCGTCAAACAATTAATATACCATTATTTCATAATTATCTTTGCGTCCTTTGCGGTAATATGTATTTTACCGCAAAGAACGCAAAGTATTTCGTTATATGCCATTTTGGGACAGTGCGGTGTGAAAGTGCAGAAAAAATTACCTAAAAAAACTCTCTAAAAATAAAAATATTTTAAAGACCGCTTTTATTTCAAAAATTTGTTGTACTTTTGCCGAAGTAACTATCATAAATTGATAGTTGTTTCAATATGGCAAAACAATATTTTAAATCGTTGTATTTTGGTGATTATCCGTCAGTAGATACAAATGAGCGGTCGGTAACAATAGCGTTTAACGAGCCGGAAATTCCTTATTATACCCGTGTCAAAGAATTGACAACGCCCGAAATAAAGGAATTAATCGGCTTTTTACATTATAGCGACATTGTAAAAATAGCCGAAAAAGAAGAACGCTCCGTCAACCAAACAATCAAAAGATTGATTAAGCAAAATATCGAAAAAAAGAACAATAAAACTTTTACTGAAAAAGATGTAACTTTTTCAAACAGTAAAAATATTCCTTTTCAGCGGTGGTATCCTTACATTGAGGGTTATTCGCCCGATTTTGTGAAATCTTTGATTGAAGAATATAATATTAACGATTGTGTTGTTTATGAGCCTTTTGCAGGAACAGGAACTACTATTTTTGCCTCTGACCAATGCGGTTTGTCGTCAGTTTATTCGGAAGTAAATCCTTTACTTCAATTTCTTACCGAAATAAAAATTAAAGTACTAAAGCAAAATTCAATAAACAGGTCTATATTATCTACAGAATTGAAACAGATAAACAAGTGTTTATTTAAAACTATTAAAAAAACTGACGAAAATGAAGAATTAAAAAATGCCTACATTAAGGTATTTGGCGAAAGTAAATATTTTCCCGATGACACATTTTCTTCGATTCTCAAACTACGAACATACATAGATTTCTTGTACCTTGAAAACAAGGAACTAATTGCGGATTTACTTACTGTTGCTGTTTTTTCCTCGCTTTTATCCGTTTCGTATTTGAAAAAAAACGGAGATGTGCGTTTTCGTACCAAAGAAGAAATTTTGAAAGGCGAAATGAAACGGTTGGAAGAAGTATTGCCTGCAAAAATTAACGAAATTGCAGAAGATTTGCTTTGTTTTGACTTTGCGATGAACACAACACCCGAATTTGTATTGTCTAATTCAAAGAAAACGGATTGCTTGCACGATTTACAAATCGGTGCAATTATCACAAGTCCCCCCTATTTGAACGGAACAAATTATTTTAGAAACACAAAAATTGAGTTGTGGTTTTTACGATATTTGCAAAATGAAAGTGATTTGCGTTATTTCCGAGATCAAGTTTTGACAAGCGGAATTAACGATGTAAAGCGTGAATATGCCAATCAAATAGCCAATGAAGTTGTAGATAATTGCCAACTGTTAACCGACACTTTGGTGGAATTAGAAAAGCAATCATACGACAGCCGTATTCAGTTAATGGTAAAGTGCTATTTCTATGAAATGTTCCAAGTTTTCAATAATGTAAAACCACATTTGCAACCAAACGCTAAAATTCTGATTGATTTGGGCGATTCTATTTTCTGTGGAGTACATATTCAAACAGACAAAATTTTAATAGACATATTGCGAGAAATAGGATATGAGTTACTCAATACCAAAGTTCTTCGTAAAAGACGGTCGAAAAATAATGAAATTTTGTCGCAGGTTTTGATTGCGTTCAATTTCAACGAGCAAGTAAATGAAAATAATGTAGTTGCACCTAATAATTATCAATGGCAAGCACAATGGAATAATGTTAAAACTAATTTACCTTACCAAAAAGAGCCGTATTCTAAAAAAAACTGGGGTAACCCTAATCATTCGCTTTGCTCATATCAAGGGAAATTAAAACCTGCCATTGCCAACCATTTAGTAAATACATTTGTGCCTGAAAACGGCACATTTCTTGACCTGTTTTCGGGCGTTGGTACTATTCCTTTTGAGGGCGCATTGACAGGACGAAAGTCATACGGAATAGATATTAGTAAACCTGCCTATTATATTTCTTCGGCAAAAGTCGGTATAAGTAATTCTAAAAAATGTTTTGAAATCATTACAGATTTAGAAAATTATATTAATCAAAATTCGATAAAAAAGGATTTTGATAAGTGGAAGGATTTTGGATTTAATAAAACATTGCAAGATTACTACGAGCCACAAACTTTCAAAGAAATCTTGTCAGCACGAGAGTATTTTATCAAAAAACAACCTAAAACCACCGAGCAAATGCTTGTAGTTTCAGCACTTTTACATATTTTGCACGGAAACCGTCCTTATGCATTAAGTCGCCGTTCACACCCAATTGTTCCATACGCGCCGACAGGAGATTTTGAATATAAAAATTTGATAGAAAAATTAAAAGAAAAAGTAAGTAAATCGCTGAATGTTGCATTGCCTCAAAATTTTGCAGAGGGGAAAATATTTTTGCAAGATTCAACTAAAATTTGGTCGCAGGAAATTACCGATTTAGACGCAATTATTACTTCGCCCCCATTTTTCGACAGCACCCGTTTTTATCTCGCAAATTGGATTCGGATTTGGTTTGCAGGTTGGGGAACAGAAGATTTTAAATACCAAACTCGCTCATTTGTAGAGGAAAAACAGAAAATAGATTTTTCTATTTACGAGCCAATCTTCAGACAAGCGAAGGAACGATTGAAAAAAGACGGCGTTTTTGTTCTGCATTTAGGAAAAAGTGCAAAATGTGATATGGCAAGAGAGTTACAACGAATTAGTCGCCGTTGGTTTAAAAGCGCCGATTTATTTGATGAAAGCGTTGCTCATTGTCAAACGCACGGCATTCGGGATATGGGAACGGTAACTTCGCACCAATATTTAGTGTTGGTTTAAGATTAGTTCATTCGCTCTTTGAATGTGAATAGGAGATATGATTTTTGAATATTCAAAAAAATCAAACTTAATCTCTCGGAGAAGCCTGTTTCTTAGTTTTATTATTTCGTCCATATAAGCACTATATTTTGTCAGGAGAGCATCTACAACATCTGAATTTTTTAGATTTTCTATTGCTTGCGGATTATAAAATGGTTCCCCTTGTAAAGTATCATAATCAATGCCGGTTATAATAGCCAATTTTTTCAATTCTTCGGAGTTATAATATTGAGAAGGCCACTTGCCTGATTTTTCTCCATTATGGTCTCTACATAACAATGTAGCATTATCGGTATCTAACGGAAAAAGGTAATAAACAGGCAAAGTATGGTCTAATGGTCTTTCTGTTGCCGATGGAACATTACTTAAATCCTTTCCACACTTAAAGCATTTATGTCCAAATCTTTCGTGAATTACCTTGCTGTCAATTTTATGCTGACCTGACAAATCTAAATACATTCTTCTCTTTTGTGCAGCTTCTCTATGTTGGTCAGAAATTCTTGATTGATTTTTAATTGAGTTATAGATTCCTTTACACAATCTACATTCTCCTTGACGACCTGATATACGAGCAGAATGTCGGTCAAAAAGATGCGATGGCTTTATAGTATTACATACAATGCAGTATTTATATTCTTGTGCTTCTCTAATGTAATCATCGTGTAAAATTGTAAACTCTCCCTTTTCAATTATCCTATCTTCTACTGTATGCTGTAATTTGTAATCATAAAATTTTGTTTCTTCGCCTGACTTGAAAAAGAAATTACACATAGGACATTCAAATTCAAACTCATCGCAAATCTCATTTTTGCGGACAAATAAAAAATTTTCACATTTACTATTTAAACACTGAAAACCTTTAAAAAGAACATCGCCCATACCCTTGATATGTTCTTCTCTAATTTGGTTATCTTTTAAAACCTTTGTATATGGAGTTCGTCTTGCCATAAATCAAATTAAAATTTGGTGCAAAAGTACATTTTTTTTTGAAATCAGCGAAACATGATTTGAAATGGTTAAGAAGAAGTTTGAAGTGCTATGAAATTATTTTCTGGAAATAGAATACAGTTGAATTTTTCATGTCAGATGGACTGCCTTGCTCTCAAAGAGAGCCAACCTGCCTAAGCAGTATCCTCA
>WQYU01000109.1 GCA_009781075.1 Paludibacter sp. | reverse complement strand
CGAGAATATTAACTCGTTGAAAATTCACAATGTTTTCAATTCTATTCCCGCACAATTAGCAAAAGAAAAACACAAATTTCAGTACAAATTAGTTGAAATTAATGGGAAAAAAGAAAAATATGAAACCGCAATAGAATGGCTTTTGCAGGCAGGAATTTTGTTAAAAGTTCAATTAATTACCAAACCGCAAATTCCGATGTTGATTGACGAAAACCAAAATTCTTTCAAAATATATTTGCTTGATGTCGGCATTTTCAACAAATTGGCGGGTATAGAATTTTCTAATATTTTACAAGACAAAAAATTTGACTATATCGGCGCAATCACAGAAACTTATGTAGTACAACAATTTATCGCAAACAGACATAAACTTTATTATTGGACTTCAGGCAATACCGCCGAAGTGGATTATCTGCTGCAAACTGAAGACGGAATTATTCCGTGCGAAGTAAAATCAGACACAAACACAACTTCAAAAAGTTTGAATGTTTATGCGGCAAAACACACGCCAAAATATTCAATACGAATTTCGGCAAAAAATTTTGGTTTTGAAAATAACATAAAATCAGTGCCTTTGTATGCAGTATATTGCTTATAAAATACATAATAACAACAAATTAAAAGCACTACGCCTAACGAGCGGTTTTGCGAGTTGACCTACGACCTACGGTTATGAAAATAAAGCCTATTCGGGCTAAAAAATCTGCTTTATATTGATAAAAAATAGCACCTTAAAATTTGTTTTAAAGTTATTTATTTTTACGGAACTTCCACTGCATTGAGAATATCGGTAATGATATCTTCTGATGTGATATTATTTGCCTCCGCTTCGTAACTGAGTCCTATTCTGTGGCGTAGAACATCATAACATACCGAGCGGACATCTTCGGGAATAACATAACCGCGCCGTTTAATAAAGGCGAAAGCGCGGGCGGCTAATGCCAAATTAATTGATGCACGCGGCGACGAACCAAAGGAAATCATATCTACAAGATTGTCAAGTCCGTATTCTTTGGGAGTACGTGTTGCAAAAACCAAATCGATAATATAGCGTTCAATTTTTTCGTCAATATAAACCTGCTGCACAACCTCGCGTGCCTCAATAATATCTTTTGGAGTAAGAACGTGCGAAACTTTTGGTTGCTCTTTGGCGATATTTTGCCTGATGATGAGTTTTTCCTCTTCTTTTTTAGGATAATTAATAACTACTTTAAGCATAAATCTATCTACTTGCGCCTCAGGTAGCGGATATGTACCTTCCTGCTCAATAGGATTCTGTGTAGCAAGCACCAGAAAAGGTTCACCAAGTTTAAAAGTGCTTTCGCCGATTGTAACCTGCCTTTCTTGCATCGCCTCAAGCAATGCACTTTGTACTTTGGCTGGGGCGCGGTTTATTTCGTCCGCAAGTACAAAATTGGCAAAAACGGGACCTTTGCGCACGCTAAATTTTTCGTCTTTCTGGCTGTAAATCACCGTTCCAACAACATCGGCAGGCAGCAAATCGGGCGTAAATTGAATTCGGCTAAAATCGGCTTTTATTAAATCGGCTAAGGTTTTTATCGCCAAAGTTTTTGCTAACCCTGGCACTCCTTCGAGCAAAATATGCCCATCGCTGAGCAAGCCAATGAGTAAGGATTCTATCAAATGTTTTTGCCCGACAATTACCTTGTTCATCCCCATTGTCAGCACATCAACAAATGCGCTTTTACGTTCTATAAGTTCGTTAATCTCACGAATATCAACAGATTGTTCCATATTTTTAATTACAGATTATAAAATTAGATGCGCAAAGATATGTTATATTACAAAAAGATTATCTATATTTTTGTTTATTTATTTTTTTTTAAATTCTGTTAAAAATTAAAGACTTTCAAAAAAAATATTATTTCGATAATTCTCTCACTTTTTGACCGACTTCTTCGCCAAGTAAAACACATTTTTGATAATTTTCGATATTCAAAGCATGTTTTTGTTCTACAACAGTTTGGGCAACCGTAATATCCATTTTTTCAGCAAAATCTTTTATGCGCTTCACCGCTGCACTCGCCCAGGAATATGAGCCGAAATAGCCGAAAATGCGATTGCGCACTCCTCGAATTTCAAGTTTACGCAATAGCGCTTCTATTTCCGGATAAAGTTCGTTATTGTAAGTAGGGCTTCCAACTATTAATCCGTTATACTTATAAATATCGCGCAAAATAATTGATGCATCAGCAGAAGAAACATTATAGACCAGAACGTGTTTTACTCCCGCATTAGCAACTCCTTGTGCAACAGCCTCTGCCATTTGTTCGGTATTGCCATACATTGTTCCATAAACTATAACAACCCCTTCTTCGGCACGAAAATTTGCCATGTTTTCATATATCTCAAATACTTTGTCAATATGTTCTGTCCAAACAGGTCCGTGAGTACTGCAAAGGAAATCAATCTGTAGCGGTTCTATTTTATCAAGCGCTTTCTGCACGGGCGAGCCGTATTTTCCCACAATATTTGCATAGTAGCGAATCATTTCGTTCCAAAATCGTTTCTCATTCATTTGCGAATCAAGGATTGCCCCGTCGAGTGTGCCAAACGAGCCAAAAGCATCTCCTGAAAACAGCACATGTGAAGTTTTGTCGTATGTAGCCATCGTTTCGGGCCAATGCACCATTGGAATCAAAAAAAACTGCAAATTATGCTTCCCAAGTGATAACACATCATTTTCTTTTACTTCCAGGCAGTTGCCAACCTCTCGATGAAAACCTTCAACCATTGAGAGAGTTTTGGAATTTCCAACAATAATCATTTCGGGGAAATATTTTCGCAGCAATCCTATTGCACCCGAATGGTCGGGTTCCATGTGGTTTATTATCAGGTAATCAAGGGTTCGTCCATTGAGAACGGATAAAATTTTGTGAACAAATAACAATCCAAATGACACATCAACCGTGTCAATTAGTGCAGTTTTATTATCTATTATCAAAAAAGAATTGTACGACACGCCGCGCGTAAGCGGTATCATATTTTCAAATTTAGACTTTTGACGGTCATTAACACCGACATAATAAATATCGGAAGTTACAATCGGAGTTTCATACATAATAAAATCCTATTATTTTTATAAGTTTATTGAACAAGAACTTTTTGTATTACCCTTTTACCTGTTTGTTCTTCTACAAGTTCAACCGTATAAATTCCGGATTTTGCAGGCATGACCATCTGTGCCGCCCCACCTGTAAACTGTTGAACCGAGAGACGAACTCCCATATAATCGTAAATACTTACGGTTATTTGTTTTAATCCGAAAATAATGGTTATCGGCTGAGAAGATGATATTATTGTTGGACGAATGGAATATTGATTTGCATTGTGAAATTCAGGTTCTATTAAGCACGAAAGTATATATTCTATTTCTCCTACTCGCTGAAGCCCCACTTGATAATATCCGAGAGTATCTAATATTTCTCCATTTGAACCGACATAGTAGTACGATTGTGTTTCGTTTGGAATTTCTTTTCCATTATAATACCATTTGAAACCGCTAAAAACGTAACCGCCATTATAATTCTGATTATACACCGCCAAAACGTCGTTCCATTTTTGTGCAATAATGCTTGAAGCATAAAGTATTGAAAAATTTAATGTCGTAAATACAGTATCTTCGCATCCATAATCTTCAAATTTTATCATTACCTGATAATTTCCCGGTCGTACATTAGGCGGCAAAGGAATATCAAAGGAAGACGGTGCATCAATGGTAGGGAAAAGCGGTTTGTTGGTAATATTGGTAAAGCCGGTTGCTAGCGCTGCTGCATCAAATTCCAAAGAATACGAATGAACCAAACCTCTGTTTACTATGTAAGGAATAGTAATTTGTGGGTCGTCTGCGCAAACATCTGCTATCGGGTAAAAATCTACACCAACGCAGTCGGTTGTAATATATACCGTTTGAGGAAGACTCATACAACCTTTGGCATTATAAACAATTATCGTATAACTTCCGGCATGTAAATTGGTTAACTGCCCATTTACTACTCCGTTTATTGTATAATAGCCACCAGGAGGAATATTATTAATATTAATAACACCGGAATATGGTCCTGTATTTGCATCTTGAACGGTAATATTAAACATAACAGGCGGGAGAACGGTTAAATAAAGCGTATCCTGCAAACTGTCGCAATTTGTCATTGAATATTTATCAATAAATGAATAAATTCCCGTAGTATTAAAGATACTATCTCTGTAAGTAATTGACTCTCCATAACATATTGTATCTCTTTGAGAGTGAGAGTATATTTCATTGATTGTCAAATCAAGTTTGCAATATAAACTGTCGCAGCCATTTATATTTTTTAATATATTAGAATATATACCTGAATTCGATTCATTAAATCCATAATTGGTATAAACTTCGCCTCTGCACAATGTTGTATCGATTAAAACAGAATCAGTAGCAAAGTTTTTCCACTGAACTATTGCCGTATCAGCATATTCTAAATAGGCTCCGGTACAAGTGTTATTTATCACAAGCCTAACTGTAACGGTATCAATACCATCTCCAATGTGTAATTCATAGCTATCGCCTGTTCCAAGTACAGGTCCGTCGAAACCTGCACCTTGATACCATGTTACATTATATGACGGAGCCGAAGTAATCGGGGCAAAACGCCATCCTTCGCGTTGTGAGTCGTTTATTACCGACCATTGAGGGCTGTTAGTATTACGCCCAGGTGCTGCTATCCCGTTTGTACCGTTCGAATTTATTACGCCAATTATACCTATCTGTTGATTCCAACCAGAATTAGCAAGTTCCCTATGCTGTATGTAAACATCTATTACATTTGTTCCTTCATACAAAACCGTTTGATAAGATTGATATTGAGAAGTATTAGCAAATAATGGGACATTATAAGTGGACACTGTAAGGGTACGACAAGGAAAAGTTCCTAATACTCCGGCATAAACTCCTGATGTACCATAACAAGAAGGAGGGTATGTGTCTTCATATACTCCATAAATGGAATTGAAAACATTGTATTGACTTCCACCCGGATGAAACGAAGGAGAAGGGATATTAGGACTGCCTATCAAATTGTACGGACAATAATCTCCATAGTTGTGATTATTAAAACTAATAAGCCCATTAGCGCCAACAACTGCCTGATTATAAGTATTTTCAAAAAAACAGAAAGTAAAAGGCAAGGTTATTGTAGGACCCCAAACGTCATCTGACAGCCCGCTCCCAAAAACCAAATTAGCGCCCGCAGTTGGTCCTATCGGGAATGGAGGGTCAAAAGGAATAGAAAAGACCTGATAACCGGTGATGCTTCCGCCTGCAGGTACAGTGATTATTGGAGTAATATTAAAAGTGGTATCATTTCCCACACCACATTCTATTATAAAATATTTGTCTCCATCAATAAGTTCTGCCTGATTATTGAATGATATTTCAGGGCAGGCATTGGGAGCAGTATCCATCGGAGCATTAACAGTTAAAGACACTTCGCTTTTTTCAATCCAAATACAGGTATTATCAGGATAAACAGCCCTCACCCAAAAAGTGTATATTCCATTTGCCAAATCGGAATATGGTATTGCAACGCTTGTATCGGTCAGCGATGTAATGGTTTTAACCAGCATATCTCCTTCCGTTTGATACATCACATCGTAGGTTGCCTGATTATTTTCAATCCCTTTCCACGCAATAACGATTTTATCGTTGGTAGCCGCAGGATAAACCGTAATGTCGGAAACATTAGCCCAATTATTATTTTGGGTTGATTTTTTGCAAATGTTTATATTATCAATACTTGCCAAAGGGCTGTAAGTATAGAGTTCATTTGTCATTGTGAACAAAAATACAAGTTTATACGATTGCCCTTCAATAACCTCAGGCAGAGTTGCTATTGCCTGCTGCCAAGATAATGTCCCGCTAAGATAGTTTTTTGTCTGTGGATATAAATTTGTATATATTAACCGACAATCCGGGTCATAGGCAGGGAGGGTATTTATTGAATAAATGTCAACAGGTATTGAAGAATTAACCCAATACACATATAAAGCATCAAATATAGAATCTCCGTACATACGCCAGTCGAAAGAAATATCATACTTACCTGCCGGCAGCGTAAATTCTCGATAGGCAATATTAATACCTTTTGCATTGTCGGATTGAGGGAGGTCTTTTGTCGGAGAAAAGCCATAAATATACAGTCCGCTTTCGCCCGTTTTCCTAACAATATCACCAATAACCCAATTATTGATAAGAGGATTTTGATTTGGAATTGGGTTTAATACCCACTTTGCATTTTCTGCCTGATCTTCAAAACCGCAAAAATACGGAACAGATGTTACCGGTTGCGCAAAAGTACCAATCCCCACAGACAACATAATTACAAGTGTCAGTGGTCTGATTTGTATAGTTGAAAAAAAATGTAAAAATGTTTTCATAAGTAAAATTTTGGTTATATTTTCCTTTCTTCTCCTTTTTTTAAATGAAAAGTTTTGCAAAGATACAAATTAAATTTAATTGATTGTTTTTTTAACAAAATTTTTTGCAAAACCAAATAACAAAGATTTAACCAGATTCATTTTTTGCACTTTAAAATAAAACCTGTACTTTTGCGTTGTTGCATTTTTATTATAAAATATTTTTTACAAATAATTGTGATTAAATGACTTAAAGAATTAGCATGTCGTATATATTAATTATACAATAGTTTATTGTGAGGCAAATAAAAAATAATTATTTTTGTGCTTGTGATTTTTTACTATTAATTATTAAAAAATTTACGCTAATTTTGTCCGGTTTTTTATTAAAATATTGTTTTTCTTACATTTCACAGAAATAAATTATTAAAATATAATATGCTTAAAATAAACGATTTACATGCTTCCATCAACGGCAAGGAAATTCTCAAAGGACTGACTTTGTCGGTCGACTTTGGCGAGGTTCATGCTATTATGGGTCCAAATGGAGCCGGAAAATCTACACTTGCCGCTGTTTTAACTGGGCGTGATGGATATGAGGTTACAGCAGGCAAAATTGAATTTTGTGGGAAAAATTTACTTGAAATGCCACCGGAAATGCGCTCTTGCGAGGGAATTTTTCTAAGTTTCCAGTATCCGGTGGAAATTGCAGGAGTTTCTATGACTAATTTTTTACGCGCTGCAGTCAATTCACACAGACAATATAATGCGCTTCCTCCTATTTCCGCTGGCGATTTCCTAAAATTGATGAAACAGAAAAAAGAACTTGTGGAAATGGATACGAATCTAACTAATCGCGCTGTAAATGAGGGCTTTTCAGGAGGTGAAAAAAAACGAAACGAAATTTTTCAAATGGCAATGCTCGAACCCAAGCTTGCAATTTTAGATGAAACAGACAGCGGACTCGATATTGATGCACTAAGAATAGTTGCTAACGGTGTTAATCGCTTAAAAACTATAGAAAACGCAATAATTGTAATCACTCACTATCAACGCCTTCTGGATTATATTGTGCCAGATTTTGTTCACGTACTTTCTAATGGAAAAATTGTAAAAACAGGCGGAAAAGAACTCGCCCTGGAATTAGAAGAAAAAGGATATTATTTTGTGAAATAATTTATATTACTCCTGTCTGTATTTTCTCTATCCCCTCGTTCCCATTTTTTGCTTAAACAGATATCGCGCAATTCATATATATTTGTATGAAATTGCGCGATAAAAAAAGATGGCGGCTACCTACTCTTCCACTTTTACGCAGTACCATCGG
>WQYU01000108.1 GCA_009781075.1 Paludibacter sp. | reverse complement strand
TATTATTTTGGCAGTAACATTCAAAATTTGGAAAATGTTTTGACGATAAATGAAGGCGTTACCATTTATATGGCAGGAAATACCGATTTTATTTCGGCAACCAGCCCACAAAGCGGGCGATTGGAGATTAACGGAACGGCAGCAAAACCGGTACTGTTTACGCGCTTACCTAATTCTTCATATTATTGGGGAAAAATATATTTTCGGGGATTGAAAGGAAGCGTAATTAACAATTGTGTTTTTGAATACGGCGGATGTAGCGGACTTTATTCAAGTTGTATCATAGAATTTGTTGAAAGTACAGAATTAACGTTAAATAACGTAGAGTTAAACAATTCGGACACTTACGGAGTTTATGTGGACGATTCCTGCAACGGGTATATTTTAACTCACAATAATGTAACTTTTCACAACAACAGGTTAGGAAATGTTTGTCATCCCTGTAGCGGCGGTGTTTTTCCCGATTTTGAATAAATTGCAGAAAAATTTCATGTTATACTTTTGAATATTGATTTATCCTTAAAATCATTAAAACAAATTGCAGGAACAAAAAAAAATGCTCCTGCAATTTTTGTTTAAATATTCTAAAAAAATGCTAACTTTGCCGTTGTAATTTTTAACTGAAAGTTATATGGCAAAGAAAGACAAAATAATAGTTCAAGGAACGGAAATAATATTGTTATCGCACCAGAAAGAAGATTATATTTCGCTGACGGATATGGCGAAGTATAAAAATGCGGAAATCCCTGCAACTGTCATATCACATTGGTTAAGCACCAACTTTTCAATCAATTATATGGGTTTGTGGGAACGTATGAACAATCCCAATTTTAACCTCACTGGATTCCGTGAGGTTAAAATGTTAAGCACAGAAACAGGTTTTGGAACAACTTGTAGTTTTGTCGAATATGGAAAGTATAAACGCCTTACTCATTCGGCAGGAACTGCCGCAACACGAACGGCTTGTACAACTGAATAATGTTGCGATTACACAAATGCGTTCATTGGTTGAAAATAAAAAAATGAAAGAATTAAAATAAAACAAAATTTCTTACCTTTGCGCTCTATAATGGTTAAATATAAAGATTATGGCAAACAGAAAATTAAATAAAGAGATAAGCGATAAAATCAGTTTTGTCAGTTTTATTATTCCCGAATTTGCTCTTGCCTATAAAATGAATGTGCAAAAAGCATATCAATATTTGAAACAATACGGCGGAATTGATTATCTCAACAAACATTGGTGGGTATTGCATACCGACAACCCGTTTTGGGCAGTTAGAAGTATGTATGAAGTTTGCCACAAAAACGGAGGTATGAGATGAGGGTTTATCACGGAAGTTACACAGAGATACAGGAAATTGATTTGTCGAAGTGCGAAATAGGAAAAGATTTCGGACAAGGTTTTTATGTAACCAAAATCAAAGAACAAAATAATGTGTAACTTTACAACCGAAACGGCTCATCAAATCTTTTGTGAAACCCCCGCCTGAATGTTAAGTCATAGACATTTTATATGCAAGCGGGTGACAACGCAGCGCAAAAGTAGCAATATAGAACGAAAAAGAGGAACAGACAGGCTCTCAAAAAACGGGCAAGACCTGTGAAGCCGTTAGAGCAGGAAAAAAACAAAAAAAATGATAAGTTTAGAAACATGTAGGACAAAGTTTTGGAGTAGTTGGAACAAAAGTATTGGAACAAGATTAAAACAAGCAATTTTAATCCTTTTCGTAATTCTCGGATGTAATCTAAAAATTCATGCGCAATCTGATAGTGTACGAATAGTACAATATCTGACAAAAATCACAAAAACCGAAGGTTATCGTAATTACAGAAATATTCCTTTGCTAAATCAAACTGCGGAGTACATTTTTTCAGTATTCCAACAATATGCAGATACCGTTTATTATCAATCGTATCAAGTAAATGGCGAAACGTACAAAAATGTTGTATGTCGTTTGGGAAGTGCTAACAATAAGCCACTTGTGGTAGTTGGCGCACATTATGATGTTGCTGGAAATCAGGAAGGCGCAGACGATAATGCCAGCGCTGTAGTTGGCTTATTGGAATTAGTTCGCTTGCTTTCGAAAGAAACATTGAATTATCCGATTGAATTTGTGGCATATACTCTTGAAGAGCCACCGTTTTTTCGTACTGAAAATATGGGAAGTTTCGTTCATGCAAAATCGCTTTATGATGCCGAAATTCCTGTTTATGGCATGGTTTGCCTTGAAATGATTGGTTATTTCGATGATAACCCCAATTCTCAACGCTTTCCGGTCGAGGAAATGAAATATATTTATGGCGATGTAGGAAATTTTATTATGCTTGCAAAACAAACTGAAACAGGAGAGTTTGTTAGTAATTTTTCGGCAAACTTTAAAGAATATGCTTCAATTGTCACAAAAAGTCTTGGAGCATCGCCTTCAGAAGCAGAAGGCATTGATTTTTCTGACCATTTGAATTATTGGAAATTAGGTTATGATGCGCTAATGATTACCGATACGGCTTTTTATCGCAATACCAACTATCATAAAAGTTCAGACACTATGGAAACATTAAACATTCCGAGAATGATGAAAGTGATTGATGCCACCGCTTTAGCAATTATAAATTTGAAATAGTGTTCTGACAAAAACATAAGAACTTGCAAGATATAACATTAGAAATAAATAATTTTAAAAAGGTATTTTTATGAATAGACAGGAAGAAGGAATGAAAGTTTTCGGTGAAATGATGCCGGACCTCAAAGGTACAGGTGAGCAAACGTCTGAAAGATTTGCTCATGAACTCGGCAATATCAGTTTGGAATACGTATTTGGGACACTTTGGAGTCGCCCGGGATTAGACCGCAGGTCGCGTAGCCTCGTTACACTTGGCATTTTGATTGCATTGAGAGCATCAGGGGAGATGGCAATACATTTTCCGATTGCTTTGCGAAACGGCTTAACCCGTGAAGAGTTGGAAGAAGTCATTTACCACGCAACTGCCTATGCGGGATTTCCTGCTGCATCGGAGGCTTCTCATGTGGCATCTAAAGTATTTGAAGAAAAACAAAATTGAAAGGAGATTTGTCTATGAGATTGGAAAACAAAGTTGCTATTATTACCGGAGGCGCTTCCGGTATCGGTTTGGCTACCGCTAAAATTTTTGCGAAAGAAGGAGCAAAGGTTGTCATTACAGATATTAACGAGCAAAGACTTTTGGAGGCTACCGAAGAAATCCATAGGGAGGGCGGTATTGTCGAAAGTATTCTATCTGACGTCAGATTACAGAAAGATAATGACGCCATGTTTGCGCTGGCTATCGAAAAATTCGGGAAGTTTGATATTCTTGTATGTAATGCCGGAATTATCGATGCTTTTACAATGGTTGGTCACATGACCGACGAAATTTGGGATAAAACCTTTGACATCAATGTAAAAGCGCCAATGATGCAAATGCGGTATGCTGTAAAGTACTTTGAGGAACATGGCGGCGGAAATATCATAACCGTTGCATCTGCGGCAGGTCTTGGCGGAGGGCGTTCCGGCGCAGCATACACCGCATCGAAACGCGCTGTCATCGGTTTGGCTCAAAACACTGCGTTTGCTTATGCCAAAAAAGGAATTCGAGTGAATGTCATAGCCCCCGGTGGAGTGGCGACAAATATTATGGAAACTTCCCCGGCGATTGATGAGGAAGGTAATAAGATTTTCCATGTTGGTATGTGTTTAATGCCGAGAGTAGGACAGCCAAGTGAACTTGCCGATGTCGCACTTTTCCTTGCCGGCGATGAATCCAAATTTGTAAATGGCGTTGTCATTCCTGTTGATGGTGGTTGGAATGCTTTTTAAAAGAAATTTTACTCTACGAAAAAGAGTTAGTGGAATTTAGCAAGTTTTAGCATTGGAAAGTAAGAAAATAAAAAAATAAATGGAAATATGTTAAATTTAGTAAACATCGGCAAACTAAAAAAAACAGAATATTCAGGAAAAGAGCCTAAAGAAGATGACTTTAATTTTGATTTAATCGGACATTATTTCAAAAACAAAGACCATTTTGCATCCTTTCAAACCATTGATAATCAATTAATTAACGATTTGGATTTGCAAGAATTGTTTATGTATATCGACCGTACTCATTCCAAAATTGGACAACAATATCTGTATAATCAATTACTTTCTATTAACAGGACGCTGCATTTTGAAGAACAGGAAGACCTTATCAATTATCTTACAGAACACAAAGAAAAACGGATAAAAATACAATCCTTACTCTCAAAATTGAATAAAAGAGATTTCTATTACATATCCAATTTATTTTTAGACGAATTTATCTCAAAACCTAAATGGTATTGGGTAGTAAGGATATTATCCATAGCGGGAATTGCGACATTGCTCCTGTCATTTTTATTCAATAAATTATTTATTTTATTGTTAATCATATATATAATTAATATGTTATTTTATATTTGGAATAAAAATAACATATTGATATACTCAGATTCTATTCCTCAACTAATGCCACTATGTAAAATTGCGAAAGAATTTGTCGTTATGGGTATTATTCCAAAAACCAAAATTCAAATTCTTTCATCTGCCAATTCGATTAACGGATTAAAAAACCAAATAAGGTTTTTTAAATCTAAAACAGGTGTTATGTCAGAAATTGAATCTGTTTTATTGTTTTTTCGAGAAATTATCAATATAATGTTTTTGATAGAGCCGCAAATAGTTTTTAATGTTTTGGGAAAATTAGATAAAAAAAGAAATGAAATCCATACATTGTTTGAATATATCGGAAAAATTGACAGTGCCATTTCCATTGCGTCAATGCGAACAAATATTCCGCATTATTGTATCCCAACATTTTTTAATACCAATAAAATAACTCTTGATTTCACCGATATTTATCATCCTTTGATTCCGGATTGTGTTTCAAATTCGCTGCAAATACAGGATAAATCCATTTTACTCACAGGCTCGAATATGTCAGGAAAAACGACTTTTATCCGAACGGTTGCCTTGAATGTATTATTCGCACAAACTTTGAATACTTGTTTTGCAAAAACATTCAAACTCTCTCAAACCCGTTTGTTTTCGGCAATACGGATTGCCGATGATTTATTTGGCGATAAAAGTTATTTTTTTGAGGAGGTACTAACTATCAAAAACATGATAACTGAGAGTTTGTCCGATTGTAAAAATATCTTTTTATTGGATGAAATTTTTAAAGGAACAAATACCGTAGAGAGAATTGCAGCAGGAAAAGCAGTACTTTCTTATCTCACAAAATTGGAAAACAACATTGTTTTTGTTTCAACACACGATATTGAATTGGCTGATTTATTAAAAGATACTTACGAATTATATCATTTTACAGAGGTAATTCAAGAGGAACAGATTCATTTTGACTACAAGTTAAAGAGAGGTAAATTGTCAACAAAAAATGCTATTCGGATATTGGAAATAAACAATTATCCTCCTCAAATAACAGAAGAAGCCAGAAGATTATCAACAGAATTAGAATATAATCGGCAGCAAGCGGACAGTACAGCAGGACAATGAAGTAGAAAAAATCCGTTGCTGCCCTTCGTTTGCAACGAGGAGGCTAATGGTAGAGCGTTTTTAACGTAGAATATTTATGTTAAAAACATAAAACCGAATTCCACTCGTTTACAAACGAATGTAAACAAGAGAATAATGGGTTGTAAGCCCAAAGAAATGATAATGTCTAATGAAGATTATGAACAGAACAATATCAACAATGGAAAGACAATCGGACACCATTTGAAACGTTTGATTTCAATAGAGAAGAACTTACCGACAAACAATTTGAAAACGACAATATGCCGTTTTAATAAAAAAGCCGCTAATTTTCATATATTACATTTGGTGACGGTATTTATAGTGCGACAACGTGGGCGGCTCCACTATATTTGGGTATCAGTTGGTACATTGGTCCAGGCAGTATGGATTTAGGTTTTCAAATCGACAAAAATACTATTTTTACTGTGGGCTATACTTTTTCGCCGAGCGCTTTGAAGAAGCGGCAGAAATAGACTTTTTCAGTATCCGTAAACCAATAAATAAATTGTTTCCAGCAAATGCAGCCAACTGCAAACCAGACGTATCAATCAGATACGTTAAAGAATTATGGAAATGGAAATTATTAATATTTATTTCATTATTTTTGCAAAAAAATAAAATGCAAATTCTTAATTTACCGAGATATAATTTTGCAGTAAAAAAAGTAAATTCAAAATTGCAAATATTTGACAGTCAGCGTAAAAAATATGTTACCTTAACTCCTGAAGAATGGGTGCGGCAACACTTTGTGCGTTTTCTGATAGAAGAAAAACATTTTCCATCATCTCGACTGGCAGTGGAATATACATTGAAAATCAAAGATATGGAACGGCGTTGCGATATTGTTGTTTTTGCAAAGAACGGGAAACCTCAAATAATTATAGAAATCAAGGCGCCGCAAATTATTCTAAATCAGGCAGTTTTCGACCAAATAGCAATATATAATTCGCAACTTAATGTCGATTATTATATTATTAGCAATGGATTAGAGCATTATTGCTGCCGAGTAGATAGAGAAAATTCTCGCTATGAATTTTTACCCGAAATTCCTGATTATCAATTCTTTCAGTGATGAAATTTAATTAATTCCTCCTCTGAATTTTTCACAATAGAGTGCAAAAGCATCTTTAATAATTTGCAGGGCAATTTCTTTGCTCATAAATTCATCTACAACAGTTTCTTTGTCTTCCAACTTTTTGTAGTCCTCAAAAAAACTTTGAACTTCCTGAATTATATGTGTTGGTAGCGAAGAAATGTCGTCATAGTGATTTACAGAGGGGTCACCATTTGCCACAGCAATAATTTTATCATCCGCCTCGCCATTGTCGCGCATTCTCATCACGCCGATAACCTTCGCCTCAACGATGCACAACGGCACAACTTCAATCTGTGAAAGAATCAAAATATCGAGAGGGTCTTTATCTTCGCAATAAGTTTGCGGAATAAAGCCGTAATTGGCTGGATAATAAACAGATGAATACAACACTCGGTCAAGGCGAATAAGCCCACTTTCTTTGTCAAGTTCATACTTCGCACGAACGCCACGCGGTATTTCAATGATTCCGTTCACTACTTGAGGCACCTTTTTACCGGGTGATACGTGGTGCCATGGGTTAAATGTATTTGGCATAAAATATTATATTTTCTGCAAAAATACGTCAATTTTTTGAAACTGCAAAATTTCACTTGTTCGAATAATTCCATTATTAATGCGAATGACGGGTTAAAAAACCCATTTTTTTATATTTATTTTCATAAAAAATCTTAAAAAAAAAGTTGCATATATCGTTGTTTTTTAGTAATTTAGAGGTCTAAAAAATCAACAAATACTAAGATGTCAAACGAAATGCAACTTAAACTAATCGAAACCTACCCAATGGTTTGCGAGTGCTTCGATAAAAATCCTCAATGGAATTTTATCAGATTATCAAACAATAATCAACCTACTCAATTCACTGACCAATAGGCAGTTACGATATATCTTTTTGTCAGACATCATCAAAAATCAAAGATATTCACAATTTTGCCAAACATTATCTATTAGACTGGTTCCCAAATTTAACATCTTATGAAAAATTTAACAATCGTCTAAGTATCTTAAACCCAATATTTTATGACATTTCTATTGATATTATTTCAAATAATAACCTGAGTTTTGGATAATGATTTTAGTTAAAAAATTACTGTCAGTGCGTTGATTTCTAAAATATGTTTGTAATAAATTAATATACAATAATATATAGGTGTTCTTTGATTTTTGGACTTGAATTTTAACCTGTAATTTAGGGGATTTATTCACTT
>WQYU01000107.1 GCA_009781075.1 Paludibacter sp. | reverse complement strand
TGAAAGCCCTACGGGCTAAATATGGTCTGAAATATTATATTTTCTATTGATATTTATCACCTACGGCGAATATAAAATTGAATATCAAGATGTTATAAAATTGCTTATCCAAAACTCAGGTTAATAACTTTTAACAAACCCTTAAATTGGGCTTTCAGCCCGCAATATTACGCGGGATAAATCGGCTGTAAGCCGAATATCAATTCAGGTGCAATCAATTTCAACTGTCGACAAATTGTCGACAGTTCAATTCCGTCTTCAAGCGTAACACGCTGTTTCATCTTAAACCAGTAATCACGGGGATTAACGCTATCGGTCAGAATTTCAACAACATCAACAACCGATAAATACCACTCTTGGGCGGTTTCGTCCCAATGAGCACGAACTTTTTTTTCTTCAAATAATTTTATGTCTGTTTCCATATATTTTTTGTTATTTAACATTTTCTAAAAAATCTTTTGCTTTTATTTCCATTTTCGAAAAGGCAAAAAGTTTCTTTCCCAAATCTTTGAGCGATGCGCCAATATGATAAACCATATCATCAATCAGCAAAAAGCGGTCGTGGAAACTATCTGATTCATAAATAGTTACATGTTCGTATTGTGAGTTGTGTCTTGCTAAATCCAATTGTAATTGTGTGGAAATTTGTTTGGTATAGATTTCCGCATTTACCTTTGATTGCCTTTTTGACAACAAAAGCAAAACACTTTCATCTATATAGTTGTCTAACAGAATAATAGATTTTTGCGCTGATTTTATTAAATCGGAAACAAACACATAAGCGTCAAAGATTTGACCATCATAAAATATACCTTCTTTAGGCGGTAAAGCAGTTTTAACAAAAAAATCTATTTTTTTCTCGGTTTCAGCGACACGGTATTCCAATCGTTCGAATCGCTGACTGACAGCGTAGCCCTTGAACATATAATCTTTGAGAACTTGTGTTGCCCACCTGCGAAACGATGTCGCATACTGAGAATTAACTCTGTAACCAACCGACAAAATAGCATCTAAATTATAATACTTCGTTTGATAAATTTGTTTCCCGTCATTACCCATATTTTCCAAAATGGAAAACGTGCTATCTTGCTCTAATTCGCCACTGCCATAAATATTTTTCAAATGTTTTGAAATAGCAGGAACTTTAACCCCGAATAATACGGCTATTTGTGCTTGTGTTAGCCATACCGTTTCATTTTCCAACACGACCTCTAATTTTATTAAATTATCCGGCTGATACAGAATTATTTCATTTTGATGTGTATTCATTCTTTCATCAATTTCTCTACTGATATAGTTTTCAATTTCCTGCAAAGTTATTGAATTTCTTTATATTGTTGTGTGGGCGGCAATCTGTTTCCATATATTTTTCAAAATATAGTTTTGCACATTATTAATCAAATGCACACACTCTTGAATTTTTTTCATTTGCCTTCATTTTCAAGCGTTTTCAGGATTTGAGTATAGTGTCTCCAAGAACTATATTGTTTACATATATAGAAACATCATCTCAATATTATTGATATGTATATCATTCAAAATTATTTAGAAAAATTTTGAAGATTGCTAATAAAAAATTAGGGTTGCAAATATAATACTATTCCGAAAAAATATATTATCTTTTATGATTTCCCGAGTACAGGAAACGTTTGATTTTCAACGATGCGGTTTTTTCAAACGGTTCTTTTACAATATCTACACGTTTTATTTGCGAAACTTTATTGAGTTGCGTATTAATTTCGCGCTTAACATTATCTTTCCAAAGATGATAACGTTCTTTGCTATGTTCAACATTTACTTTAATGTTCTCAATATATTTTTCCAATTCTTCGAGGTTGGGTAAAACTTTGGCAACCAAAAAACCATTTTCCTCTATAACAAGCGATTCCAATACAAAATCCTGATTATTAATCACACTCTCAATATCTTCAGGGTAAATATTTTCACCATTAGAACCAATAATCGTACTTTTAGAACGCCCTTTTATAAAAAGCAAACCTTTGTTGCTCAAATACGCCAAATCACCGGTTTTAAACCAGCTATCGGTAGTAAGAACTTCTGCTGTCAATTCTGGATTTCTGTAATAGCCCTTCATTACATTCGGTCCTTTAACCCATATCTCCCCTACCCCTTTTTTATTTTTATCAACTATTTTAATATCAACTCCTTGCAATACAACTCCTGTCGATTGCAATTTGGTTTTTCCAACAGCAGCCCCGGCAATCAACGGAGCAGTTTCAGTCAAACCATAACCTATTGCGTATGGAAATTTAGCCTCCATAAGGAAACGTTCCACACGTGAGTCAATTTTTGAGCCGCCAATTCCGAAAAACTTCAGACGCCCACCAAACACCTTATTAAGTTTTTTACCCGCAATTTTATGAACAATCACACGAAAAACAGGCATTTTATATATTGAGCGAATAAAATGATTTTTAGTAAACTTACTTTGTACCTGAGTTTTGAAAATTTTTTCCATAATGAGCGGAACAGAACACATCATTGTGGGACGAATTTTTTCCAATGCAGGCAAAAGAGCCGCAGGTGTAGGCGGTTTTTCTAAATAAAAAATTGAACTGCCGTACATTATCGGGTAAATCATTCCAATCGTATTTTCATAAGTATGCGAAAGCGGCAGAAACGACAAAAAAACATCGGAACTGTCAATTTGCTGAAATTGAACACATTGTACAGCATTCCAAGTGATATTTTTATGAGTAAGCATAACACCTTTCGAGCGACCGGTTGTTCCGGATGTGTACAGCAAAGATGCCAAATCATCTTCATTTACAACAGGTTGTACATAATTTTCTCTTTCCAATAAATTTACATCACCTTTTAAAATGGAAAAATCATCGAGTTTTATTGTCAAAAATATTGATATAATATCTGAATTTTGAATTTTAGACATTTGCCTCTCACTGATAAACAATGCTTTAGTTTGCGAATGGTTCAAAATATCTTCAACTTCGCGTGCTGAAAAATCCGGTAAAATCGGCACTGCCACAAGCCCCGAACTTACAACAGCAAAATAGGCAATCACCCAATTGGGCATATTATGACTGAGAATTGCCACTTTGTCTCCTTTTCTTAAACCGGCAGCAAATAATAATTGCGCAATCTCATCAACTTTTTTACCAAGTTCTGCATAGGTAATCGGCACTTCATCCACAAAAGCAATGCTCGGCAAATGTGCAAAATTTTCAACGGAATACGAAAACAATGCCTGCAATGTAAGCGGACTTGGCACAATTTTTCTGCCTAAAAATTTATTAATTATTTCTTTGGGATTTCTCATCTATGTATATAGATTTTTTTTCAAAAAACATAACAATAATCGTTCCAAAAATTGATTTGGCTGTTATTTCTATTAATTTTTTACCAATAGCATCCTAAAGGAATAACTGTCTTGTCCAGAAAATAGGTTTACAGATAAAAATTAAAGATATCAACTTATGTTAGGATTAACAACATAAAAAAAAGGTCAACTTATTTTGAGACGAGACATAACTTCTAAGCGAATTTAAAACATTACCAAAATATCTTTTCAATTTCTTCATAATAAATAATATTTGTAATTACTTTTCCATCAGGTGAATAGGCATTGTTTGCGCAAAGAAAAAGTCGTTTAGCCAAGTCAGCCATTTCGGTAGAAGAAAGTGTTTGCCCAACTTTTATTGCAGCGGAAGAAGCGATTGACAGTGCGATATTTTCGCGCAGTTTGTCTACTGATTTTTGCGGCAAGTTGTTTTGCTCGTCAATCATTTCGGCAAGCAAATTTTCAGCCGAACTTATATTCAAAATAGCAGGTAACGCATTAATAATAAATGTATTATTATTTAATTTTGAAAAAATAAAACCTGCCTTTTCTAATTCAGGCTGCATGTCGGAAAACGAAAGCAAAGTTGCCGGAGAAAAACTTATTTCCTCAGGAAACATGAGTTGCTGTGAATATATTTGATTTTCAGTTATTTGTGCAATTATTTTATCAAACAAAATACGGATGTGAGCGCGATGTTGCTCAATTAGAAGCAAGCCCGAATGTATTCCAAGTGCAATAAAACGATTTTTTAATTGAAAAAAATCGGTATCTTTTTTATTTTCAATATCATGCAAAATATTTTCTTCAAATAATTTTTCCGTTATATCAATATTTTCGCTAGATTTTTCCAAAGTTTGCAGTCCGCTGTAAAGTTTTTCCCAATTATCAGCATTGCGTTTGTATGTATTATTCGAGTCAAAAGGATTGTATTGCGGATTAAAATTAACTTGCGGTGGACGAATGTCTGAGAAATTCTTCGCTTGCCTGACAGGAAAAGTCGGTGCGCCTTCAGTATCAAAGTCAATCGGTGGAGCAACCTGAAACTTGCCCAATGCCTCCTTTGCCGCTGCCGAAAGAATTGAAAAAATTGCCGTTTCGTTCTCAAACTTAATTTCGGTTTTTGTCGGGTGAACGTTGATGTCAATGCTTTCGGGGTCTATCTCAAAGTAAATAAAATAGTTAGGATTTTCATTGGGCTGCAAAAGTCGGTCGTAAGCCATCATTACCGCACGGTGAAAATACGGATGGCGCATATACCGTCCATTGACAAAAAAGTATTGATTAGCAGTACGTTGGGCAAATTCCGGCTTGCCGATATACCCATAAATATTTACCAAAGTTGAGTTCGTTTGAATTGAAAGCAATTGCTGCTCCCACTTTCTCTTTTGAGATTTACCAAATATTGCCTCAATCCTTCCTTTTGTATTGGCACTAATTAGTTGATATACAAGTGTTTTATTATCATAAAATTCAAATTCAATTTGAGGATAAACCAGCGCAATTCTGAAAAATTCCTGCAAAAGGTGATTATTTTCCACATTGTCCGATTTTAGGAAACGACGGCGTGCCGGCAGGTTGAAAAAAAGATTTTTGACCTGAAAAATTGTTCCCTTTTCACACTGAACGCTTATCTGACTGAAAACCCGCGACCCTGCAATTTCAATCATTGTTCCTATTTCATCGTTTTGACGGCGTGTACGCAACTCTATCTGTGCCACAGCAGCGATAGAAGCCAATGCCTCGCCCCTGAAACCGAGCGTGCGAAGAGAAAATAGGTCGCTTGCATCATTGATTTTTGAGGTAGAATGTCGCTCAAAAGACATTCTGGCATCTGTTTCGCTCATTCCATGCCCGTTGTCTGACACTTGAATCAGTTCTCTGCCTGCCGAACGTACAAGTATTTTAATTTCAGTTGCCCCAGCGTCTATTGAGTTTTCTACCAACTCTTTAAGCACAGAAGCAGGTCGCGTAATAACCTCGCCTGCTGCAATTTGATTAGCCACAGAATCGGGCAAAAGATGAATTATATCAGACATTTATTATAATTTTTTTCTATATATAAATAAATTTTGCAAAAATAATGAAAAGTTTGGAATTTTAACTTTGACGATGTTAGCCTGTTAATAACCTATTAAATCTTTTTTTAATTGGATAATGGAAAAATCTAATATTCAAAATGCTTCTAAGGTACGCTCTTCTAATGGTTTATAGTTGCACTGCTTCGGTAAACTTGCTATCGCCTGCATCGCTTGGATGCTTTAACCCGTCATTCGCATTATTAATAGAACTATGAATAAAAGTATTAAAATTTTCAAATAAAAGTTTTTTTACTAATTTTGCACACTATTATTAAAAAATTAATTTTTATGCAATATACACTTTTAATTTTACTGCTGCCGTTTTTGACATTTGTATTTTTAGGATTGATGGACAGCAGATTAAAACCGAAAGTTTCGGGATATATCGGAACGATTTCGCTTGGAATTATTACTGCTTTGGCGTATCTCTGTGCGTTCCAATACTTTGGTGCAGGACGCGGAGCAAGTGGTATTTTTGAACCTGTTGTAATGAAAACAACCTGGCTGCATTTTACTGAAAATCTGCAAATTGATTTGGGAATTTTGCTTGACCCGATTTCAGTAATGATGTTGGTTGTGATTACCACCGTTTCGCTGATGGTTCATATTTATAGTATCGGTTATATGCACGGCGAAAAGGGTTTTCAGCGTTATTTCGCATTTCTGTCGCTGTTTTCATTTTCGATGCTTGGGCTGGTGGTGGCAACAAATATTTTCCAAATGTATATTTTTTGGGAACTTGTGGGAGTGTCGTCTTATTTACTGATAGGATTTTATTATACAAAACCTGAGGCGGTTCGAGCGTCAAAAAAAGCGTTTATAGTTACGCGCTTTGCCGATATGTTCTTTTTGATTGGTATTTTATTGCTTTCATTTTTTACAAAAACATTTGATTTTCAAATCCTTACAAGCGGCAACGAACAAATTTTCGCATCTGCGAGCGGGCTGACTTTTATGGGCGGCTCGGTGTTGGCGTGGGCTTTGGGATTGATTTTTATTGGCGGAGCGGGCAAATCGGCAATGTTCCCGTTGCACGTTTGGTTGCCCGATGCAATGGAAGGTCCAACACCTGTTTCTGCTTTAATTCATGCGGCTACAATGGTTGTGGCGGGCGTTTATTTGGTTGCGCGTCTATTTTTTGTTTATATTCAATATGCGCAGGAAGTTCTTTTTGGAATTGCGATAGTTGGTGCATTTACAGCCCTTTATTCTGCTATTGTTGCCTGTACGCAAACAGATATTAAGCGTGTTTTGGCGTTTTCTACCATTTCACAAATCGGCTTTATGATGGTTGCACTCGGTGTTTCGGGATACGAAGGACATCACGGAACGGGATATATGGCATCAATGTTTCATCTTTTTACTCATGCGATGTTTAAAGCGGGATTGTTTTTGGGTGCAGGAAGTATTATCCACGCAGTTCATTCCAATGAAATGAGCGCTATGGGAGGTTTGCGCAAATATATGCCGATTACACATTTGACTTTTCTTGTTTTTTGCCTTGCAATAGCGGGAATCCCTTTATTTTCAGGTTTTTGGAGTAAAGATGAAATTTTGACCGCTGCATTTGAAAAAAATATTTGGGTTGGAATTACAATGAGTTTTACAGCAGGTTTGACAGCGTTTTATATGTTCCGATTGTATTATAATATTTTTTGGGGAAAAGAATATAAAGTAGAACACGGACACAAACCGCACGAAAGCCCGCTTTCGATGACTTTCCCGCTGCTGTTTTTTGCGGCGCTTACATTAGCAATTGGCTGGTTGCCTTTTGGTGAATTTGTTTCGGCAGACCGGACTGCATATCACATTAATTTGAATTGGACGGTTGCAGGAATTAGCATTGCCATAGCATTAGTCGGAATTGCGATTGCAACATTTATTTATATGAAACACAAAATGTTATCTGATAAAATTGCTGCTGCCGTTCCGCGTTTTTATCGTGCGGCAAGTAATCGTTTTTATATTGATAATATTTATATTTTTATTGCAAAAAAAATAATTTTCCGCAACGTTTCAACTCCTATTGCGTGGTTCGACCGACACGTTATTGATGGCACAATGAACGGTTTGGCTACTGTTTCCAATTATTCCTCTGAAAAGATAAAGAATTTTCAAAGCGGACGCATTCAGCAGTATGCACTTGTATTCCTTTGGGGCGTGATTATAGCAACTATTGTGGGACTGATTGTGATGGCAAAGGCGTAACCATCCATCCTTTAATACATGAGTATTTATCGTAAAATTTCTGTTAATGGATTTTTAGTATTTTTCAATCGGCGTGTTTTTCCATCTTTCCTCTGTAAAAAACTTTTTCCATTAGATAACGCTTGGAAAACTTAGATTTTTTATGTAATTTTGCCTCTCTAAAAGAAACGATATGAACGAAGAAATGCATAACAAAATTCGCTTTATAACTTTTATGATTGCCCAGTTTGCCAAAGCGTACAAAATGGGGAAGCGCGAAGCATACCTCTATTTGCGTC
>WQYU01000106.1 GCA_009781075.1 Paludibacter sp. | reverse complement strand
TTTGAGAAGTTATTTCGCATTTTGATGCAGCACGGGGCATTTTGGTTTGCTGTCGGCTTTAACCCCTCTTTAACGCCCCACAAGGCACAATGCCAAGCCGCGCGAGATATTTATGGTAAGTATGAAGAATTAATATAAATTCTTGAAAAATTAATTCAAAAAAAGCAGAAACCGCCTCTAATGCAGTTCTTTTTCTTTTCGTTCTACAAAAAGTAACACACAATTTGTCAAAAAGAAAAACAATAATTATATATAAAATTTTTGTGTTTTTCAAGGTTAAATAAATATTTTGACTGCAAAATTAAAATTTTTTTTTATATTACATGCAAATATTTTCAAAAATTTACAAAAAAAGTCTAAAAATATTTTTTTTCTGTTTTCATTCGTTTGCAAACGAGGGGCAGCAAGGGATTTTTCCGGATTGCTTCGGCACTTTGTGCCTCGCAATGACGTATGTTCACCTTGTTTATCGTCATTGCGAGCCGCTGCAAGCGGCGAAGCAATCCAGAATTGGTTTTATGTTTTTAACATAAAATATTATACGTTAAAAACGCTTTACCATTAGCCTCCTCGTTGAAAACGAGGGGCAGCAAGGGGGTTAGTTAAAAATATACTTGCCGGCGTATCGCTTATCGCCGATTATAATTTCATATAAAACAGGAATATTCATATTGTTTTTCAAAGAATATTCATCTGTAACAGGATAAATTTCACTGATTTTTGCGCCATTAAAAGAATATAAAGTTATTCTAACAGGCAATTTTTCAGGATTTTCCCAAAAAAGTATTCCTTCTTTAGTAAATGGAATATTGTTGTTGTTTTTTAGTTCATTTATACCATTGGTAAAAGAGTAATCACATGGATAATAGCCATGTCCTCCCCATGTCTCCCAATATGATGATACGTAAGATAAATCGGAATCCGAATAACATCTTAAATACAAAAACTCATCCAGACTCGTTACAACCAGCTTATTATCTAACATTGGCATAAATTGTTCCTCATATCCGATTTTTTCAGTATATGAATATCTAAAGCCATAATCACCATAAAGTTCAGGTTTGAATTCATCAATAACCTTTGTTGTAAATGTTTTTAGATTTTGTGCATCTGTCGTAATACTTTCAACTTCAAATCTTAAAGATATTATGGTGTCTGTGTACGAAATATAAAATTCGTCGTCAAATCTTCTGTACATAAAAGTAAATTCAACAATGTCATTTACTTGCGCATCAAAATCGAATAATAAATTAAATCGGTCTTGATAATAGTAATAAACCCTACCCTGTTCCTGTTTAATAATGTACTTTTTGCTTGCAATAGTATTTGCTGCGTCATAATACTGTCTTAATACACGACAATTACTCTCTTCAACAACAGAATCTATGTCAGAAACGATGCGATTATAATATCCGAAAGGATGAAAATTATAATTATAATACCACTCTGCACCAATTGGCGCAAAGGTATTCTGTCCATGTGCCATAGTACAAATAACTAAGGCACTTAATAAAATGAATTTTCTTTTATACATATTAAAAAAAATTAAAAAGTTAAAGAAAAACAATAATTAAATATGAAAATTTTGTGTTTTTCACGGTTAAATAAATATTTTGACTGCAAAATTAAGAAACTTTATTTAAAATAAACAAATTTTTGTGTGTTTTTTTAAATAAAAATTAAAAAAGAGGATTTTCTAATAAATCCTGCCATTGACCAACTTTGTAACGCAATGGATTAGTGAGGATTACACGCATTTGCTTATTAAATTCAATTTTTTCTATTTTAAATTTCAATTTTAATGTGTTTTTTGAATTAACAAATTGAATATCAATTATTTTAGGAGCAATAACATCATCATTTTTAGCAAAATCGGAATAATTCGTCTGAAAATGAAAGGATTGTCCTTTGTCGCTAACCTCAACTTTACGAATTTGATTTGATTCAAATGTTGTGCTTTGCACAAGGTCATTTGTTTGATACTTGAAAATCAATGCCTTAGATGATTTTTCGGTTACAATTTTGTCAAAATTTTCGTCTTTGAATGCTCCGAGGGTAAAAAGTTGATTTGAAAGCAACGCCTGAAAATCATAAAACGAAAGTGGAACGCCGGTATATTCTGTAAGTTGCTCATATACAAGATGATAATATTTATTGTTTAATTTTTCAAAAACATACAGCGCTTCCGGCGTGAGTTCAATTTTTGCCATTTCGATGCCCATAAACGGCTGAATCGACAACTGAATTACCGAATCGCGATATATTTTGCACGTAGCCGACGAAGATAACTCTTTGTTTGGTAGCGAAATGTTAACATTTAATTTACCAGCATTGGCAGTAATAAAGTGGGGTTGCGCTTGCAAAACCTTCTGAATATTAACATCTTCCGTAGTAATTTGCATAGGCGTTACCGCAAGTGTCTGTTTGGGTTTGCAACTTGTTGTAGCAATAGATAAAATGCTTATTATTAATAATATAACATAATAAATGTTTTTCATATTTCTTTTAAAAATTATTTCGTTAAATTTCGGAAAATATCTTCCATAGAGTTTTCTAATTTATTGATTGTAAGGAGTTTATTATTTGTTTCAACAGCCAAATCAAACAAATCGCCCCGAACATCGGTAGTACTCAAAATTTTGAAAATTCTGTTATCAATATTTTCTTTTATTTCCAAATTATTTATTTTTAATAACTTATCGACAGAAATTGATTTAACAAATTCAATCTCAACAAGTTGCGAATTTGTATCAAAATCCTTCATATTTTTCAAATCGGCAAAATCGGCAACAATTTCTCCTTTGTTAATTATCAGAACTCTGTTGCATATCTGCTTGATTTCCTGCATAATATGCGTTGACAGGATTACGGTTCTGTCTTTTCCCAATTCACGAATTAGCGAGCGAATTTCGTCCAACTGATTGGGGTCAAGTCCGGTTGTAGGTTCGTCTAAAATCAATACTTTGGGGTTAGATATCAACACCTGCGCCAACCCAACTCGCTGACGAAATCCTTTGGATAACTGCCCGATTCGTTTGTTGCATTCTGTGCGCAAACCTACTGTATCTATCAGATTCTCAACAGTTTGACTTTTATTTTTAATATTAAAAATATTTGCTACAAACTTTAAATATTCCCTGACATACATATCTGGATACAACGGATTTTGTTCGGGCAAATAACCAATTACCGACTTGATTTTCAGTGGATTATCGCATACTTCATAATCGCAGACACGCACCGAACCGCTATTGTATGGCACCGAGCCACAAACAATTCGCATCGTGGTTGTTTTGCCCGCACCGTTCGGTCCGAGAAATCCGACCACTTCACCGCTGCCAATTTCCAACGAAATATCGTTCAGAACTATTTGTGAGCCATATTTTTTTGTTAAACTACGTATTGAAACCGACATAATATTTTTGTGAAATATTTTCGCAAAAATACAAAAAGCATTTCAAAGGGCAATAATTTTCCCACAAATTGAATTTCCAAAACTATCCTTTAATCATCGTCAATACCATTTTGAATTTTTCGACAGCAAAAACGGCGTGAGGCACGTTGGCAGGCATAATAATAATTTGACCGGATTGCAAAATGTTGGATTTTCCGCCGATAATGATTTCGGCTTGTCCATCAATGATTTGCACAAGTGCGTCAAATGGTGCGGTATGTTCGCTTAAACCTTGTCCTTTATCGAATGAGAACAAAGTTACGTTACCTGCAAGGTTTTTTAGTATTTGTTTGCTTATGATTCCGCCTTTTGAATATTCAATTTCATGCAGCAAATCGAAAGCAGTCCCTACTGCAAATGTTGGTTCTGATGTCATATTTTTTATTAATTTTAAAAAATTAAAGTATTTTTATTTTATTGCAAATTGTTTTTCGTCTGCCTCGTTCATTTGATTTAAAAATGTACGAAAAGCGGGATATTCTTCCGGCGAAACAACATCTTTTTTCATCTTAAAAGTTCTGGTTGTAATTAATTTTCCCTTCTGTTTTGTGTCAAAAGTAAGAGCATAAGATGCGTTTGCACATTCAAGCGACACGTTTTGCGGAATTTCAACAAGCGATTTCCCAGCGGGCAGTTCGAGTGTGATAATCTCTGTTGTAATGTCTTCAAACTGGTATGCCCAATATTCAAGGGTATATTTTCGTGTTTGAGGGGCAACGAGGTCAGGCGAATTTTTGTCAATCCACGGGAGTTTGAAAATTTTCATCCCTGCCACCTCCTGCAAGGCATTGCTCACATCAAATTTATAACTTTGATTAACGGTATCATTTCGGTTGTCCAAATTTGTAAAACTCAAATCCGAAATAATAATCGGTTTGTTGAACGCAGCCGAAACCCTCTCATTGACTGTTTTATTTCGATTGTCGTCTCCTTGCTTATAATACTCATTCCTGCAACGCGAAGCCGCCGCCGCAAAATAATCTGTTGAGCGGGCAATGCTCATATTATTTTCATTAACAGTAATATTTTGATAAGAAATAGAACTGTTCAGTTGGCGATTTGCAGAAATAAGATGAATAAGTTCGCTTTGAGATTTTTCTTCCCCAAAAGGAACAGGCAAAATTTGCGCATTAATATCAACATCGTGTAAAGCGCCAAAAGGTAAGTTGTTGTCAGTTAATTCAATATAATAAATATTTCCATTATCGTTGATTTGTGCAATGCAATGATTAAACTCAATTGAAGGCAAAGCCATATTATTTGAGCCGACATTTCGGGTGAGAATCAGTACAAGATTTGCGTCAATGCCTGCTTGCCGACAAAGTGCAACAAAGAGCGTGGAGAGGTCTTTGCAATCGCCAAGCCGCGTTGTAATAGTACGTGAGGGCTTTTGCGGAATATAATTGCTTTGCATAAAGGCAACGCTTGAATAAGTAATATTTTCTTCTATATAATTGTAAAAAATTTCTGCTTTCTCCAAATTTGTTTTATTTTCATTTCCTTTAATAAGTTGATTATAAGTTTTAGTAAAAACATAATCGGGTGTAAACTTGCTGAAAGTCAAGTCTCTATACCAGTCGGCAATAAAATTCCAGTTTGGGAAACTGCTCAAATATAGTTGAGCAACATTATCAAAAAAATACATATAAGATTCGAATCGCACCGCCGGAACGTCTATTTTTTGCCAAGTGTAAAGTTTCATATTTTCTATATCCGAAATCGTTGGTTCAATAGCGCCATTCACTATTTTGGAATCAAATTTTTTATCATTCGGAATAAGCAGCGAGAACATATATTTTTGCACCGGAATCGGATATTCAAAATTGAAATCGGAATAAAAATATTGTGCCAAAGTTCCGCGTGAACGGTCTTGTTGTCGAAATTCAATGTGTACCACATCGCCCACTTCAAGGTTAGTGAAAACGACAGAATTGTGACCTTCGGCTTTTACTGTTGTTCCGTTTGCTTTCAAAACTTCCGCCTTCTCAATTTTGCCGCTTGCGTTATACTGCTTCCAATCTTCAATTCCAGCCTGAGTGAGAATTTTTGCTACAATTATTGTTTTATACTCTTTTGCCATTTCAGGATAAACTACCATCTGCTTTTGATAAAGTAGAATAACAGAATTATCTTGCGGATAATCAGCGGCTTGCGGAGCATCGGCAATTAATTGTTTCAAATCAAATTTTTGGAATAAATCAAAAAGTTCCTTTTTGTTTTCCAACTGACGAACCTGTTCGCGTGAGTCGTAAGCGGTTGGTTTTAAATAAATTGCACGATTAAAACTTTCAATTGCCTGCGACTTGTTGCCGAGTTCTTTTAGAATATAACCGCGTGTTTCAAAAACATCTCCGTCAAAAGGACGCTGCTTGAGTACCAAATCATTGTAATACAATGCATCTTTGTAGTTCTGCATTTTTGCCATTTGATTTTGCAGTTTCCACAAATATGATATGTCATTAGGAAATTTTGCCTGCAATTGTTTCATTATGCTAAGCCCTTTTTGCAAACTTCCCAAACTTAAATATTCACTTTCAAGCGATGAGAGTGCGCTTGGGTCAAAAAATTTCTTATTATATTGTTCCAAAATCGACAATGCTTTTTTATCGCCGCCGGTTTTGTTTGCCTCATTGTTGTAATATTGTTGAACGTATGAAAAATCATAGGGATATTTTTTGTAAAGCGTTTCATCCCAAGAAATTACATCTCCTTTTTTCCCTTGATATTTAGCCAGGGTACGCTGCGCAATATCGGTATATTCGCTTTGACCATATTGTTCAATAATATTTTTAATAATTTTTTCGGCATCATCATATTGGTCTAAATCAATTACTTCACTTAATTTATATTGTTGTGCAATAAACGATTGTGGGTCATTATTTTTAATACTCTCAATTTCGCGCGAAAGGTCGGTATTATTTTTTGAGCGTGCGTATGCCTCTATCAACGAATAAGACAGCAAAGTTGATTTTGGATTTTTCTCTTCCAATTCTTTCAAAACCGATGTTGCCTCAAATGACTTGTCGTTGCGAAGATAAGTTTGAGCCAAAAGAATTTGATACAAATAATTGTCGGGCTGGTCATTGATAATTTTTTGCAACTGCGCCTCAGGATAAAAAGGCAATGATTCGGTATTATATGTTGAATTATCTTTCTTATAATCAGCATATTCCGCTTTATCAACAAGTCCTGAAACAGGGTGCGAATTTTCGTCTGTAAAACGCAGCATAAAGTTTGAACGGTCAATTTCACTCTGTCCGATTTGCACCAAAATGCGATTTGTACCCTGCTGCAATTTCACTTTGTAACCATAGACATCAAGATCGCAGTTACGCTCTTCGGAAACGCTCGCAACAAGGGCATCGTTAATCCAAACTTTCAACGAGCCGCTTGTCCCTACACGCAAATAAACTTCTTGATTTACAGGACTTTGTACAAAAGTTTGTGCATAAATAATCGTATTGTTCAAATCAAAATAATCGGACAAATCGAACCATCGGTCGAAACGAGTCGCTGCCGGAACATACCAACTCACATCAGCATTTACATCATTTTTAAAAACATCAGACATTTTCGCCTTTTCTACTGCTCCCCAATCTTTTACAAATCCGCTGCCGGAAGTATTGTCGAATACTCCAAGAACTTGCCAGCGGTCGATAGTACCAAGTTTGTTTAAATATTCAACCGCTTTTTTATCATTATTTATAAAACTACAATAGTTTGCCAAAATAGCGTTGGTTGTTGCTTGTATGGTACCGTTAAGATTTTTATCAGAAAGAATTTTTTCGTAAAAACTTACCTTTTCGGGCGATAAATAATTCTCGTATTTATTGATAATAGGCAACGAACTGACAGCATATAATGCAGCATATGGCTGATTATCACTGTTGTAAAATTGCTGTACATTTTTGAAACCATCATCATATTTCCCTTCCAGCCAGTCAATCAACGCAAGCGACAAAGACGCATCCGAAGTTTTTGCAGCATCTTTTTGAGCCTGTGCAAAGAGCAAACGCGCACTTTTAAAATCATTTTGCAGAAAGGCTGCCCACCCGTCAGAATAAGAATCGGCAAAAACACATCCGGAACCTATTATTATTGCCGATAAAAGTAAAATAAATTTTTTGTTAATCATTTGATTATAATTTTTTTATATTAATATTTTTTGCAAAAATAGTATAAATAATTCAATACTCAAACCTTGAAAAAAGTTAAAATTAGTAAATAGTAAACTTAAAACTACAATAAGGAAATGACTGTCATTACTTTGTGTATTTCCAATTCTGCAATTCAGGCTTTTAATGAATACGCTCTAATAACCTGAGTTTTGGATAAGCAATTTTATAACATCTTGATATTCAATTTTATATTCGCCATATGTGATAAATATCAATAGAAAATATAATATTTCAGACCATATTTAGCCCGTAGGGCTTTCATTGTGAATGTCCT
>WQYU01000105.1 GCA_009781075.1 Paludibacter sp. | reverse complement strand
GCAATCACGCGGGACGACAAAGGTTTGTTTGAAAAAAACAAAAAAGAGGGTCAAATTTGCGGTTTCATTATCGGTTTTGATTTTTCAAAGGACTTGGTAAATGAAGTTGCACGGCTTGCAAACAAAGAAAATATCATTATTTCGTTAAAATATATAAAAGATATTATTCCTTATGAAAATCCGCCGAAAGTTATGCTGACAGCCGAAGAACGGGGAAATTACAAATATCAGTTTGAGGCAAAAGCCGAAAGTGAAACAGGCATTGACTTTTATTCTTGGGATTTTTCACACAACGAAACCGATTTTAGAGCGGATATTTTGGTAGATAAAGACGGAATACAATCCCGGAAATTTTCCGAAGGCGAGCATAAAATTGCAGTACGTGCTTTCGACAAACGAGGTCTTGACGGCACAGATAAAGTAAAAATTAAAGTAAAAAAATAATAAAAAATAATTTATAAATACAAAATATGGGACTTTTTTCATTTACACAAGAAATAGCCATTGATTTAGGGACGGCAAATACGATTATTATTCACAACGGAAAAATAGTTGTTGATGAACCATCGGTTGTAGCATTAGACAAGCGCACTGATAAACTTATCGCTATCGGCGAAAAGGCGCGGCAAATGCAAGGAAAAGAGAATGAGGGAATTAGAACCGTTCGTCCGCTGCGCGACGGCGTTATTGCCGATTTTTATGCAGCCGAATTGATGATTCGCGAGATGATTAAGATGATTCCTCAAAAAAATCGCTTTTTTTCGCCGCAACTTAAAATGGTGGTTTGTATCCCTTCCGGCAGTACGGAAGTTGAAATTCGTGCAGTACGCGATTCTTCGGAACATGCAGGAGGGCGCGAAGTTTATATGATTTATGAGCCAATGGCTGCTGCAATTGGTATAGGCATTGACGTGGAAGCGCCTACCGGATGTATGATTGTTGACATTGGTGGGGGGACAACCGAAATTGCCGTGATTTCGCTTGGTGGCATTGTTTCCAATAAATCAATTCGCATTGCCGGAGACGACCTCACTACCGACATTGTAGAATATATGGGACGTATGCACAACGTAAAGGTTGGCGAGCGTACAGCCGAACTGATAAAAATTAATGTTGGTGCTGCCCTCACCGAACTCAAAGATGCACCGGAAGATTATATAGTGCGCGGACCAAACAGAATGACCGCATTGCCAATGGAAGTGCCTGTTTCGTATCAGGAGATTGCTCATTGTCTCGAAAAATCTATTTTGAAAATGGAGGCAGCAATACTTGCTGCTATGGAACAAACCCCACCGGAACTTTACGCTGATATAGTAAAACAGGGTGTTTATTTGGCAGGTGGCGGGGCATTGCTCAGAGGACTCGACAAACGCCTTTCCGATACGCTGAATATTCAATTTCATATTGCAGATGACCCATTGCACGCCGTAGCAAGAGGAACAGGAATTGCATTGAAAAATATTAACAAATTTTCATTTCTACTAAGGTAATAGAGTTGAGAAGTGTGGAAATTTGTCTCTACGATAATTATTTATTTTTTTCATTTTTTTATAGTTCAATAAATCTCCGATTTTTTATGAGACCTTATAGTGATGTTATAAAAAATTTTTAATTTATAGTTGAATTTTGTATTTTTGCAAAGAAATTATTACATTTTTTATGGAAAATATTAATACTCAAAGAGATGAACAATGGCGCATTGATTTGCGCAATTCAATCAAAGCAAAAGAACGGACAGAAAAAGAGCGTGTGAAAATGCCTGAACTTGCTCCTGAAATTCGTTGCCGAAACAACGAGGAGGTAAATCGCGGCTTAACAGCAGAGCAGGCAGTTCAGGAGGCGCGTCGTTGCCTCGATTGTGCAAAACCAACTTGTATTGAGGGTTGTCCGGTAGCAATTAACATTCCGGATTTTGTAAAAAATATAGAACGTGGTCAGTTTTTACAAGCTGCTTATGTTTTACAACAAACTTCGGCTCTACCTGCCGTTTGCGGACGCGTTTGTCCGCAGGAAAAGCAATGTGAGGCGCAATGTATTCATTTAAAAATGAAAAAAGAACCGGTTGCAATCGGATATTTGGAACGATTTGCTGCGGATTTTTTTATAAATAATTTTAAAGAAAATGAAAATAATTCTGAGGTATTTAATTCTGTAAAAAATAATTTAAAGAAGATTGCTGTTGCAGGTTCCGGTCCTGCAGGCTTGTCGTTTGCAGGCGAAATGAACCGCCTCGGCTACAACGTTACTGTGTTTGAGGCACTTCATGAAATTGGAGGTGTACTAAAATATGGGATTCCTGTTTTTCGTTTACCTAATGAAATTGTTGATTTTGAAATAGAAAATTTAAGAAAAAAAGGTGTAGAGTTCATTACCGACTGTATTATAGGCAAAACAATTTCGGTCGAAGACCTTAAAAATCAGGGTTTTGTTGGAATGTTTGTAGGCAGTGGAGCAGGCTTGCCACGTTTTATGAATATCAAGGGAGAAAATCTTAACGGAGTGATGTCGTCAAATGAATATCTCACGCGCGTAAATTTGATGGATGCAGCGAACAGCAAGGCAGATACTCCGGTTGTAATTGGGAAAAATGTTGCAATTATTGGCGGCGGAAATACGGCGATGGATTCTGTACGCACAGCCAAACGTTTGGGTGCAGAACGAGCAATGATTGTTTATCGCCGCTCGGAAGAGGAAATGCCCGCTCGTATTGAGGAAATTAAACATGCAAAAGAAGAAGGAATAGAATTTTTGAATTTACGCAATCCTATTGAATATATTGGCGATGAAAATGGACGCGTCTGTCAAATGATTTTGCAGGTTATGGAACTTGGTGAACCTGACGAATCTGGGCGCCGCTCACCTGTTGAAGTAAAAGGACAGACGGAAACTATTGATGTTGATGAAGTGATTGTCAGTGTTGGAGTTTCACCTAATCCACTGATTCCTAATTCTATACAAGGACTTAATACTACAAAATGGGGAACTGTTATTGTTGATGAGCAGACAATGCAAACCGAAGTTCCTATGATTTTTGCAGGCGGAGACATTGTTCGCGGAGGTGCAACTGTTATCCTTGCTATGGGAGACGGACGCCGTGCTGCACAAGCGATGGACAAATGGCTTCAAAATCAAAATTATTAATTCTAATAAAAAATTAATGGAAGTAAAAATAGAAAACTCCTGGAAAGAATTGCTGTCTGGTGAATTTGAAAAGCCATATTTTGAAACGCTAACTGACTTTGTTCGTCAGGAATATTCTGCAAAAAGGATTTTCCCACCTGCGCGACAAATATTTAGTGCTTTTGACCATTGTCCTGTTGAGAAAACTAAAGTAGTTATCATCGGACAAGACCCTTATCATGGTGTGGGTCAAGCAAACGGACTTTGTTTTTCGGTAAATGACGGAATTTTTTTACCTCCCTCATTAATAAATATTTATCAAGAAATAGAAAACGATTTAGGCACAAAAATGCCAAATTCAGGTAATTTGGAAAGATGGGCAAATCAGGGAGTTTTGCTACTAAATGCGACTCTAACCGTGCGGCAGGGATTGGCAAATTCGCATCAGGGCTATGGATGGGAGATATTAACCGATGCGGCTATCGCTCGTGTTGCGCAAGTGCGCGAACATCTGGTTTTTATGCTATGGGGAAATTATGCTCAACAAAAGGAAAAACTCATAGACACACATAAACATTTGATACTCAAGGCAGTTCATCCATCACCACTTTCTGCATATCGTGGATTTTTCGGCTGCAAACATTTTTCAAAAGCAAATGACTATCTAATCAAAAACGGATTGGAACCAATTCAATGGTAAGAAGAAAATATAAAAAACAATTTTCTATAATCCTAACTTTTCTTTTAAAAGTCGATAACCGTTAAGGCTTGCACGAATTTTTTCCCCGTTTTTCAAGGTAAGCGTTTGTGTGTCTTTTTCCGCTTTTTCGATGCGTGTAATATATTCAATATTAACAATATACGAACGGTGAACACGGAGAAAAATATCAGCAGGCAATCGCTGTTCAAAAAATTTCATTGTCTGCTCTTTCAAATATTTTTTTTCAACAGTATGAATATTAACGTAGTCACCATCTGCTTGAATGAATAAAATTTCTCCCAACTGAATAATATGCACTTGGGCTCCGTTTTTAACGCTTATTTGTGAAATTTTTTCAACAGAAATAGGAAGAATTTCTGTAATCTCATTTTGAGGCGCTTCTTCTGCTATAATTTCTTGAATCTCTATTTTATTCCTTAATATTATCAATGATAAAACGAGTATATATATCAAAATTTCAAGTGGTAATATTTTTAAAATATTATAAAAAATATCTTTAGAAAAAAACAAAAAAACACCTACTGTACTTAATCCAATAACCAATATTAACGAAAATACAACCAATGCAATTATATTGATAACTTGTTGAAAATGAGTTTGCTCAAAAATTTTGGAATAACGAAAAAAAACATCTACAGCAAAATTTACAACAATACACATAAAAACGAAAACCGTAAAAAATACAATTAATGCTGTATTTCCAATCTCAAGCAAGGGTCTTACGGACAATATTTGCAACAGGGCAAATATTATCCATAAGCCAATGATTAATATGATTTTGTACGTTTTCATTTAATATCTACCCCGCCAAGGACACAATCTCCTGCTATGATAAGTTTTCTACTGTGGTCGATTTCCACGCCTTTGAAGCGCGAATCGCATGAACCACCCAATATGTTTGAAGTACGAATTTCTACATGCCAATTTTCCGGAACATAAATTTCTACACCGCCACAAACGCAATGTATATCCAAAAACGTTTCTCCTTCGGGTAAAGTAGTTTTACGTAAATTAAGTTTAAACCCTCCGCAAACGCACGAAATCCGACCACCACGAAACTCAGGTTCAAGAAAAATTTCGTCTCCTCCGCAGAAAACTAAGTTACGTTCTATCATCCCTTCATTCGAATATTTTATGAAACAATTATCTTTATTCCATTGATCGCGATATTTATGATATTTATAATGATAATGCCTTCCCCTATGATGGTAATGATGATGTTGTTTCCCAAAAATTACATTTAACACAATCAACACTCCAGCAGAGACTACAAGCAAAGCCCAATATTGATTCACAAAATCTGATGGAATCCATCCGAAAGTCATAGGAAAGTCATTTGCCAAAACTGGCAAAAAGAAAAATATACCGACAATGGTAACAAAAGCACCCATTAAATAATGCCGTCCACAAAAATGAAAAATGCCGATAAGAATAATCAACATTTGCCACGAAAAAAAGACAGGTCTCCACACTTGCCATGATGCATTTACATTAGAGAGCAAAAATAACATACCGCATAAAATTAGCAGCCCGCCAAACCATAAACCTTTGCGTTTATACGCAATTTTTAAATCTTTATTTTCCATAAAAAAATTGTTTAAAAAATTATTAATTAAAAATATTGACTGCAAAATTACATCACTCACTTTCTCTATACAATATAAAATCGTTAAAAGCAGACATATTATCCGATGAAAATATGAAAAAAGGAGTTTAAAATATAAAAATCGGCAGCAGTTCTATAAGCCGGGTTCTGTTTTTTGCAAGAAAAGCAAAAGTTTGTCATTTATCTGCGAACAGCGTTGCCGTTGCTCTGTAGCATTCTACCCTCCAACATCGAGCGAGCAACTCTAAAACGTTGGTATACTTGAACTTGCAACCCATAAGACGTACTGCTTTGTTTGTTACCAAACAAACGGTGAGCCCTTACCTCACCTTTTCACCCTTACCTTATTATGAAGGCGGTTGTTTTCTGTTACGTTACTTTGCCCTTGCGGACAACTTCCTGTTAGGAAATATGGTGCTCTGCGTTGCCCGGACTTTCCTCTGTTTTTATATTAATTATAAAAAAAACATATAAACAGCGACAAACCAAACTACTGCCGATTGAGCGCAAAAGTAGTGAAATTTAATCTAATTACAGAAAATTTTCTGTCAAAAAAAGTTGGGAATAAAAGGTATTCCCAACTTTTCCAAAACACATTTACAAAAATAAAAAACCTTAAAAATTATTCGCTGAAATGGAATTCAGCACGACGATTTGCTCTATATTTTGCCGGTGGCTCAAGCAAACGTCCGTTACCGTTGGCAATGATGCGGTCGGCACTAATTCCATAAACTTTAACCAATTCTTCTTTTACACGATTGGCGCGATTAACACTTAATTGTTTATTGTATACATCACCTCCTATATAGTCGCAATATGCACGAACTTCACACAAGGTATTTGGATTTTGCTTCATAATTTGAGCGGCTTTGAAAATTTCCTGTTTTGCTGTTTCGTCAAGATTATATTTATCAAAATCGAAGAATACCGCAGGAATATCTACCGTGTTACCGCTTCCAGGAGCAACATTTATTGCACGACCGTAGAAATCGACTATCGAATTTGGCGGAGTGTTTGGTTCTAAGTCACGAATATTTGGAACACCATCCATGTCATCATCAGGCCCGTCTGGACTCATATATTCTCGCAGTTGGTCAACATCGCCTCTGATAGAGTCAATTTGGTCTTGTAAATTGCGAATTTCATCGTCGTAATTTTTCGGAACAATCGACTGTTTGCGCAATGCTTCCTGCGCAGTAGCAAGGGCTTCATTGTCATATTCACGCCATGTTACGTTACGTGTGTGAGGACGGTCAACATTAAATTTCCAACGCAGATTTATAAAGGCAGATGCTATAATATCGTTGGTAACCCCTGCATAGTTCAAACCTTTGCTAACGGGGCCAGAACCATCTGATTGCAATTTGCCATTTTCATCAACATAACCTCCGTTTTCTGTCTGTTTGTATTTAGAACCTTCAAGGTCATCACGGTTGTAGGGAGTGTAGTTAATTTTTAAGCCTAAGGCAAGGTTTTTTGTGAAATTATACTCAATATTCAATCCCATAGGTACAATCATTGCCCACGCATCTTTAACATTATTAGCATCAGAAAGAACCTCAGCATTGGGGAATTCTGGGTCAGCGGTTGTTACTACTGTCTTGAACCATTCTTGCGATTCTCTGCGCCTATTCCATTGTGTATAATCCGCATTGAAATAAGCCACACCAATACCAACATTAGCCCAAATTCCCCAATGTGTTGTGATGTTTTTGTTGAAAAGGCGCAATAAATTGGTACTCAAAAATAAATAACCTTGATGATGCGTTGATTCAACAACCTGAAACTTGGTAGCATCAATCTCAGGGCTTTTGTAACGATATTCGCTGTTGGCTCTTACAGGTAAATAATAATACTGTAATCCCAAACTGATAGTTGGATTGAAAGTATGCTCGATAGCAATACCGCCGGACAATCTACCGCGAACAGATTGAAAAAAATCCTTGTTGAATTGGTTTATGTCTCCATCAAAAGCATTTAATCCACCTTCCAAACTTATTGACCAGCGGGTAAAATCGTGATAACCTCTATATCTCACTTGGTTGGAAGTACTGCTCGTCTGTGCCGTCAAAGCAAGCACGAAGAATGACATTAATAAAACTGAAATACCTTTTCTCATATTCAAATTTTTTTTTATAATTATTATTACTTTTTTATAATTGTCAATATATTATATATATGTTTTTTTTAATAACAAAAATTATACCATTTTTTGTATCAATTAATTATCATAAAATTCGCTGCAAAGATAGTACTTTTTTTTATTATAATAATAATTTTTTATTTAATTTTTATTATAAAAAAATTAAATAATTGAGTTGCAGACAATTAATATTTAATAAAAAATAATTCTTTTTCTGTCATGCTTAGAGAGCGAGTATGTCTCGTCCTGAAATAGGTTTACAAATAAAACTTAAAAAAGTAAACTTATGTTAGGATTAAAATCGGAAATTAGATTCACAAAAGCTTATAAATTTAGCGAACAAGCCAAGCGCCAAATCG
>WQYU01000104.1 GCA_009781075.1 Paludibacter sp. | reverse complement strand
TTGTTAATCATACTTATTTTTTTTATTTTAAAAAATGAATAATTTATTTGTGTTCAAAATTGAACGCTGCAAAAATATAGTGAAAAAAAATTCTGCAATACCCCCAAATGGGGGTTTTTTTAGTCAAAGTGAAATTTTTTTTGAAAAACCCATTGGTAGCATAATAGAGAATGGAAAAATCATAAATTTGCAATGATTTTTCCATTTAAAATCGAGAATTTCTCTTATTTTTATGTTTTTAACATAAATATTCTACGTTAAAAACGCTCTACCATTAGCCCCATCGTTGCAAACGAAGGGCAACAAAAATCGTAGGGGCAGGTTTAAAACCTGCCCTTACTACCATTACGGAACGTCCTCTTGTTTATATTTGCTTGCAAATGACCTACAACGCCTGATTTGCTGTAATAGCAATCATACCGACTATTTCATCAATGCTACAGCCGCGTGAAAGGTCGTTAACAGGGGCAGCCATTCCCTGTAAAATCGGTCCCACCGCCTCAGCGCCCGAAAAACGCTGTACAAGTTTATAACCAATATTTCCCGTTTGCAAATCGGGGAAAATCAGAACATTAGCCCGCCCTGCAACATTGCTGTTTGGCGCTTTGGAAGCCGCTACAGATGCTACAAGCGCAGCATCAACCTGCAATTCACCATCAATTTGAAGGTCAGGTTGCATTTGTTTTGCCAAAGCAGTTGCCTCAATAACCTTATCAACCAATTCGTGAGTTGCACTGCCTTTTGTTGAAAAACTCAACATTGCTATTCGCGGTTCAAATCCGGCTATTGCACGTGTAGTAGCAGCTGTACTAACCGCAATCGAAGCCAATTCTTCGGCTGTGGGATTTGGATTGACAGCGCAATCAGCAAACACAAGCAAGCCGTTTTCGCCAAGTTGAGCGGCAGGCGTGAACATCAAAAACGCACCGGAAACGACTTTTATTCCCGGTAGCATTTTAACGATTTGAAAAGCGGGTCGCAGCACATCGCCGGTAAAATTTTGTGCGCCGGCAAGTTCGCCGTCTGCATCGCCGTTTTTTATCAACAAACAGCCAAGGTAAAGCGGATTTTTTGCCAATTCCACTGCCTGTTCTTCTGTCATACCTTTGCTTTTACGCAATTCATATAATAAATTTGCGTAATGCGGCATTTGGTGGTCGGTTTGAGGGTCGATAATTTTTGCTTTGGAAATATGCTGCAAATTATTCTTTGCTGCAAGTTGTTGAATTTCAACATTATTTCCAATCAAAATAATTTTAGCCAATCCCTCTTCGAGAGCAATATCTGCTGCTTTTAGAGTGCGGATTTCCGTTCCTTCCGGCAAAACAATACGCTGCTGTGCCTGTTTTGCCTTGTTTTTGATTTCTTCGATAAGGTTTATCATATACTACTATTATTTTTTCTTTAATTTAATTTAAAATTTTATAGATAGAATCAACAAAAACGGTGATGATTTTTTGTAATTTGAGTTGTTACGACGACCTGACAGCGATATGGAAATTTTCCGTAATATTTTGATACAAAAGTATTTTTGATATAAATTATACTTTTGATATTTTAATTTTAACCGTATAATTCTCAAAATCAAGTTCTTGTGCATCATTAAGATTATCAACAAGTTCAAGCGAATTTGCCAAAACCTGATTTGAAATATTTTCCAAAAATGCTTCTACCGCTGCAGTAATTTCTGCCCTACGTTCAATTTCTATTGTGATTCGGTCGGTTATTTCGTAACCGCTTGATTTTCTTATGTTTTGAATGCGATTTATTAGTTCGCGGGCAATTCCTTCTCTCTGAAGTTCAGGAGTTACCTGCGCATCCAAAGCAACCGTTAAATTGCCTTCGTTGGCAACAAACCAACCGGGCATATCTTCCGTAATTATTTCGTAATCAGTACTTTCCAGTTCAATTTCTTCGCCCGTAGGTAATGTAAGTTTGTAAGTTTCCGATTTTTCAATTTCAGAAATCCGACTGTTGTCCAAAGATTCAAACATTTTAGCAATTTCTTTCATCAATTTTCCATAACGTTTGCCAAGTGTTTTAAAATTCGGTTTAATGCGTTTTATCAGATTTTCCATATCAACATTTGGCAGCAAAACATCCAACTGCTTTATATTCACCTCATTGCATATCAAATCGCTAACGTAAAGAATTTGTTCGTAAGTTTTAGCATCTACCGCCGGAACGACAGCCTTCAGCAGCGGCTGCCGTACTTTTTTTTCCGCCTTGCGCCTCAATGCCAAAATCATTGAGGAAATTTGTTGAGCAAGCGACATACATTCTTCTAAATTCTTATCTATCAATCGTTCATCGTATTTTGGAAACGCAGTTAGATGAACCGAATTAGAAACTTTTTTATCCATGAAAAATAATTTTTTGTTCTGCAAAATTACAATTATTTTATAAAAAAAAGTATTTTTGTGATTTTATATTCTTTGTTATTCAATAAAATATGCTTTTAAAAGTTGTAAATAAATCGAAACACCCCTCTCCTACTTATTCAACCGAATATTCTGCCGGAATGGATTTGCGGGCAAATATTGATAAATCTTTGATTCTTAAACCATTGGAACGAATACTTGTACCAACAGGTTTATTTATAGAATTGCCTGTCGGTTATGAGGCGCAAATTCGTCCGCGCAGCGGGCTGGCAATAAAGCATGGAATTTCTATCGTAAATTCTCCCGGAACAGTCGATGCGGATTATCGCGGTGAAATTTGTATAATTCTTGTAAATCTTTCCAACGAAGATTTTGAAATCGTTGATGGAGAGCGTATTGCACAAATGGTTATCGCACGCCACGAAACAGCAGAAATTGTTGAGGTACAAATGCTTACAGATACGGAGCGCGGTGTCGGCGGTTTTGGACATACCGGGAAAAATTAATTAAGAATTATTTTATATGAAAAAAAATATTATTTATATATTGTTTATTTTCAACATTTTACCCTTAATATTGAATGCACAAAAAGCAAATTCAAATACCACTTATAAAAAAGGTATTTTTTCAACTGAGGTTACATGCTCAGTTGAAAGTGTGCAAAAAAATGTAAATCAAGTAGTTAATGATTTTATTTGGCAATATAAATTCAATTTGAATGCGCTGTTTGGATGGGCTTTGAAAGATGTAAAATTGCATGGCGAACAGGACAATTTTATTGAATTTGATATTAAATCTCATTCATTTGAAAATCAAATTGTTAATGGGAAAATGGACATTGCCGTAAAACTTCTTGGGAAAAAATATACAGATGTTGCTTACAAAGTAAAAATTGAGAAAATAAAAGATACTCAAGACCTTACGGAAATTTCGTATTTCCTTTACGATTGCGAAGAAGTGATTAACCAGGCACAAGCAAAATTCTCGATAACTCGATTAGATACAAATAGTTATGAAATAAAATTAATTGCTCAAACTCAATTAAAAAAATTTTACAATACTCTGATGACTCAAAAAATGTTCCGACAAAATATTGAATGGCGTTTCCGCAAATTTGTAGAAAATATGGCTAAAAAAATGTCTGACTAAACAGATTTCAATTTGAGTTTCATCGTTGCCTTGTCAAGCGTAATAGTTTCATTATCAATAAGAAAGCGCACCACGTCCATCACTTTACGTTCATTTTTATTTATATTTTTTATAATAAATTGAATGCTTTGCGGCTCGTTGTGCAACAATTTTTCAATTTCACTCCCTATTACATCAAATTCATTTGTTGCAAGAGTTTGGTCTTTATTTTTCAGGCAAATATCGCATTTCCCACAGGATTCTACGTCAGTTTGACCAAAATATGCAAGCAAAATTTTTAGCCTACATACAGTTTCATCCTGAGCATACTCTAAAATTTTATCTATTCTTTTTTGATAACGTTCAAGACGATTTTCGTAAACCTCTTTTCCAAGATTTATATATTTAACATCTTGACGTTCAAGAGTATAAGTAAGAAAAGGCGTTTGCTTTCTCGGAATATAATCAATCACATTTTCCTTTGAGAGCAAAATCAAATTTTCATATACATCTTGCCGCGTCCAATCCAAACGTGAAGCGATAGTTTCCTCGCTAATGTATGCAGGAGTTGTGAAAAGTCCTGTATATGAGCGCAATAAAACGTGAATTAATTTTTCATGTTCTTCGGAATGTTTGATTTTATATAATTCTTCTTTGCTAATATTAAAAATCACACTTGAAGTACTGTCCTGCTCGTCTGTGAGGTCAATATAACCAGCCTGCTGTAAAAGTTTGAGCGCATTATATGCCTGCAAATGGCTCAAAGAAGATACTTTACAGAAATCAGTCAAATCGAAGGCAAAGGTGCGTTCCATGCCGGAACCCATCGCAATCTCCAAATAATTACAAAGCGCATCATACACTTTCAAAACATATTCTTTTTCGGGAAAAGCATCAGAAATTCTTTTTTTGAGTTTTGTAGCATCGGAATTGTTGTACAAAAGCACAGCAAAAGCACGATTTCCATCTCGCCCTGCCCTACCCGCCTCTTGAAAATATGCTTCCAACGAATCAGGCAAATCAATATGAACAACAGTGCGCACATTGGGTTTGTCGATTCCCATTCCAAAGGCATTTGTAGCGACAATAACCCGCGTCTGGTCGTTTGTCCATCGTTTCTGAATTGCATTTTTAAGTTCTGTGGCAAGCCCTGCATGAAAATGTTCGGCGCTAATTCCTTTTGTATTTAAAAATTCTGCTAACTCTTTGGTTTTTATACGACTGCGAACATAAACTATTGAACTGCCCGTTACATTATTTAAAATTTTCAAAAGTTGGTCTTCTTTATTTTCAGTTGTACGGACAACATAAGAGAGGTTTTCGCGCACAAAACTTGCACGAAAGACATTTTTTTCTTTAAATAATAATTTATTTTGAATATTATCAATAACATCAGGGGTGGCAGTGGCAGTGAGCGCAAGCACAGGAATTTCGGGGAGTAGTTTTCTGATTTGCGCAATTTTAAGATACGCCGGACGAAAATCGTAACCCCACTGCGAAATGCAATGCGCCTCGTCAACCACAAGCATACTAACTTCGGTTTGAATTATTTTTTTCTGAAAAATTTCTGTACCCAACCTTTCGGGCGAAATATACAGAAATTTATAAGCGCCCAAAACTGCATTGTCGAGCGTTAACTGAATCTGTGCCACAGACATGCCAGAATGAACTGCTGCCGCTGAAATTTCGCGTTTGCGGAGATTTTCCACCTGGTCTATCATCAATGCAATAAGCGGCGTAACAATCACGCATACACCTTCTTTGCTCATTGCAGGAACTTGAAAAGTTAGCGATTTTCCGCCTCCTGTTGGCATCAAACCCAAAGTATCACGGCGGCTGCCAATGCTTTCTATAATTTCCTTCTGAAATGGGCGGAATGACTCATAACCCCAATATTTTTGTAGAATTTCGTTGTAAATATTCATAAAATTAATTCAAAAATCAATGTATATTAATTAGTTATATAAAAAATATTAAATATAATAATTCCGGAGAATATGATTTTCTGCGTGATAACTTGAGCGGACAAAAGGCGCACTTTCCATAATTGTAAAACCCTTTTTAAGTCCGATTTCACGATATTTTGCAAAGTTCTCAGGGCTAATATACTCAACAACAGGGATATTTTTACGACTTGGCTGTAAATACTGCCCTATTGTCATAATTTGTACTCCGACAGATATTGCATCGTCCATCAACTCAAGTATTTCATTTTCTCTTTCACCAAGTCCGAGCATAATTGACGTCTTGGTAATTACCTTGTTTTCAGCAATATAGTGCAATGTTTTCAAACTCGTTTCGTATTTTGCACGACTACGCACAAACGGAGTAAGGCGGCGCACGGTTTCCAAATTATGAGAAATAACATCGGGCTTTTCATTTATAATTTTTTGCACAAGTACCGTATCTCCGTCAAAATCAGGAATTAAAACCTCAATCGTTGTTTGCGGATTTTCATTTTTTATTGAACGAATTGTCGCTGTCCAATGCGCTGCGCCTTTATCCGTCAAATCGTCTCTATCTACCGAAGTTACAACAGCATGGCGTAAATTCATTGCTCTGATGGAGGCTGCAATTTTTTGCGGTTCGTCTCCATCAGGGGGCAATGGCTTGCCTGTGAGCGTGTTACAAAATTTGCAGGAACGGGTACAAATATCTCCCAAAATCATAAAAGTTGCCGTTCCCCTACTCCAACATTCGGATTTATTCGGGCAACGACCACTCGTACAAATTGTTTTCAAATCGTTATTTTCAATAATATTTTTTGTTTTGGAAAAATTAATATCACTGCGAAAACAACTGCGAATCCATTCCGGCTTTTTCAAATAAGACATTTTTTTATTAAAAATAGATATTATAACGATTATAATTTTGCAAATTTAGACAAAATTTTTAAATAATATATTGGGAAAAAAATTTCAGGTCAGTGTAATCCGAAAGTCATATTTAACAAAATTACTGTCAAAACAATGGCGGTAATTATTACGTAAAGTATGTCTTTTTCTATCACAAACGAAATAAGAGACATTGTAACTCGCAAAACAGGTGTTGCTATCAAAACTATCACTCCAAGTTGAATTATTGCCGCCCCGTCGAATTGCAATAGACGTGGAATGATTGTAGAAAGTTCGCGCAAATAAGACGGCGTGCCGATAAAAGCAATATTACTGCTTTGAGAAATTGCTTTGAATGAATTTATAGTCCCGTGATGTTCAAACAAATATATGATTCCACCGGCAACAGTGAGCGCCATTGCTGCAATTACCCCTATTCGTAAGGTCTTAGATGCTACTATTTCTGTTTTCATTTTTTTTAAAAATATTAAAAATCAAATCTCTAAATACACATTTTATTTATTGTTCTAACTCATACCTCTGATAAACATTTGTATGGCAAGCAATGAGATTAAAATTGCAAAAACTATTCTGAGAATTTTTACATTTATTTTCATTAAAATTTTTGAGCCGATAAACGCTCCGAAAAGCACTCCCGGCACAATTGGCATAGCAAGTACGGGGTCGATGTACCCGCGTTGCAGATAAATTACAGCACTTGCGGCAGCAGTCACCCCAACCATAAAATTGCTTGTAGTAGTAGAAACTTTAAACGGAATTTTCATAACAGTATCCATTGCAAGTACTTTCAATGCTCCCGAACCAATACCCAGAATACCTGAAAGAACGCCGGCAATTCCCATTAACGAAAATCCTCCGACAACATTATGAACGTTATAATTCTTTATTCCGTTTTCGACTGGAAAAGTGCCGTTGAGTTTCATTGATTTTGCCAGCGGGTCAGTCGGAGACATAAAATCACCATCAACATTCTTTTTACGCACCATCATTGCCGCCGAAAACACGAGAACAACGCCATAAATCAGCATAATCACATTTATAGGTAAATACATTGCAGCCAATGCCCCGACCACTGCTCCGATTGTTGTAGCAATCTCAAGGAACATTCCTATACGCACGTTTGTAATTCCTTCGCGAATATATGCAGTAGCCGCTCCCGAAGAAGTAGCAATCGAAGTAACTAATGCCGCTCCAATGGCAAAACGCATATCAAAACCCAGACCCAAAGTGAGAAGCGGAATAATTATCACCCCGCCACCCAATCCGGTAATTGAGCCAAGCAGTCCTGCCAAAATTGCGCCTGCAAAAAGTATTAATGTAAGAAGTTGAATGTCCAAAAGAAGTTAGATTTTTTTTGCAAAATTACTAAAAAAATGAAAAATAAATTTTTTTATAAAAAAAACACAGGCGCCGCTTTTTACGATGCCTGTGAAATTATCCCAAAATGTCCATTGGGACAATTGTTAACAAATATTTAATTTTATAATGGACACCATTAGAAAATGTTATCTGTAATGAATTGATAATTAGCGCATAATTTTGCATTAATTGTTCAAAAAACACGAGAAATAAATGTTAATAATGCCTAATTTAACATTTGAGGTTCTAATGGACA
>WQYU01000103.1 GCA_009781075.1 Paludibacter sp. | reverse complement strand
GGTTTTAAACCTGCCCCTACCTTACGGGCGGCAACCAAATTCCACTCGTTTAAAAACGAATGGAAACATTGAAAAAATGTATTTGTGGGCTGTAAGCCCAATGGCAAAGCCTTGGGAGATAAATTAAAATTAAATGATTAGTTAGAAGTTAGGATTTCTGGATTGCTTCGGCACTTCGTGCCTCGCAATGACGATAAACAAGGCGAACATACGTCATTGCGAGGGGAAAATCGAAGGCACGAAAGGGCGAAAGCACGAAGGTAACTATCCCTTTGCTGCCCCTCGTTTGCAACGATGGGGCAAATGGTAGAGCGTTTTTAACGTATAATATTTTATGTTAAAAACATAAAAACAAATTCCACTCGCTTAAAAACGAATGGAAAATTAAAAAAAATGTATTTATGGGCTGTAAGCCCAATATAACCCAGCCCAATGGCAACGCCTTGGGGGAAAATAAAATTGAGAATTATTTAAAATTAAACAGTGAAGTTAGGATTTTTGGATTGCTTCGGCACTGCGTGCCTCGCAATGACGTACTGTTCACCTTGATTATTATCATTGCAAGGGCGAAAACCGAAGGTACATCAAATATCAAGCATAGAAAACAAATGCTGCAGAAAATATCAAATTTCTTAAAATTCCGAGTTAAAATGAAATTTTATGTTTTTAAAATCATTTTGTGCCATTTGCAGAATATATTGAGAATCAGCGAGAAACACATCTCGCCCGTCTTTGTCTTTTGCCAAATATTGTGCTTTTCGGCGTTTGAAATTCTCAAATTCTGTCGCATTATCGCTCTCAATCCAGCATGCCTTATAAAGCGAGATTGACTCCCAGCGGCACAATGCTCCGTATTCGTGTTCCAACCGGTATTGAATTACCTCGAATTGCAATTGCCCGACCGTACCGATAATTTTTCTATTATTATATTGATTAATAAACAATTGTGCTACCCCTTCGTCCATCAGTTGGGCAATTCCTTTTTCCAATTGTTTGGTCTTCATCGGGTCGGCATTTTCAATGTATTTAAACATTTCAGGTGAAAACGAAGGCAAACCTTTGAAATGTAAGTCTTCGCCTGAGGTTAGTGTGTCGCCGATTTTGAAAGTTCCGCCATTATCCGGCAATCCGACAATATCTCCTGCAAATGCCTCGTCAACCGTTTCCTTTTTTTGTGCCATAAAAGCAGTAGGCGCCGAAAATTTCATCATTTTGCTCAAACGAATATGTTTATAATTAACATTTCGTTCAAATTTTCCACTGCAAATTTTCACAAAGGCGATGCACGAGCGGTGATTTGGATCCATATTTGCGTGAATTTTGAAAACGAAGCCGGAAAATGTTTCCTCAAACGGATTCACAATGCGTTCCTGCGCTGCAATTGGTTGTGGGGGCGGTGCAATCTTTATAAAACAATCGAGTAATTCATTAACACCAAAATTGTTGAGTGCAGAACCAAAAAACACGGGAGCAACACTACCGGACAAATATTTATCAATATCAAATTCTGAATAAACTCCTTGAATCAGTTCCAAATCATCACAAAGTTTGGCAGTATCTTCATTTCCGATGTATGTAGATAAAGCAGGATTTTTTACATCAGAAAATTCTATTTTTTCTGTAATATGTTGTTTGTCAGGCGTATATAAATCAAGTTTTTTCTCAAAAATATTATAAACTCCTTTAAATTTTGCCCCTGCATTTATCGGAAAACTCAATGGGCGCACGGCAATTTTCAATTCATTTTCCAACTCATCAAGCAAATCAAAAGGGTCTTTGCCTTCTCTGTCCATTTTATTTACAAAAATAATAACGGGCGTATTGCGCATCCGACACACTTCCATAAGTCTGCGCGTTTGCATTTCGACGCCCTTTGCCGCATCGACAACGATAATAACGCTGTCGACTGCGGTAAGGGTGCGAAAAGTATCTTCGGCAAAATCCTGATGACCGGGAGTGTCTAAAATATTGATTTTAAAATCTTTATATTCAAAACCCATAACAGAGCTTGCAACGGAAATGCCGCGCTGTTTTTCAATTTCCATCCAGTCGGAAGTGGCAGTTTTACGAATTTTGTTCGATTTTACTGCTCCAGCCACGTGAATTGCACCTCCAAAGAGCAGCAATTTTTCGGTTAAGGTTGTTTTACCTGCGTCAGGATGGCTGATAATTGCAAAAGTACGACGGCGCTGTATCTCTGTATCCAAACTCATCTTTAGAATTTATAATCCAATCCAATACCGAATGTCATACTTGTTCGGTGGTATTTTTCCTTTGAACCATCACCGTAAGGGTTGGTTTTTGTATAGTCATCGTATTTTGTAAACAGATATCCCACGTTTACAAGTAGTTTGTCGGTAATTCCAATTTCACCGCCAACTCCAACAGAAGCAGAATTGCAATAATTATTCATATCCGAAATGAATTTGTCGGTCAATCCAAAACGTGTAATCTGTCCGCCGGCGCTTACCAAAAAACGATTGCTGATTTTATATTCCAATCCTGCAAGCCATTCATAAGTATTGTTTGAAAGGTCTTTTTGTATATTGTTTGCCATTTTTGCGTCTTTGTCGAAAAATATGTGCGAACCAAAATTAAGCGTAAGTTTCTCTCTAAAAAATTTATAAGATGCTCCAACCGACAGCAAAGCAGGAATATCGTTATTGATTTCTTTCCCATCAGGATACATCCCTGTATTGTCTTTTGTAGTCTTATTTTTAATTGTAATACTAGTCATAAAATCATATTTTATTCCCAAATTAAAATGATTATACTTAAAATCGAAACCCAAAACAGGCGCAATACCCCAGCCCGATTGTTTCACATCGATTTCTTTGTCGGAAACCTGAGCCATCAAACCTGCAGCAGTTGCCTCATCAATAAAATGTGCATCTTTCAACCCTTCAATAAATGTAGAGGCAGGTATCATATTATCACCAGATAAACCCATTGGCGGAATATTTGGATTAATTTGAATATTACGCAAATATCCTTCATATCCATTATTTACTATGCTTGCACGACCTCCTACATAAGCAGAAAATAAATCGCTAATTTTGTAACTAATCCCCAATTGTGCGCCGTAAGTTATTGACGTGCCTTGTAGAGATTGCTCAAGCGAATATTTGCTGACGTTATAATCGGCAGGCATACCCATTTGACTTAACATTGAGTTTGCCATAACGGGCAACGTTGATACCGGCTGTTCAAACGAAGGAAGTCCGTTGTTAAATTTGAGCGTTCCGCCACCTCCGATAACAGAACCAAAGCCTGAAAATACAAAATTTTTCAATTTATACGCAACTTGTAAACTCGGGATAACCCATGCACTCGCTTCACCTTTATATTCTTTGGTGTCGCTGCCTCCGTTCATTGCAAAAGGAGCAAAAGTAGTTGTGGCAACTCGTGTTTGGAACGCAGCCTGGTCATTCAACGAAAGCCATAAGCCTTCGTGATTCATAAAAGACAGTCCGGCAGGATTGCTGTACACCGCATCAATTTCGGTAGATGCACCCCGCGCAGGATTACGCAAAAAGCGAACACTCTGATTTGTGTTGGTTAAAAAACCACCGGCAAAAATCGCTGATGACAGCGCTATTGCACCAATAATTGATAATACTCTTTTCATTTTTTTACTAAAATTTATAGTTATTATTATAAAAACCGCAGCAAAAGTAGTAAATATTTATTTATTGCAATATGGTTCTGCAACAATAGAACATTTTTTTTCAATATTTATTGATAAATATATCTTGTTTTTGCTCTTTTAATTTCAAAAAAACATTCAAATCATTCGCGGTAATCAGTTAATGACAACAACAAAGCAGTTATATTCAAAAGGGAATATATTCATTTTCGCCGTTTTCCCGTATTTTGGGAAAAAAGTTGTACTTTTGCAAAAAAATATTATACATAAATAATAAACTATAAATACATTTTTTATGCAAAAAGATATAAAAATTTTTGAAATTATTGAACAGGAGAGACAACGGCAGTTGCACGGAATAGAACTTATTGCTTCGGAAAATTTTGTTAGCGATCAGGTTATGCAGGCAATGGGCAGTGTTTTAACTAATAAATATGCAGAGGGCTATCCAGCAAAACGCTATTATGGCGGTTGTCAAGTAGTTGATTTAAGTGAAAATCTGGCTATCGACCGTTTAAAAGAACTTTATGGAGCGCAGTGGGCTAATGTTCAGCCGCATTCGGGGGCGCAGGCAAATATGGCTGTATTTGTGGCTTGCCTCAACGCAGGCGACAAGTTCCTTGGGCTTAACCTTTCGCACGGAGGACACCTTTCGCACGGCTCCCCAGTGAATTTTTCGGGTATTAATTATCAGGCACTTTCATACAATGTAAAAGAAAACGATGGACGAGTTGATTATGATGAACTTGAAAAAATTGCACGTTCTGAGCGTCCAAAACTGATTATCGCCGGGGCAAGCGCATATTCGCGTGAATGGAATTATGCAAGAATTCGCAAAGTTGCCGATGAAGTTGGTGCGATTTTTATGGTTGATATGGCACACCCTGCCGGTTTGATTGCTGCTAAATTGCTTGAAAACCCTGTAAAACACGCTCACGTTGTTACTTCAACAACTCACAAAACATTACGCGGACCTCGAGGCGGAATTATTCTTATGGGAAAAGATTTTCCAAATCCGTGGGGGAAAACTACTCCAAAGGGCGAAATCAAAATGATGTCGGCAGTTTTGGACAGTGCAGTGTTTCCTGGAGTTCAGGGTGGACCGCTTGAACATGTTATTGCTGCTAAAGCGGTGGCGTTTTATGAAGCATTACAGCCAGAATATGTTGATTATCAAGAGCAGGTAAGAAAAAACGCTGCTGTAATGGCACACGCGTTGATTGAGAAGGGTTATAAAATTATTAGTGGAGGAACAGATAATCATTGTATGTTGGTTGATTTGCGCACCAAATTTCCAAATCTTACAGGAAAAGATGCTGAGAATGCGCTCGTTGCTGCAGATATTACCTCAAATAAAAATATGGTTCCTTTCGACAGCCGTTCGCCGTTTCAGACGTCGGGATTGCGTTTCGGTACGCCTGCAATCACTACCCGCGGAGCAAAAGAAGACTTTATGCCACAAATCGTAGAGTTGATAGATACCGTTTTGAGCGATTACCAAAATGAAAAAACTATCACCTCTGTTTGTCAAAAGGTAAATTTGTTGATGAAAAATTTTCCGCTGTTTGCGTGGTAAAAATTATATAAACTTTTTAAACTTATAAAAAATTAAATGATTACCCGTATATATGTCTAAAATTATTTTTATAAGAGACACAGGCGATTAGTAGCCGTCCGAATAGTGCCTCACCAAAATATCGGCGGTTGAATTTATAAAATAATTCATCAAGATATTTTTGCAAAAATTCCGGCTTTACATCGTGAAATGTGTTCAATATCTGTCGTTTGGCATTGCTTATTGCAATATGTACCCAAGGCAAATTTTCACCAATTTTATTTGTCAGAATTATTTTGGCATTGTGTTCCGGCACAAACTTTCTCAAATCAACGTATGATGTAGAAGCGTCTGTGTCTATTGCTGTTGCGTCTTTGGTAAGTTTCTGAACCTGCTCGTTAATAGTGTTTGCACTTAAATCTTCTATCACCTTCATTTTCAAATAACCGACTCTGCGCGACTTTTTCCCATTTTTCTGGTTTATCAACTGTCTCACTTTCTGCCATCACCAAAACCTTACTTTTTTTCTGAGAACCACATCCCCGTTTGAGTGGCTTGTCCTTCTCGGCCGCAAAAGTTTCCGTAGAAAAATAACCCTCGTCCAACTCTATCCTGCCTGCCAAAACATATTCACCATCACGATTACCCATTGCTGTACGTAATTTGTGTGCCATATGCCATATCAGATGATAACGTTTGTGTCCCAACTGACGCTGCAATTCTTTGGATGAAAAACTCTTTTTGGTTGAGGTCAAAAGGTGCATCGCTATAAACCAATAACGGAATGGTAACTTCGATTTGTGCATTACTGTATTGGTTTTTGAGTCCTTGATGGTAACCGCAATGCTTGCATTCGTAACATTCCTTGTCCTATTTCCAGTAGTGTTCTTTACCGCCTCGAGTAGAAAATTCAATGCTAATATCCTAATTTATAGAATATTAGCATCTGTTTTTTTGCACCTGATTTTATATATAAATGCAAGAGCGTAATTTTGTTATGAAATATTTAATTTTTTATCAAAAATATTATTAAATTACCAGTACAAATCTCTTTCGCCTTTTTTGATTCGGTCAATTGTAGAACGTACTAGTTCTGCTTTTTGCGAATCAACCTCCAGAATTTGTTTTTCAATCAACTGATATCCCTTTTGTTTTTGCTCATCGGAACCATAATCTTCGAGATATTCTGCCAGAGTAAAAATAGCATTTGGCGTACAAAAACGTTTAATAAATCCGGGAACCGAAAATTCCATAAAATGTTCGCCTGTACGCCCTTTCCGATAGCAAGCAGTACAAAACGAAGGCAAATATTCCTCGTCGAGCAGAGTGTCGATAACACTTTGCAACGAACGCGAATCTCCCACTTCAAACTGTTCGCGATGTAAGTCCTGAGTAGTTTCATCATCTTCGGAATAAGCCCCGATTTCCAACTTTGTACCTCCGTCAATTTGTGAAACGCCATATTGTAAAACCTCACTTCTCACTTCGGCTCTTTCACGGGCAGTGCAAATTAAACCCGTATATGGCACTGCCAAACGCAGAATTGCAACCATACGTGCATAATCCGCATCACTCATCTCATATTTTTTATCAACAAGCATATTTGATGCTGCCTGCAAACGTGGAAAAGAAATTGTGTGCGGACCAACATTATAACATGCCTCAAGATGATTTGTATGACGCACCATTGCCAAAGTCTCGAATCGCCAATCGTACAAGCCAAACAATGCACCAATTCCAACATCATCCAAACCTGCTTCCTGTGCCCTGTCCAACGATGTTAAACGATAATTATAATCACTCTTTGGACCTGCTAAATGATATTTTTTGTAAATTTCCGGATGATAAGTTTCTTGAAAAATTTGGTAAGTACCTATTCCTGCATCTTTTACTTTTACAAATCCATCAATCTCCATTGGTGCAGCATTGATATTTACACGCCGAATTTCACCATTACCTTTTTTCACGTTATAAACAGCGCGCACAGTTTCGGCAATAAAATCAGGGGTGTACATACGATGTTCGCCAAATACAAGTATCAGCCTCTTTTGTCCTTCTTCTTCGAGCGCCTCTACTTCTTTAATTAAATCATTGTGGCTCAAGGTAACACGTATGGCATCTTTATTTCCGGTACGGAATCCGCAATAAGTGCAGTTGTTGGTACAATAATTGCCAACATACAAAGGCGCAAACAATACTATTCGATTGCCATAAACCGCCTTTTTCAAATCCTTTGCCGCTTGCTTTATTATTGCAACACTTTCTGGGTCATCGACTAAAATCAGTTTAGCAGTATCTTGCAAACTCAGTCGTTGTTTACTGAGCGATTTGGCTACAATCGCCTCAATTTCCTGCCTTTGGGGTTTATTTCCAACGAGTAGATTCTCGATTTCCTGTGCGTCAATAAATGGCATCATCGGGATATCGGGTAGAGCATAGTTTTCAGGTGTAAATTTCATATTAAATATATATTTTATTTTTGCCCGCAAAATTACAAAAAAATAATGAATTTTGTTTTATTTATGGGGACTTCTAAAAATTAGTTTTTTACATTTTGATTTTTCAAAAAGCAGAGGTCTGCTAAAACTCTGCGAAAAATCACTCCAAACAACCGATAATATCCTGTAAACAGGCAAAAAGAGAACGAGTAACCGGATTTGAAACAATCAATTATTTAACCCACATTAGCTTCGCTGTCTATTTTCAGAAAAAAATCGTTATGCTTTTTGCTGATTACTTTTTGAAGTCGGATGGGTAGTTTCAACCACTAAATGCAACTATTCATTTTGCAAAAGTATGAAAAAAATTTCTTTTGGTGAATAAAAATTTAATTTTGCTCTCGGTCTATTGTTAATTTTATACTGTATCTGTTTT
>WQYU01000102.1 GCA_009781075.1 Paludibacter sp. | reverse complement strand
AAATTGCTCTGAATTTGCTTAAAAAAGATACAGGGAAAGAATCGTTACGTTCTAAAAGGCTCAAAGCAGCTTGGAATAAGGATTTATTAATCAAGTTAATTAATTTTTTATGCGTTAACCCTGGGGAAATATTAACTTTCCATGCCCATTTCTTTTGCAATTTCAAACATTAATTTGCGTGCTGCGGCATGTTCGTTAGGGATTTTGCCGTCGAGAATAGCATCTTTGATGCGTGTCTTTATTTGTCCGACAATAGCGCAGGCTGGCAAATTGAACGTTTGCATAATCTCTAATCCATCAACCGGCGGTTGGAAATTACGGATGCGGTCTTTTTCTTCAAGATTAACGAGTTTTTTTCTCACAATTTGAAAATTATCGCTGAAACGGCGTACCTTTTCAGGATTTTTTGATGTAATATCGGCTTGACAAAGCGTCATCAAATCGTCAATATCATCGCCTGTATCGAAAAGCAAGCGGCGCACTGCCGAGTCGGTAACCTCCTCTTCACTCAAAACTATCGGGCGCATATGCAAGGAAACAATTTTTTGAACATATTTCATTTTTTCGTTCATTGGCATACGCATTTTTTTAAAAATTTCGGCAACCATTTTTGTTCCCACATATTCGTGTCCGTAAAAAGTCCAGCCAACTTTATCGTCAAATTTTTTTACGCGCGGTTTGCCAATATCATGCAGCAGAGCAGCCCAGCGAAGCCACAGATTATCGGTATTTTTAGCAATATTATCAAGCACCATCAATGTATGAGAAAAATTATCTTTATGACCAATTCCTTCGCGCGTCTCAATGCCTTGCAAAGCAAGCAATTCCGGAAAAATTAGTTGCAATAATTCCGATTTTTCCAACAGAACAAATCCAACTGAAGGGCGTGGCGACATAATAATTTTATTCAATTCATCTACAATACGCTCTTTTGTAATGATATTGATTCTTTGGCGGTTACGACAAATAGCATCAAAAGTATATGTTTCAATAAAAAATCCTAATTGCGAGGCGAAACGAATTGCACGCAACATCCGCAGCGGGTCGTCCGAAAAGGTTATGTCCGGGTCTGTCGGCGTGCGAATTACAAGGTTTTCGAGGTCGGTTTGTCCGTTAAAAGGGTCAATAAGTTCTCCGAAACGGCTTTTATTTAGGCAAATAGCCATCGAATTGATAGTAAAATCACGGCGCATCTGGTCGTCTTCGAGCGTACCGTTTTCAACTACCGGATTGCGAGAATCGCGATTATACGACTCTTTGCGCGCTCCAACAAACTCAATTTCAATATCACCGTTTTTGACTTGAGCAGTACCATAGTTCTTAAAAATAGTAAGACGAGAATGATTTCCAAGTTTTTTTGCTACGTGTTCTGCCATAACAATTCCGCTACCAACCACCACCACATCAATATCTTTCGATTGACGGCACAATAGAAAATCACGCACAAAACCACCTATTACGTAACATTCCAAATCAAGGGAATCGGCAACCGCCGAAAGTATTTGAAATATTTTATCTTTTAAAGAAATCTCCATCTATTTTCGTTGCCAAGGCAATTTTTATTTTTTTATTTTATTTTTCAAATCAAAAATAATATTTTCACGTTCAAAGGAAAAAGTTTTGTCTTTTTGTGAAAGTTTTTGATAATAAACCAAACTTTTTTTATAAGAATTTTGGGCTTCTTCGTTTTGTAAAAGTTCCGTATAAGAATCGCCTAAAATATTGTAAATCTGTGCAACATATTCCAATTCAATGGTTGATGGATACGGATTTTCGAGCAATTGACCGATGGTTTGTTTGCCAATTGTTACAATTTCTGTGTTTTGCCCTTTTTTGCGCAATCTGAACAAAGCGGCAATTACCTGCCCAAATTTTTCTATATGTTTTGTTAAAAAATCTTCTTTTGGCATATTTTATTTTTTAAAAAATTTTAATGCACTCCAATTTGTATTTTCCTTTATATCAACCAATTGCAAATGACTTTTGGCAGCAGTAGATTCTAAAATTTCAACATCTTGAGTATAAAAACCGCTTACAAAAAGTTGTCCGCTGGGGTTTAGATGCTCACTATAAATCTTAATATCGGAAAGCAAAATATTCCTGTTAATATTTGCATAAATAATATCAAAATACTTATTTTTCAATATATTAACATTACCTTGCAGTACTTCAATATTTGCAATATTATTAATCATAATATTTTCTTTTGCGTTTTCCACGCACCACTGGTCAATATCAACGGCAAGGCATCGCTTTGCCCCGCATTTCATTGCAAAAATAGCAAGAATTGCCGTTCCACAACCCATGTCAAGTATCTGTTTATCAGCAATTTGTGTCTCCAAAATAAAATCCATCATAAGTTGCGTTGTTGGGTGATGACCTGTGCCGAAAGCCATTTTCGGATTAATTATTATATCATATTTTACTTGTGGAATATTTTTATGAAAACTGCTGTGAATCACATATTTATCATCAACAGCAATCGGCTGAAAATAATTTTGTTCCCATTGTTCATTCCAATTTTCATTTTCAATAATTCTGATTTCATAATTTGAAAAATTGGCAAATTTAAAATTTGTTAACAATTTCTTAAGTTTATTTTCATCAAATTTTTTTTCTGCTATAAAAGCACTGAAACTTTGCTCGTCATCACTAAAACTTTCAAAGTCGATTTTACCTAACTCATTTGCCAATAAATCAAACAAATACGATTTTTTATCTTTTCTGCTGAAAATTATTTCAATATAATTCATTTTAAATTGATATTTTTGCTTTTTCATAAAAAAGGAATTTGCAAATTTACACAAAAAATATAGTTTTGAGTAAAAATTTTTGCAATATCAAAATTTATATTTATATTTGCAGCCCCAAAAACGGTACTTTAGCCAAGTGGTTAGGCGCCGGTCTGCAAAACCGTTCACGGCGGTTCGATTCCGCCAAGTACCTCATTTCTAATAACTTATGTTTTTATTTTAATAAAAATATAAGTTATTTTAGTTAGATTTTTTTAAATAATTGTAAAATATTAAAAATATATAATGTACTTTTGCAGCAATTTATTTTTTATTTATAAACTTTTAAAAACATAAAATTATGCAATGGAAAGGACGCAGACAAAGCACAAACGTTGAAGACCGCCGTACAATATCGGGCGGTGGAAAAGCCGCACTTGGAGGCGGTGGAATAATAGTTGCCATTTTGGCTATTTATTCCATGTTTTCAGGAAACGATACGTCTTTGCTACAAAATCTTGTATCTGGATTAAATGGAGGTTCGACTCAAACCGAGCAACGAGAACTGACCGCCGAAGAACTCAATCAGCAGGCATTTGTTAAAACCATTCTTGCCGACACAGAAGACGTTTGGGGACAAATTTTTCAGCAGTCGAAAATGACTTACAAAGACCCACATCTGGTAATTTTTTCCGGACAAACGCAGTCGGGCTGTGGTGGCGCTGACGCAGCCGTAGGGCCGTTTTATTGCCCTGCCGATATGACTGTTTATTTTGATATGGATTTTTTTAATGAATTAAGAACTCAATTTGGCGCACAAATGCGCAGTAAAATGGACGGCGAGCAGGGTGATTTTGCTGTTGCATACGTGATTGCACACGAGATCGGGCATCACGTTCAAAATTTGCTCGGAACATCTTCACAGGAACAACAACTTTCCCAACGAGCAAGGAATGAGGCAGAGGCAAATAAATATTCGGTTGCATTGGAACTTCAAGCCGATTTTTACGCCGGGATTTTCACTTATCACGATAATAAAATCAACAATATGCTCCAAACAGGCGATATTGAGGGGGCAATTTCAGCTGCGCAGGCAGTTGGAGATGATGCAATCCAAAAGCGTATGCAGGGATATGTTGTCCCCGAAAATTTTACGCACGGCACTTCAGAACAGCGAGTGTATTGGTTCAAAAAGGGATACCAAAGTGGCAACCCTTCAACGGGAACGTATGAAATAATTTTAAAATCCGTGTAATAAAAAACGATTAGTGTCATTTTTTTTGCTGACTTATTTTTTAATTTTTTAAGAAAAAAAATATAATCTCTAACAATTTAATACAATGAATTTAAAAGACATAGTAAAAAGGATAAAAAGCAACGAAGATTTTGCGGATTTAAAATCAGCATCTTTTGGTGATTTTTTGAATGGAAATATTTTTCTTAAAAATTTTTTCCGCAAACAATATCCGCTATTTATTTTTATTTCTATCCTGACATTTCTTTATATAGGGAATCGCTATGCTTACGAAAGGCAATTAGACAAATATTTTGAAAAGACAACTCAATTACAGGATTTAAAATACGAATCGCTTTGTGTTTCGTCCGAGTTGATGAAACTTGGGAGAGAATCATATATTCGTAACTTATTGAAAAATAGCCAACTTCAAGAAAGTACAACTCCTGTAATTATTTTAGAGCAAAAGAAATAATGATTAGGAGCTTAATGCTCAAAATGGGCAATAAAAAGCGGGGTAAACGCTTGAAAATCATGTCTTGATTAAACAAATGAAAGATATTTCATCATCGTTTCAAACATTGTATATACCTTATGTTAGAACGGACATTTATCTTCGTTGATTTGGAGGGCAGATGGTAAGTATTGTAATGGCTCGGTAACTGTAAGGTTTGTATTATCTTCGGGATAAAAATCAGCATTTGTATTTATGCTTGATTCAAAAGATTGATAATGTTTGCTCGTAAAATCGTCCAAATTCCAAAATTTAGCATATTTACTTTCAAATCTCATACTTAAATTTCCGGTTGTTCCATTACGATGTTTTGCAATGATAATTTCGGCAATTCCATGCAGGTCGTTTCCTTCTTTATCAATAGTAAAACCGTAATATTCAGGACGATGAATAAAGCACACCATATCAGCATCTTGCTCAATTGCACCTGACTCGCGCAGGTCGGACAGTTGCGGACGCTTCCCCTCATAACCTCCGGAGCGTCCTTCAACGCTCCGATTGAGTTGCGAAAGGGCAATAATAGGAATGTCAAGTTCTTTGGCAAGCCCTTTGAGAGAGCGCGAAATCAAACTTATTTCCTGCTCGCGGCTATAAAAATTCATTCCGCTTGCATTCATAAGTTGCAGATAATCAATAAATAAACATTCAATATGATGCTCTTTTACAAGTCGGCGGGCTTTGCTTCGCAATTCAAAAACCGAAAGCGATGGAGTATCGTCAATATAAATCGGAGCGTTTAACAAAGGGACTATATTTTTATCCAACAACTCCCATTCTTCTTTGCTTAATTTCCCGTTTTTTATTTTGTCTCCATCAATAGAGCATACATTCATTATCAAACGATTAGCCAATTGAACATTCGACATTTCGAGCGAAAAAATGGCAACGGAGATATTATAATCAACAGCCATATTTTTAGCCATTGATAGAACGAAAGCCGTTTTCCCCATCGAAGGACGCCCTGCAATAATAATGAAATCCGATTTTTGCCAGCCCGAAGTGATGTTGTCTAATGAATGAAAACCTGTGGCAACTCCACTTATTCCTTCCTGCCGTTTGGCTGCTGCCTCAATTCGCTTGAGTACCTCTGCAATAACAGGTTCTATTTGAATTACATCTTTTTTGAGATTTTGTTGAGAAATTTCAAAAAGGCGCGCCTCTGCCTCTTGCATCAAATCATCGACATCGGTAGTGTCTTCAAATGCTTTGCTTTGAACATCAGAAGATATACGAATTAACTCACGGGCTAAATATTTTTGTACAATAATATGAGAGTGATAATCTAAATGTGCTGCCGAGGCAACTTTGGCTGTGAGCATAGCGATATAATATGCACCACCAACATCGTCAATATCACCTGTTTTACGCAGTTGCTCGGTAACGGTATGCATATCAATAGGATTTTGCCCCATATACAAACTGACAATGGCAGCATAAATTTTTTGATGTGCAATTTTGTAAAAATGTTCTTTTCTCAATATTTCCGAAACTATTGAGAAAGCATCATTTTCAATCATTATTGCCCCGAGAACTGCCTCTTCGAGTTCCAATGCTTGAGGAGGCAGTTTGCCAAGTTCGTTTGGCGGAACAGGAGCAGTTTCTTCTACTATTTTGGGGAGTTGTCTTTTCTGTGCCACTGCTTGCTTTGTAAAATTTTCTTTTTGCAAAGATACTAAAAGCACTTTATTGAAAAATGCAAAGTTAATACTTTGTTAATAAAAGACCCGATTTGTTGAAAAGTATAAATATCAATATTTTTATCTTTTTACCATATTTGTTATGCAGAAAACAAGAAAATGTGTATTAAAAAATCAATATTCTCAACCTATTTATTACAAATTCAGCAAGGACGATGGAACGCTTGCAATACAAATATTTTATATAATTTACAAAAAATATTAAGAACAGGGTTTTAGTGGCTTCAGTTTCTTACAAAAATCAATTTAGATATCATATACGATAATCATTTTTTGTTAATTATATATTACCGAGTTTGATAAAAAACAGTAATTTTAATCAATATTTTTTGGGGAGCGATAAAAATTCGTCAACTCCGATTAAATATCAAATACTATAATCCAAAGTCTTCCAACGAAGTTGCCAGAGTGAAATGATAGATATTTAACCCCGACTGATATTGCGCCATAGCGAAAGCAAAGTGGAATTTTGAGATTTTCACACCAGCACCGATTGAAAAACCTGCAAGTGATTTAAAATTTGTGGTGCTTAATTCGGCAGAGCGGCGGTGATTGTATCCCAAATCGACATAAAAATTATTAGACGGGATAAATTCAATTCCAATTATGGTGTGCCTAAATGCCATATCAAAGAAGTTGATTTTCTTCAAATTTTCTTTGGTACGAGTATTGTCAATTTCATAACTCAAATCCCAACGGTTCAGATCGTGCAACGTAAATGAAAAACGAAGCGGTGCATGAAGCAATTTCCATGAAAAACCTGCCTCTATGTTAAATGGCAGCGGTTCTGTAAATTGTCCCGTTTGTTCGGAATAAAACCCTTTTAGTTGAGTGCCAATATTCTTAAAAACAAGTCCCGCTGAAAAATCTTTTCCTGAACTCTGATAACTCATTCCCACATCAACACCCAAACCAAAACTTGTTCGTTGCTCTGCTGTAAGAAAAATCGGCTTTACCGAAAGTCCAACTGTCAATGATTCAGATAATTTTCGTCCATACGAAAGGTAAAGCGCAATATCTTTCACATAAAAATTGCCAATGTCCTGATTATATTCATTTTTGCCAATTAACGTTCCGTAATCATCATATTGGACACCCAAACCAAAATAATTTCGTGCATCAAGATTATAGCCGTAACTTGCCGTTCCATTCATAAATGCAGGAAAATTCGCATAATTCAAACTCAACATATTATGCGTTTTCTCGGTTAGAAGTGCAGGATTTGAGAACAACATCGTAATATCATTGTCAATCAGTGATACGTTCATTCCGCCGAGCGCTGTTGTCCGCGCCGAAGGAGAAAAATCTAAAAACTTGTAAAGTCCACTTCCTGCTTGTGAAAAACACGAAACCGAAACTGAAATTAGAATATTGAATATAACGAGAATATAATATTTTCTATTTTTCATTTTTATTAATGGTTATAAAAACCGAAAGTGCAAAATTAATTCTTTTTTCCATATCTGCCTAATTTTAGCATTTTTTTTTACTTTCTTTTTAAAATGTTTTCTTGGTGACAATGAAAATGCAATAAAAATACAGATTTATTGCGCTGTGATAGCCAATTTATTAATGACAGTTCTCCAAAAACGTTTGAAACGGCGTTGGTAGTTCTCAAATTTAGTTTATTTTTGCAGAATACACCTATTCAATTATATCCATTTACTCAGATTTTTAGAAAATCCTGAGCGAGATTGACTGAAAAATGAAAATAATATTGGGCAATTGACTCTGTTTTGAGAGGGCTTACTTTTAATAAACAAACTAATAAAAAATAATCATATTGATAATCAATCATTTACACAATAAAAAGTGTTCCATTATTTTTTATCGGACAATAATGGTTAAAATATTAAATAATATCCCGAGTAAGTTAAATATTGTTAATTTTCTCATTTTTTTTACAACATTATTGTTTTTAAAAAAAACTTCGTATATTTGCAGCGTTTTTTGCAAGCGTGCAGAAAAGTTTTGTTCTTTGACATAATTTTAATTAAGAAATAACCGAGCGTTATATATTATTCCAAGAAGAAAATCTACAATTTTTTTTACAATGGGAATAGTAGGCACGGCATTCCATGTTCATTATCGTTAATTTATTAATGCTATGAGCGTGGAACTGTCCGCTTATTTT
>WQYU01000101.1 GCA_009781075.1 Paludibacter sp. | reverse complement strand
TCCTCCCATTTTTCCTATTCCAGTCGCTTATGCCTAAAAAAACGCATTGTTTCGATAGAAGCAAAAGTGAAAAAATAACAATTATTAATCTGAAAAAAGGTCAACATATTCCGGGACAAGACAATTATGCAAAATGCTTTTAAAATATCAATAAATATGACAATTATTTATTATAATGAATGCATGTATATACTGGAGTTAGAATTTTAAGGGACAATCATCCAAGCTAATCCTGCCTGTGCGGCGGTTGTCATTCTAATAGTGTAAGTGATTCCTTCTGTTGTCATTACTGAATTTGCAATTGCATAAACTCTGTTCCAACCTTTTTTTAGATGTACATCATAAATTTGATGCATAACAAATCCACTGTAATAATCATAATAGTCACCAGTAATAGTGAAATCCCTATCAGCATAATGAAATACCTGTTCTTTGGTGCTTGCTTGGGTAGTTTTTTCTGACATAACTAAATAGCCAACCAAAATGTCGTTTTTATAGGCGGCAATTTGCATTCCAGCTGATTTCGCCTGATTATTACTTATCGATATTCGAGAGTCAGTAATGCCTTCTGTTGCATACGAAAGCATTGAGGCATCTAATTCTGCCGGCAGATTCAAAACAAATTTATTGTTTTGATACGTTGCAGTTGCAATTTCTGCAATCAAATCGCCCTGTGCATTCAATAATTCTGCTTTTGCAACGTCAGCAGCAGTTGTGTTGATGTTAATTTCGATAACGTTTACTAATGGATTATCGACTACCGGATTGTCGATTACCGGTTCGTCTTTTTTGCATGACGACATTGCAACAAACATTGCTGCAACAAATAACACACAAATCTTTTTTGTAAGTACCATTTTCATTTTATTTATTAAAATTTAATTTATTGGCTTCTTTTATTAAATATTAAGTGATTTTTAATGATTTTACTTCAAAACTGAAGCCAAATTATAGTTTCAAAATAAAATCGCGACAAAGGTAATATGTTTTTTTATATTTTACAAATGTTTTTCATAAAAATGTATAAATCTCGATATATTCAAACACATTAATGATTTCCAATAAAAAAAAACAACAAATATCAAACATAAAAAATAATCAAATAAGTTATTTTTTTCTAACAAAAACAGTTCCAAAAAAATAAGGAGGGAGCAAAAATTTTACTCCCCCCCTACTCTACTTTTAAGTTTTTTAGAAAGATAAATTTCTAATAATAAAATAAATACAAAAAACAAGAGACTGTTTATCAGCCTCTTGTTAGATTAATTCAATTTTTTTATCAACTCCCCACCCTCCTTAATTGCTTTCTCATTTAGAGGAATAAGGTGATGATGCCGCTCAGGCAAAGATTTTTCAAGTCCTTTGAGAACATTTTCGATTTTCACAATAGGACGAATCTTCAACATGCCGCCCAAAATTATCATATTCATTGTTTTTTGAGCGTTGTTTGCCGCTGCATACTCTGTTGCATCAATTTGATAAATATTGATGTCTTTGCGTTGCGGGAAGCGCGTAAATCCATTACTGTCGAAAATTAGCGTTCCGCCGGGCTTTACCTTACTTTCAAATTTATCGAGTGAAGGCTGATTAAGCACAATCGCCGTATCATACATTCGCAACACCGGTGATGAAATTTTTTCGTCGCTTAGAATAACGGTAACATTTGCCGTTCCACCGCGCTGTTCGGGTCCGTAGGCAGGCAGCCACGATACTTCCTGCCCCTGCATTAATCCCGAATACGCTAAAATTTTTCCCATCGAGAGAACTCCCTGTCCTCCAAATCCTGCTATAATTATTTCTTCGGTCATACTTTTTTTTAATTTAGAATTAAGAATGAGGAATAAAAAATTTTACCTCATTTTCATTCGGTTTCTTATTATTTTAATTCTATCCATTATCTTTTAGGTCTCCTAACGGATATACAGGGAACATATTCTCTACCATCCATTTATTAGAGGCATCAGGTGTCATTTTCCATCCTGAATTACAGGTACTAACAATTTCAATAACAGAAGTACCTTTGCCAAGCATCGAATTTTCAAAGCCTTTTTGAAGCGCTTTTTTGGCTTTTCGTACCGCTGCGACTGTATGTACCGCCTGTCGAGTAACATAGCACGTTCCGTCTAACAGAGCAAGCAAAGGGGTAATATTAAGCGGATAGCCGTTAATGTCAACCTGCCTGCCGTGTGGAGAAGTTGATGTAATCATTCCTTTGAGAGTTGTTGGCGCCATTTGCCCGCCTGTCATTCCATAAATCCCATTATTAATAAAAATAATAGTAATATTTTCACCTCTGTTTGCTGCATGAATTGTTTCGGCAGTACCAATAGCGGCAAGGTCTCCATCTCCCTGATATGTAAAAACATAACGGTCCGGCATAAGACGTTTTATTGCAGTTGCTACCGCAGGAGCGCGTCCGTGTGCTGCCTGTTGCCAATCAATATCAACATAATTGTAGGCAAAAACCGCACAGCCAACAGGAGCAACGCCAATTATTTTTTCCTGAATCCCCATTTCATCAACCAATTCGGCAATAAGTTTATGAACCACTCCATGCGAACAACCGGGGCAATAATGCATCGGCGTATCTAACAGCGATTTCGGTTTCTGATATATCAGATTTTCCGGTCTTTTTATTTCTTGTATGTCCATATTATTTCTTTTTTTTAATAAAAATTAATTAAAAATAAAATATTATTTTACAAATTTACTTGTAAGCGCTTCAACAACTTCATCGGGCGAAGGAACCATTCCGCCAAGTCGTCCGTAAAATTCCACCGGAACTTTTCCATTAACAGCAAGGCGAACATCTTCAACCATTTGTCCTGCACTCATTTCAACGGTCAAAAAGCCCTTCACACGTTTTGCCAAACGCTCAATTTCCTTTTTGGGGAAAGGGAAAAGTGTTATCGGACGAAGCAAGCCAACTTTAATTCCATGTTTGCGTGCCATTTCCATCGCTTTATGACTGATTCTGGCAACAGAGCCAAATGCTACAATAACATAATCTGCATCCTCGCAATTTGTTTCTTCAAAACGCACTTCATTTTCTTCAATTGAACGATATTTTTCCTGCAAATGTTCGTTAATTTTTTCCATTTCAACGGGGTCCATACACAATGAAGTAATCACATTTTGATTTCGATTTCGGGTTTCAGGCTTTCCTACTGTTGCCCAAGGACATAGTTTGATAATCTCTTCTTCTGTAAAACGCGGTTTTTGCGGAGGCAAAACGACTTTTTCCATCATCTGACCTATCACACCGTCTGCAATAATCAGCGCCGGATTACGATATTTGAATGCCAAATCGAAAGCCATCCCCATTAAGTCAGCCATTTCCTGAACCGATGCAGGTGCAAGGCATATCAATCGATAATCGCCATGTCCGCCGCCTTTCACCGATTGAAAATAATCCGCTTGTGAGGGCTGAATAGTGCCAAGTCCGGGTCCTCCACGCATCACATTAACTATTACACAAGGCAATTCTGCTGCTGCAATATATGAAATGCCTTCCTGCTTCAAACTTATTCCCGGAGATGATGAGGAAGTCATTACGCGTTTGCCGCAGCCGGCGCCTCCATAGACCATATTAATAGCGGCAACTTCACTTTCGGCTTGCATGACAACCATTCCTGTAGTTTTCCATGGTTCAATGTCCATCAACGTTTCCATAATTTCAGATTGCGGAGTTATCGGGTAACCGAAATAACCATCGCAACCACAACGGATGGCTGCCTCTGCTATCGCCTCATTGCCTTTCATCAATCTTATTTCTTCTTTATTTTCCATTATATATAAAATATTTTATATTATTTTTTACGTTGTAATTCTATAAAATTTACAATATTTTTATTGTAAAAAACTATGATAATTGCTATTACAATTTGAAAAATATCAATAATTAATCTATTTGCACTATCAAGGTTTCCCAAGTCAATTTGCCGCATTTGAAGAAAAGAGTAAACTTTTATTAGTAAATCAGGCAAAGCCAATGCTATCAAAACTATTCCAAAAACAATTAGCACAATACGTAATATGGATGAACGATGTAGATTAAACTCAAATTTTTCTTCTTCAAAACCTTTGTCTAACTGAAACCAGTCAATAATTTTGTCCGTTTTGAAAAGCATGAAATATACAACGATAATTGCAACTATTAAATAAAAGACAATCGGCAAAATAACACTTTGTATTCCACTAAAAATTATCTCAAAAACTAAAGAAAAAAACATAGGAACTTGACAAACAAGTTTAAAAATTGTATAAAGTGCAAAAATCTTAATTACTATTTTAAAAAATGTACGTGGTGTCATTAAAATCAATTATTTTTGTTAATTTCGTTTCTTATTTGTATAGAATGAAAACTCATTATATGCTTTTGCCTCGTGCTAAATTAGCCATAATTATCGCCCTACTTAAAATTCGACAACAACAATCATCATTAATTCAAATTTAGAATTAGTTGTAAGTTTTCTCACGCTGCATGTTCTACCTTCACTCTGTAAACCGTTATGCATGCATCCGGACATACCATTGCACAAGTAACACAGCCGGTGCATTCGTCTGCATTTATCGCCATGGAAAAGTTATAGCCTTTTGAGTTTGCATCTTTGGACAAAGCCAAAACATCTTGCGGACAAGCCACTACGCAAAGGTCGCAACCTTTACAACGCTCGGTATCTACTGTTACCGCTCCTTTTAATTTTGCCATATTTGTGATTTTTTGTATTAATATTAGAATTTAAATTATTAATTTTCAGTATCTTATATAAAAAAATTTTTCTTTATTTATTTATTAATAAAAGAATTGTAAAAATACAAATATTTTTTTAATAAGACAAATACTTTTTTTGAATTTTGTAAAAAGTTTTTTTAGAATCTAATATTTGTAATTTTTTAAGCCAAAATAATAAATATATTAAATAAAAAATAGTATAAATGATTATAAATTGAAAATTTTTATTATAAAAAAATGATTTAAAAATGATTTTTATACAACATGCTCTTTTCGTCTAACCTACTTATTATCATATCTTTCGTGCCTAATTTCCCTATTCCAACTGTATTTTTTACTAAATTTAAGTATTCGCCTTGTGCAGTAACCAATTGACTAAGAAAATCAACAAAACAAGATATTTTCTCAGTATAGCAGTGCTTAATTTAAGTATCAATGCAAATTCAGGTAAAAAATGTAACTTTTTTATTTATTTGAAATTCAAAAATTTAAATTATGATGATGCATTGTTGAAATGAGAATAACTTTCTGATATAAAGTTATTCTCATTTCAACAATACTATAACTCCCTTTTTGTTGAATTCAGTATTTTATAAAAAATAATTAATAATTTTGCATCGAAATTTATGGCAATAATCAACCAAAATTTCCGTTTTTTATTCAATTATGAAAAAATATTTTCTGTTTTTAATAGTTTTTTCTTTGGTTTTATCTGCTTGTGGCGTTTCCAAACGTATAAAAAAAGCAGACGAGCGTTTTTCTTATGGTGAATACTATCAGGCGGCAAAATTATATCGCTCCGCCTACGGTCGTATTCCTGCAAGCGATAAAAAGTTACGCGGCGAAGTTGCCTTTAAGCAGGGCGAAGCATATCGGCTGATAAACAGTCCACGAGCAGAATTAGCGTATCAAAATGCCGTGCGTTATAATTATCCGGACAGTTTGCTCACTTTGCGTTATGCACAAATTTTGCAAATGAATGGAAAATATGTACTTGCCTCTCAAAATTTCAATGAATATCTGAAAATAAACCCTGATAGTCGTGAGGCGCAAAGCGGACTTCTGGCTTCGCAACTTGCACAACAATGGGAAACAGAACCACAACGATATACAATTACACCAATAACTCTGTTCAACCCGACAAGGTCATCAAATTTCTCACCTTACTTTGTTGGTAATGCTGCCGATGCGGTTGTGTTTTCGTCAATGAGGATTGAGCGTGATAAAAAAACGAACAAAAAAATTAAACTCAGTACGGTTAACGGACAGCCATTCAGTAAGTTATATATTTCTAAAAAAAATTCCAAAGGAGAATGGGAAAAGCCTGAACTGCTTGATGGAGCGGTTAATTCTGCCAACGATGATGATGGAGCGGCATGTTTTACATCAGACGGAAAAACAATGTATTTTACACGCGCTCAACAATTTACAACTTCCGATGCTCCGTCAATAATAATGGTTTCACAACGAGCGGGCGGAATGTGGGGCGAACCGCAAAAACTTACCATTTTTGCAGACAGCGCTGTTTCTGTAGGGCAGCCGGCTATTGCACCCGACGATGTTACGTTGTATTTTGTCTCCGATGCGCCAAATGGCTTCGGTGGAAAAGATATTTGGCGCGGGAAAGTTGATGGAAATGAAGTTAAATATATTGAAAATCTTGGAAATCAAATAAATACGGCACAAGATGAGATGTTTCCGACTGTTGCCCCCGACGGAACGCTATATTTTTCGTCAAACGGACTGCCTGGAATTGGCGGACTTGATTTATTTCGCGCTACGGAGAATATCGACAGCACAACATGGACAGTTGAAAATATGGGCTTGCCTTTCAATTCGAGAAACGATGATTTTGGCTTGACTTTGTCAAAAAACGGATTAACAGGATTCTTTACCTCAAGCCGTACAAAAAGTACGGCTTTGAATCCTCCACCCGACCAAATTTACGGCTGGCAACTTTTTGAAGCCGCTTTTGTTGTACAAGGAAGAGTAACCGACCAAAGTGGAGAACCGCTTGCAGAGGCAACAGTAAGAATGGTGGGCAAAGACGGCACAAATGCGCGCGTGCAAACAAAAAAAGACGGAACTTATCGTTTGAAACTTTCCAAAAACGTTGATTATGTGATGCTTGCTACCGCACGAGCCTATTTGAATCAAAAGGAAAATCTATATACCGACAACAGCGAGCGCGACAAAACCTACACTGTAAATTTTCAATTGAGTTCTATTTTTAAATCTATTACTTTGGAAAATATTTTTTATGAATTTGCAAAATGGAATCTGACTCCCGAATCGGAAACAGGGCTACAGGCGCTCGTAAAAATATTGGAAGATAATCCGAATATTACCATTGAATTAAGCGCACATACCGATTATGTTGGTACAAATCAGGATAATATTGTACTTTCGGCTCGACGTGCGCAGTCGGTGGTAAATTATTTGATTCATGCAGGAATCGCTCCTGCACGAATGACAGCGGTAGGATATGGAGAAGAGCGACCTGTTGAAGTTGATGCGCCTTTGGCAAAAAAATATCCGTTCCTAAAAACAGGAGAAACACTTACCGAAGAGTTTATCTCGACCCTTCCATCCGACCAACAGCAAATTGCCAATCAAATCAACAGACGAACCGAATTTAAAGTAACAGGAACAACTTTCGGAATGTATTAATGAGTTGGACAAGTGGAAGACAGATAGAGACAATGAAACAGAAATTTGAAATTAAACGAGATATAAACCTTCCGAAAACAAGTTAAACCCTAACTCCGCTTACGTTAGGTAGCTTATTCCGATTTTAGCAAAAAGTTTTCGGGTTTTCTCAGTGACTTCGGCAAGATGCCATAGACCTCTGATTTTGATTTTACAGATAGCTTTCGACAGTTTGATAATATCCTTAGGGGATTATTTATTCAGGAGTTCAACTTCTAGTAATCGTAATCTGGCGTACAATTTGTAATATTGCCGTTGATGAGCCGGTAATAAACCGACTGGTTCATCTGTGCCGAAAAAAGATACATCAACCGTATTTGTTTTTCAAAATCAAAATCCGGATTATAGCCTTTGGCATTGACAGCCAGATGCTCCGACACTATGGAATGTGTGGAATCCATCAGTACAAAATTTTGCTCTTTTTCTGATATCCCCTTTAACAGACTCTGCGTCCAGCCAACAACTTTTTCACGATTTACTCCAAAATACTTCAAATTCATTGAAAAGATTTTTTTTCCTACATTGGCAAAACGAATAGTTGCATTTAGAGGTGAAAGTACCGACCCCCAAACTCAAACTCATCCCCGCAAGAAGTACCCAAAACCCGATTATTTGTGTTTTTTGCCACCACGACAAACCTGTTTTTGCAGACGTTGTGGTGTCGCTGTCCAACCTGTCGGAAATACTGACAACTTGCTTCAGGCTGTCATTTTCATAGGCATAATCCAAAAGCATCGCGTGTTCATGTTCTGAATTATGTAGCAGTGTAAGGTACTTATCCTTATAATCAATAGTCTGCGTAACGCTTTTGTTTTCGGTAGTCCGAGTGCTTTTTTCAGACGTTTAACCGCCTTCTGATTTTAACGCTCCACTTTCGTAATAAATTCCATTTTCCACATTCCAGGCATGTAATGAATGTAGAGCAGAACGGTGATGAAAGCTATCCTTTGAGCCTCGAGAGGTTTTTCCGTCAATAGCGATTACACGCTCCAAAATGCCATCATCTTTAAGTCCTTTTGTCC
>WQYU01000100.1 GCA_009781075.1 Paludibacter sp. | reverse complement strand
GTCACTTTTTGACGGATGAAAAACAAGGGGTAACTTTTTGAAAAAGGCTAATTTTGAACTCTAAAACATTGAACAACAAAAATATAAAAATATAAATGAAATTTTATCGGGCAGTAGTGATTACTTATAATATCATTAGGATAATGTCAAACGACAATTAGTATCATTTTGAATTAATTGCAAAAGATTTCTTCTTTTTTAAGCGGTGGAAAATTCCAAAAACTCTTTATTTTCGTAATTTTTTAAGAATTGGAAAAAATCATGATTAACATTAACTCTAAATTGCTGTGTTATTAACGATATTTTTTCCCCGGTTGTATGAATTTGGTCATAAATATTTAAAAAAAGCGCTGTTTTACCTTTATTATCTGTGACTAACGGAGTGAAAGTTGCAACAAAATCATCATCAATATTTTGATATGCAATAGAAAGCGTTATTTTATTCACTGCGGTATTTTTAATATTTTCCATCGAATCAATTTTTAGAATTTTCAATTCGAGTTCTGCTGCCCCTCCTATTCTTTGCAAATTATTATTTTGAGAGCGATAATCGGCTCCGCGCTCTTGTACCTTTGCTGAAATCATTGCGTAAGTGTTGGGAATCAAAAAATTACGAAAATTAGGATAATTATTACCAAAAAGAGCAAATTCAAATGCACCTTCATAATCTTCAAGAGTAAAGAAACCGCAAGGATTTCCGGCTTTTGTTGTAGCATGGCGCACGGCAGTAATAATTCCGCCGATTTTAATCTGTCGGTTTCGAATTTGTTGCAAGTCTGCCAGTTCGGTAGTATTAGTATTACAAATACATTTAATCTCAAATTCGTAAGTATCAAGCGGATGAGCGGAAAGATAAATGCCAATCAATTCGCGTTCGGCTTTAAGTTTTTTTAAAGCCGACCATTGCTCCGCTTTTGGCACTTCGGGTTTAATTATTTGTATCTCAGCCTCATTTGAACCGAAGAGAGAGATTTGATTCGTCAATTTGTCCGACTGAAACTTATTACCATATTTTATTAAGGTCTCAATAAAACTTGCATCTTCGGTTTTAGGATTTTTCTCAAAAAGTTGCTCTCTGTTAATATTCAGCCCGTCGAATGCACCCGAAAGAGCCAAACTTTCAAGCACTCTTTTGTTTGTTGATGTTAAGTTATTCCGTTGAACAAAATCAAAAATATCAGTAAATTTTCCATTTTGTTCTCGCTCTGAAATTATTGCCATAGCAGCGCTTTCGCCAACCCCCTTTATTCCTCCAAGCCCAAAACGGATATTCCCTTTTTGTGTTACTGTAAAATTCAAATCCGACTCATTAATATCAGGGCTTAACACGTTAATGCCCATTGATTTACATTCGTCCATAAATTTTGAAACATCGACAATATTATCGCGGTTGCGGGTTAAGTTTGCCGCCATATATTCGGCAGGATGATTTGCTTTAAGATATGCGGTTTGGTATGCTAAATACGAATAACAAGTTGAATGGCTTTTGTTAAAACCATATTTTGCAAATTCAGTCCAATCGTTCCAAATTTTTTCAAGTTTAGAATCCGGTCCGTATCCATTATTTTTCGCCCCTTCCATAAACGACTTTTTTAGCGCCGCCATTTTATGTTTATCTTTTTTCCCCATTGCCTTGCGCAATTCATCGCTTTGCCCGCGTGAAAACCCTGCAATATCGCGGCTTAGCAACATCACCTGCTCTTGATAAACGGTAACACCATAGGTGCCTTCCAGTCGTTTTTCCATTGGAGGCAAATCATAAGTGATTTTTTCGCGTCCCTGTTTGCGATTAATAAACGAAGGAATATAGTTCATCGGACCGGGTCTATACAGCGCATTCATTGCTATCAGGTCTTCAAATTTTGAAGGTTGTAAGTCGCGCAAATATTTGCGCATACCATCCGATTCAAACTGGAAAGTGCCAACTGTCTTTCCCGTACTGTAAAGATTATATGTTTTTTTGTCGTCAAAAGGTATATTATTTATATCCAAATCAATATTTTTGGTTTTTTTAATATTACTAATTGTATCTTTTATTATAGATAAATTTTTTAATCCTAAAAAATCCATTTTTATCAATCCGACTTCTTCTATAACGGCTCCTTCATATTGAGTTACAAATACTTCCTCGTTTGTTGTTTTGTCGATTGCGGTACTGATTGGAACAAAATTAGTCAAATCGTCAGTACCGATAATGATTCCACAAGCGTGGACGCCGGTTTGCCGCACGGTACCTTCGAGCATTTGGGCATATTTGAGCGTGGTAACAATATTTTGATTCGGCGAATTGAGTTCTGCCTTCATTTCAGGTACAAATTTATAAACATTTTCTAAATTGACCTTCACCTCTTCGCCATCTTTGTCTGTCGGAAACTTATCAGGAACAAGTTTTACCAAACGATTTGCTTCTTGAAGAGGTAATTTTTGTACTCTGGCAACATCTTTTATTGACGACTTTGTAGCCATAGTTCCGTAAGTAATAATGTGTGCTACACGTTCCTTGCCGTATTTATCCGTTACCCATTGTAAAATTTTATTGCGTCCGTCAACATCAAAATCAATATCAATATCAGGCATTGAAATTCTATCCGGATTCAAAAATCTCTCAAAAAGCAAATCATATTTCAAGGGGTCAATATCCATTATTTTCAAGCAAAATGCAGTTACCGAACCTGCTACCGAACCTCTTCCCGGTCCAACAACAACTTCCATTTTTCTTGCTGCTGCAATAAAATCTTGAACTATAAGGAAATAACCGGGGAACCCCATTGTTTTAATTGTATTTAATTCATATTCAATTCGTTCAATTATTTCGGGATTCAAATTGTCGCCGTAACGTTCTTTTGCGCCTTCGTAAGTTAATTTTTTTAGATATTCTGACTCCAATTTTACACGTACAACTTTTTTATAGCCACCGAGCCGTTCAAAACTGTCTCCAAACTCTTCCTTTAACATTTCCTCCGAAAATTTTTGACCATATTGCTCTTCTGTTCCAAAATCTTCCGGAATTTCGAAAATCGGCATAAGTGCATCAGAATTGATATTGTAAAATTCAATTTTGTCGGTTACTTCCGTCGTATTTTCGAGCGTTTGCGGGATGTCTGCAAAAATCTGCCACATTTCTTGCGGCGTTTTAAGCCATTCCTGCTTTGTGTAACGCATACGTTTGGGGTCGTCGATGTCTTTGCCTGTACTCAAACAAATCAAGCGCTCGTGCGCCTCAGCGTGTTCTTCTTCCACAAAATGCACATCGTTGGTGGCAATAACTTTGGTATCGGTAAGTTTTCCCAATTCTATAATTGCCTTATTTACAACTTGTTGATATTGATAAACGCGAGTGTCGGCGTTTGGCTTGTCGGTTTTATGACGTTGTATTTCAAGATAGAAATCATCACCGAACACACTTTTGAACCACCGAACAGACTTTTCTGCCTGACGCATATTATCTTCGGTAATGGAAATTATTTCTTCAATACCTGTTTGGCTAACTTCTTCATCATCAACATCTTTTGCATAATTGCCCATCAATTTTTGAGGGATTTCGCCACCCAAGCATGCCGAACTGACAATCAATCCTTCGTGATATTTTTCCAGTAACTCTTTGTCAATACGCGGTTTATAATAATGTCCATCAATCCACGAAGCCGAAACAAGTTTGCAAAGATTTTGATAGCCTGTTTTATTTTTTGCCAATAAAATAATATGCCAGCCGCCGCGGTCTTCTTTGTTTGTTTTATCTTTCAAATACATTCCACGCCGCGCCACATAGCCCTCACAGCCAATTATCGGTTTAAAAAGTTTCTTCTTTTCTACCTGTAATTCCTCTTTGAGCGGCAAAAGATTTTCTTCTTCGGATGTTTGTTTAATTTTATCTTCAATTGTATTAATTTTCTTTAAAATCGGCTCATTTATCTTACGGATATAATTAAAAAATTCTTTGATTCCGAACATATTTCCATGGTCGGTCAATGCGATGGCATTCATTCCGTTTTGGCGCGCTTTGTCAACCAAACCTTTAATAGACGACATTCCATCAAGGATGGAATAATATGAATGGACATGAAGATGTGTAAATGGAAATTGCATAAATTTCTGTAAAATTCTAAATATTAAGTAATTATTATTTTAAAAAAATAATTAAAAAACGAACTGCTAAATTATAATAAATTTTAGAATTTTCAAAAAAAATAAACTGCTTTCTTCTGCATGTAGAAAAAAGCAGTTTGCGAAAACAGTTTAATTCCAATAATTTATTAAAAAATTTTATTTTCCGCCGGTAACTTTTTCTATATCTTTCATCGTAAAATTACCGATAAGACGAATAATTGAAAATTCGTTTGTTTCATCGGCAATCATCAATAATTCACTGATATTGCCGTCCTTACCCTTTTTTCCAACAAAAGAAATGACCTCGCCTCCTTCCTTTGCTTTCATCAATGTTTCCAATTCAGAGCCATCATTGAGAAGTTTTTCACTTTCATTTTTCATCAATTTGATGGCATTCGGGTCTTCACTCGAATAGATTTCGAGCATCGTAAGTTTTCCGGCAAGCGAACTGATATTTGCATCGCCAATGTTCATATTTCCTGCAAGCCCTAAAAGTGCCTTTGAAATATATACAACGCTGATATTTTTTTCGTTGCCGAGTTTTTTGAACATCTCATCCTGTGCGTGAGCAGACAAAAATGCTGCAATCGCAACTATTACTGTTAAAAATATTTTTTTCATTTTATATAAAATTATTTTTTGTTAAACGACTTATTTACAATGTTTTGTATTTGTTGAATTTGATTTTCCGCTTTTTGCATTGAGTTCAAACTTTTGTTATAATTATTTGAAACAAGCACCAAAGCGCGATGTGCTGCTAAAATTTTTTCGCGGTCGCCGACAGTTAAATTTTCTATGCTTATCTGCTGATTATCAGATAATTGTTCTTTCCGATAATTATTTTTAAAATAAAAACCGATAGAAAAAATAATAACTATCGAAGCAGCAATACTGCCCGCCCAAATTGCCGCTTTTTTCAAAGAAAAAACTTGCAACTTATCTTTATTAACCAAATAGTCAATGTGCGTATTTATTTTATTTTCAAATGTTTGTGGAATTTCAACATCTTCTTTTGATTGTTCCAAAAGATTTAAAAACTCCTCGTCCGATAATTTTTTATTCTTTTTCATTTAAAATATTTTTTATTGCATTTCAATTTTTAAAAATTTATCTTTCAATGTTTTACGTGCGCGCCAGAGCAATACTCTGATATTTCCCGTACCAATTCCTGTTGCTTGCGCAATTTCTGTATCCGATAAATTATCCCAAATTTTGAGTTTAATAATTTTGCGTTGCATATCAGGTAAATTAGCAATTAATTTTCTTATAATCAGTATCTTATCGTGCTTTCCCATTTCAGAAATAAAATTTTCAACATCAGGCAGGTTATCGTCAATATCTGTAAATTCCATCTTTTTTGCTCTTAGGAAATCCAAACACAGGTTTCTCAAAGTAACTACTGCAAATGCCTCACTATTAGAAACTTGTGATAATTCTTTGCGTTTTGCCCAAAGTTTTGTGAAAGTTTCCTGCACTGCATCTTCGGTATCCTGATGATTTTCGAGCAAACGGAACGCAACAACATACAATTTCTTGCTTATCGGTAGAAATTCCCGTTTAAATGTTGCTGCGTCCATTATGCTGATTATTAGAAATTAAAATTATTTCCGTTCATAATATCATTCAAATCCATATCACCGATAATTCTGACTATATTAAGTCCGTCAGAACCAACTCCAAATATAATCACCATTTTATCTCCCGATTGCGATTTGGAAGACAAAATTAATGCTTTTTCATCCCCGTCTGCAACTTTTACAAGTAGGTTATAATCAGCATCTTGCGTAAAATTTACAATAAAATTTACAAATTTTGCTGTTAATTCATCAGTCGGAGTTCCGCAAGAAATCACTTCCATGTATTTTAATTGATTCAAATCCTCGGCATCCTCTGCATCTTCCAAATCAACATCTGTTGAATCAAGCATTGCGGCTTTTACCTGAGTGAGCATTTGAGAATCAATCTTTTGCGTCTCTACACCATCTGTTTGAGCGAATTCGGTGATAAAACTGTCCACATTTTGTGCTGTAATTAATTGATTTACAGCCAATAAAACTGTTAAAGAGATAAATACTTTTTTCATTTTAAATTTATTTTATTATAATTATTACTAAAAAAATTTCTTCTTACAAACATTAAGACGCAAATATCAGAATTTTGTTACAAATAATTTTAGTTTTTTATAATAAAATTATTTTTCTATTTTTGTATTTCAAAAAAATGTGAAAATATTGAAAATATGAAGTCAAATTCTAATAAAAAATCGGTGCAGGTATTTCTAAAAATGCTGATTTTTATTGCTTTAGCGGCTGCTGTAATTGAATTTTTCCCAAATTCGGACAAATTAAATTATCATTTTGAATCTGACAAGCCGTGGAGTTATGAATTGCTCACAGCCCCTTTTAATTTTCCTGTGTATAAAACAGATAAAGAAATTGAAAATGAGCAGCAGCAACTTTTAAGTAGTTTTATTCCTTATTTTTCACTCGACACCACTGTTGAAAAGGAAGAAATTCAAAACTTGAAAAATTCCCTTTCAAATGAGGACGAACAGACTCAACAACTTGTCATTAAGCAATTTAGTGCAGTTTATCAGCGTGGCATTATGTCGGCTGATGATATCAAAAATTTGGGAAAAAATAATTTAACTCAAATTAATTGTATTTATCCAAATCGTGAATATAAACGTTTGAATTTAAGTAATTTATATACACAAAAAACTGCCTATGAAGCAATCCTGAATGCTCAGCCTCAAATTTACAGCATGATGAACGATTACAATCTGAATTTGTATCTCACAGAAAATCTGAAATACGATAGTTTGGCTTCCGAAAGTTCTAAAAATGAACTACTTAAAGGACTTTCAAAAACAACTGGAATGGTGCTTGCAGGCGAAAAAATTATTGACAAGGGTGAAATTGTTACGCCTCAAATTTTTGAAAAAATTCGTTCTCTCAACATTGAGTACGAACAGCGTAATGTAAGCACACACAAGTCGCCACTGGAAACTATTGGCGAAATAATCCTCGTTCTGTCATTTATAACTCTCTTATTCTTATATATTTACGTTTTTCGTCCGCAAATTTTCGACAGATACGGTAACCTTTTTCTTATTGCCTTAATGATTTTATTAATTGTTGTACTTACTTCGGTAATAATAAAATTTTCAACATTTTCAATTTATGTCCTTCCTTTTACAATTTTGCCTGTGATTATTCGTGTTTTTTTTGATTCACGGACTGCACTCTATTCGCATATCGTTACAGTTCTGATACTTACACTTATTGTAGATAATCCATTTCAGTTTGCTATTTTGCAGATTACCGCAGGAATGACAGCCGTTGCAAATATGAAAGATCTTACGCAACGCTCTCAACTTGCACAAACAGCTTTGTACGTATTTATATGTTACTTTGTTACTTACATCGGCTTGGAATTTATCAGAGACACCCATTCGCTGGCAAATGTTCACTGGTTGCCGCTTGTTTTCCTATTAATTAGCAGTTTTTTAACACTTTTTGCATATATTTTGATTTATTTTATAGAAAAAATTTTCGGACTTGTTTCAAGTATCACATTAGTTGAATTAACAAATATCAACAGCGATTTGATGATTGAATTTGCTGAAAAAGCACCAGGATCTTTTCAACATTCTTTGCAGGTTTCGAATCTTGCCACCGAAGCGGCTAAAGCAATAAATGCTAATGCTTTACTTGTGCGCGCAGGCGCCTTGTTCCACGATATTGGCAAAATATTACATCCGGAATATTTTATTGAGAATCAAGAAAATGGCAAAAATGTCCTTTTACAATTTGACTATGCAGAGGCAGCACAACTTATCATCAATCACGTTGCTGACGGAGTACAAATCGCTAAAAGACATCATATTCCTGACCAGATTATCAATTTTATATCAACACATCACGGTACGAGTAAAACCAGATATTTCTATAATTCGTTTATAAATGCAAATCCTAATGTCGTACCCGATGATGCGGTGTTTTCTTATCATGGTCCGCGCCCTAACACAAAAGAAACGGCAATTTTGATGATGGTAGACGCCGTTGAAGCGCGTTCCCGCAGTTTGAAGCAATATACAAATGATACTATTGAAACAACGGTTGAAGATATGATAGATTGCCAAATTGCAGAGGGACAATTCAAAGAGGCACCAATCAGTTTCCTTGATGTGGAAAAAGTTAGAAGTATTCTCAAAGAAAAAATTAAGAATATTTACCATTCGAGGATAACATATCCTGAGGTAAATCATTCTCAATGAAAATAGTTTTTATCCATAATTTAATAACCTGAGTTTTGGATAAGCAATTTTATAACATCTTGATATTCAATTTTATATTCGCCGTAGGTGATAAATATCAATAGAAAATATAATATTTCAGACCATATTTAGCCCGTAGGG
>WQYU01000099.1 GCA_009781075.1 Paludibacter sp. | reverse complement strand
TTATACAAAAACGGCTGCAAAGATAATACATTTTTTTAAACATAAATCTATCTTTTGTTTTTTTATTTTTTTTTTTTTTTAAAATACCTTTTAATATTTTTTATAAATTTTTTTGGGGGGGGGGGGGGGGGTAACATATTGATAATCAAAGAGTTATGACCAAAAATGGCATAACTGCCTTTTGAAACCTCTTGTTGTTGGGGTTTTAACAGATTATCAATTTCCATATTTTTATAAACCATTTTTCTGTTTTATTATACAAAAACGGCTGCAAAGATAATACATTTTTTTAAACATAAATCTATCTTTTGTTTTTTCTTTTTTACGCAAAATGCAAAAAATAAATTATCTTTTTACGAAAAACGTAAATTTTCTTAGCATTTTTTCTATCCTTGCACGAAGTACAAAAATTCTATTCAGCGCAGAAAGATTACCATTTCTTTTAAAGAAATCAATATCGTATTGGGCTTGTGATGAAAAATCCAATTTAACAAATTCAACTTTGTGGTAGAAAAAACGGAACAATTTTTGATTTTGGAGTTTTTTTTAGTAGTTTTGCATTCTATTTTTTATGAAAAGGCAGTTTTTTACAATATTATTAACCGTTTTTGCAACATTAATATTTGCGCAAGGTACTGCAAGCGATGCTCAAAATTTTTTTAATTCAGGAAACTTTGTCTCTGCAGCAGCAATTTATGAGCAGTTGCTTTCCCAAAAGCCAAACGATGCGCTGAATAATTATCGGTTGGGGCGTTGTTATTACGAAATGGGGAATTTGGTGCGCGCTGTTCCGCTTTTTGAAATTGCCAAAGATAAATTTCCTGCAAGTTACTTTTATTTAGGACTTTACAACAAAAAAACATATCATTTCGAAGAAGCAAAAACTGACTTTGAAACTTATCTTGGTGTGGCAACCGATCCCGTTTTCATAAAAAAAGCAAGAACACTTTTGCGCCAGACAACTCTCAGTGCCGAAATGATTACACGAATAGAAGATATTGCCTTGATTGACAGCGCTATTGTTGATAAAAACGAATTTTTATCTGCGTATCATATAGCAAACGAAATAGGGAGACTTTCGATGACTGTTGATAACAATGGTGGTCAAACATTTGACAAAATGGATTTTACGACAGAGCGTGGCGACCGCCGAATTTTTTCACAACTTGTAGGCGAGCAGTCGGATATTTTTTCGTCTTACAAACTTACCGATGAACAATGGTCTACTCCCGTTTCTATTTCACAAGAAATCAATACTTTATATAACGAAAATTATCCGTTTTTGATGACTGACGGACTGACTTTTTACTTTGCCTCCGACGGCGAGCAGTCAATCGGCGGCTATGATATTTTTATGACGCGCTTCAATCCTGCCAAAAATGATTTTTATACTCCGGAAAATATTGGAATGCCTTTTAATTCACCTTACAACGATTATATGATGGTTGTAGATGATGTGCGAGAAATTGGATATTTTGCATCCGACCGCTTCCAGTCTGATGATAAAGTGGTGATTTACAGTTTTTTATTTAATACAAAAAAGGAAATTATTCGTTCCGATAATTCCGAAAGTCTGATAAAATATGCGCAACTCAAACTTGCCAGAAAAGCCGATAAAATCAATTTGGGGAATTTTCAAAGTAACCAACCACAGAAGCAAAACGAAGATTTTCAGTTCATTATAAGTTCTTATATTACTTATCATTCAATTTCGGATTTTAAAAACGAGGAAGCGAAAAATCTATTCCAACAATTTGAAAATGATAGAATTAACATCGAAAAATTAAAAGAAAAACTTGAAAAATTACGTAATGATTATTCTCTTGCCTCTGCTGCGCAAAAACAGGCACTCGCACCTCAAATTTTGGAATTGGAAGAAGATATTCCCCATCGTGAAAAATCATTACCCGAAATGCAGCAAAAAATCAGAATGTTAGAAAATAACACCCTGAATATTAAATAGTTGAAAAGTTGGTAGTGCATTAAAAAGTATGCTGTAATAAGAATTTTATAATCAATGAATAAAGTAATATTTTTGGATTATGACAATAAAATTAATTCTCTATGCCAAGGCGCAAGGATAGAGAAAAGAGGTAATAAAATTTACGTTTTTCGTAAAAAGATAGTTTGTTTTTTACGTTTTGCATAAAAAACGGCAAAGGATAGATTTGTCTTTTAAAAAATTTGTATTACCTTTATAGCCGTTTTTTTATACTAAATATAGTAAAATGTTTCATAAAAATATGGATATTGATAATCTATCAGAACCCCAACAACAAGAGGTTTTAGGAGGTAATTATGACCTTTTTGGTCGTAACTGCTTGATTATAAATGTTTTGTGTGTGGTGGCGGAGGGGTAATTTATTGATAATTAGGCCATTACGACTAACAAAGCTATAAAAATCTGTCAAAATTCCAAAAATAATGAATTTTAGTAAATTATCAATATACGAGTTCTTTGTAAAACATTTTACTGTTTTCCCCTGTAATTTTTGTTATAAAATTCGTAAAAAATTTTGCAAAAGTAATATAATTTTTTTGTATTATGCAAATAATTTTCATAATTTTTTACTACTTTTGTACACATTTTTTTTATTCTTTAAATAAAATATATAAATTTAATTTCTATGCAAAAGAAAGGAAACAAATACGGATTTCACCGTGTAATAGAGCCAAAAGGGGTATTGCCGCAGCCGGCAAACAAAATTAACAACGACATGTCGGAAATTTACGACAATGAGATTCTTATTGACGTAAAAACATTAAATATCGACAGTGCTTCTTTCACCGATATTTCAGCGCGCGCAGGCGGCAATGAGGAAAAAATTAAGGAAATAATGTTCGAACTGGTGGCAGAACAAGGCAAACACCGTAATAAGTGGACCGGATCCGGAGGCATGTTGCTTGGCGTTGTAGAAAAAATAGGCGATGCGCTAAAAGATAAGATTGACCTCAAAGTAGGCGATAAGATTGCAACGCTCGTTTCGCTGAGTTTAACTCCGTTAAGGATTGATAAAATCAAAGAAATACGCAAAGATGTTGACCAAGTTGATATTGATGGGAAAGCGATATTGTTCGAAAGTGGAATTTACGCAAAAATTCCCAACGATATGCCTGAAAAACTTGCTCTGTCAGCTCTTGACGTGGCAGGTGCGCCGGCACAAACAGCAAAACTTGTAAAACCAGGAGATACAGTTCTTATCATAGGCGCGGGGGGAAAATCAGGGATGCTCTGCTGCTACGAGGCACAAAAACGCGCTGGTGTTACAGGAAAGGTTATCGGCCTTTGCCATAGCGAAAAATCTACAGAACGTCTCAAAAAGTTAGGTTTCTGCGACTACGTCTTTTCTGCCGACGCAACACAACCGGTGGCTATTCTTGAAAAAATTGAAGAACTAACAAATGGTCAAATGTGCGATATAACTATTAACAACGTAAACATTCCAGATACTGAAATGACCTCTATCCTTTGTACAAAAGACAGCGGCATTGTCTATTTTTTCTCAATGGCGACCTCTTTTACCAAAGCCGCACTTGGTGCAGAAGGAGTTGGTTCGGACGTAACAATGCTTGTGGGAAACGGTTATACCAAAGGGCATGCTGAAATTACGCTGCAAGAACTGCGGGAAAGCCCAAAATTAAGAGCAATTTTTGAAGAATTATACGCATAATATATTAAAAAAGGCGGCATCCAAACAAGCGGAATAGCCGCTTTTTTTATGCAATATTAAAAAATCAAACCCTTTGATAATCAATAAAATAATTTTATATGCGAAATAAAAAGCCATTGCCGATTTTGACAAATATTGAAATAACCGATATTGCTTCCGAAGGACAAGCGATTGCGCGGGTCGATGAAATGGTAGTGTTTGTGCCGTTTGTCGTTCCGGGAGATATTGTTGATTTACAGATAGTTAAAAAGAAAAAGAATTATGCACAAGCCAGAGCAGTACGATTTGAAAAATTTTCCGAAAATCGCACTCTGCCACTTTGTCCGCATTTTGGAATTTGTGGGGGCTGTAAATGGCAGATTTTACCATACGTCGAACAATTACATTTCAAACAGCAGCAAGTTGTTGATAATCTGACCCGTATAGGAAAAATTCCATTGCCTGAAATAGACAATATTTGCGGCAGCAAAAAAACAGAATATTACAGAAATAAACTTGAATTTACTTTTTCAAACCGAAAATGGCTGACTGATGTATCTGCAAGGCAAACGGAAGAAAATATGAATGCTGTCGGGTTCCATATTCCAACAATGTTCGATAAGGTTTTGGACATTGAAAAATGTATTTTGCAGGACGATATTTCCAATAAAATCCGTAATGAAGTGCGCCGATATGCGTTTGAAAAGCAATTAACATTTTTTGACATAAAAAAACAAGAGGGCTTTTTGCGCACAATGATCATTCGCACAAGTACAACGGGCGACCTGATGGTTATTATGGTTTTCTTTTACGAAGATATAATTGCACAAAACGCACTGCTTCAACATATTACTGATAGTTTTCCTCAAATTACTTCTCTTTTATATATTATAAATTCAAAAGCAAACGATACAATTACCGACCAAAAAGTAAATATTTTTAAAGGTAATGATTACATTTTTGAACAAATGGAAGGACTAAAATTCAAAATCGGAGCAAAATCATTTTTCCAAACTAATACTCATCAAGCGTATGAACTGTATAAAATTGTTAAAAATTTTGCTCAACTTACCGATAATGAATTAGTTTACGACCTTTACACAGGCACCGGCACTATTGCTAATTTTATTGCTCGATATTGCAGGCAAGTTATTGGTATTGAATATGTTGTAGAAGCAATAAGCGATGCAAAAGAAAACTCCGGAATCAATGGAATTGAAAATACAATTTTTTATGCGGGTGATATAAAAAATATTCTAAATCAGGATTTTATCACTGCAAACGGCAAACCGGATGTGATTATCACCGACCCGCCGCGAGCCGGAATGCACAGCGATGTTGTCGCTGCAATTTTGGCAGCCGAACCACAAAGAATCGTTTATGTTAGTTGCAATCCTGCAACGCAAGCACGCGATTTGAATTTTTTGGCACAAAAATATCGGGTTGCAAAAGTGCAACCCGTTGATATGTTTCCACATACTCATCATGTTGAAAATGTGGTACTTATGGAAATGTAAAAATTATTTTCCCCGAATTAATTTAATAATTGAAAATGCAACTTTACTATATTTCACAAAACGACTCGAAACGGTAACAAGTTTTACCAAATTGCGTGAAGTAACAGGCAGATTTTTGCCCGTGAGTGCATTTGCAGCCCATTCCACCGGATGCGAATAAAGATAAAAATGATACTTGATTTGCTGCTCTTCGTCTTTCAATTTTGTATTAATTTGCCGTTTACGCAAGCGTAATGCCTCTAATGAATCAATTTTCTTTGTTCCCATTTTCTTTGGATTTTTTGTCGTTTTCGGAATCAAAAAAAGTGCGAATAATATTGTCCGCAATCGGTTTGAAAATAATTTTCTCACGGAAATACCAAATTACGGCAATTAGCGCAAGCATCAGCGCAAGTTCAATCAATGTAGCAAGCCACTTAATGCCGACTAATTGCGCCAGCAAATCGTTGAAAAACAGCAGTAACAATACCAATACAGCAGCGCCCATTAACCCCAAAACTCCTAACAGAACAAGTTTGCCCGCAAAAAGCGAAAACTTTTCTGTCAGGTCAAGTTTAAGGTATTCGGCTTTCAAATCAACATAATTTTTTAAATTATTGAACAGTCCGTCTTGTCTTTCTGTTTTCATAATCTACTGAAAATCAATCTTGTGCGTCAGTTTTATTTGTACGCTCGTTCCATTCTTCTTTCACCTCATCAACAACTTCGGCTGCTGTTGTGCGCAGGTCTTTAACAAAATCTTCAGCCTGCTCAACAAGTTCGCTGAATTTCTGGCTTACCGTGTCTTTGACTTCGCCCATTTGCTTGCTGATGCGGCGGCGCGTACGATAACCTTTATCCGGTGCAAAAAGTATCCCTGCGGCTGCACCAATTAATGCTCCCGAAATGAGAAACAAAAAACCTTTGCCTGAATTATTACTCATAATGTTACCCTTTCTTTATTTTTATTGTTAATATAATTTATTATTAACAGCAAAAACCGTGCTTTATGTGTTTTTTGAGGGAAAAATAGAATTATTTTTTTCTTTTTAATACTAATTCGGTATGATTATTGCAGTAAAGATTTATTAACATATTTAAAAAATTAATAAAATTAATATAAAAATGAAAAATATTTATCACGTTTTTTTTGTAGTTATTATTCTGATTATCAGTGTTTTTTCGTGTAAAGAACAGGTTGTAAAAACCAAATCGCAAAGTTTTGAACAAAAGATTTACCTTGTTCCGACAGACACTGCACGCGGAGAGTTAAATGTAAAAGTTGAATTGGAATTTCCCGCAACTTACACCTCGTCTGCTGTTCTCGATTCTATTCATAATACATTAGTTATCAATATGTTTGGAAAAGAATATGTAAATATTCCTTTCGATTCTATTCCTCAAATTTATGCCGCTGCGGTTATTGCCGACTATAATAAGATGAGTTTGAGCGATTTGCAGGAATTTGAAAAAAAAGTGCCGAATTTTAGTTTGGGGACATTTTATCACTACATTGAGGGATTCCCGTTGTTAAATGACGGACGAATTTTTTCGTATGGTTACACGCGCGATGTGTATATCGGTGGCGCTCAAGGACTTAAGACCTACAATTATTTTAATTTTGATTTGAAAAACGGTCATCTGCTTGATGAAAACGATATATTTATAAATAATTATCAAAATGCGCTTGCCGAAATAATTAAAAATACAATTTTAGATCACAATGCCGATGTTCAATATCCTGATACAATTATGCCAAATGGCAATTTTTACATTTCCGATGAGGGAATAACGTATTTATATAATGTTTATGAAATTGCACCGTACTATGTCACACAAACTGAGGTTTTTTTGCCTTATAGTCAGTTGAAAGGGATTTTGCGCAAAGACAACCCGATTAATTATCTTGTAATGGCGGCAAAATAAATTTTTTTGGTGGAAATTATGCGAATTACAATTATTGGGGCAGGTAATGTAGCAACGCATTTGGCTGAAAGTTTGCACAATGAATGTGTTGAAATTGTGCAGATTTTTAGTCGTAATTTATTTAATGCCAAATTGTTAGCCGATAAAGTCAATGCCGAGCCAATTGACAGTTTACAGCAATTTTCGCCAAAGGCGAATGTCTGTATTTTTGCAGTGACAGATGATGTGATTACTGCGCTTTTGCAGGAAAATTCTGCTGTTTTTGGCAATGATGTGCTTTTGCTTCATACCGCCGGTAGTATTCCAATTGATGTTTTTAACAATTATACTTCGCAATTCGGCGTATTTTATCCGTTGCAAACTTTTTCAAAACAGCGACAACTGAATTTTTCCGAAATTCCTGTTTTTATTGAGGGAAATACACGTGCCGCTGAAGATAAGATTCGACATTTAGCACAAAAAATTACACCGAAAGTTTATGCGGTAAATTTTGAACAACGCCGCCAGTTGCATTTGGCAGGTGTTTTTGCGTGCAATTTTCCTAATTATATGTATAATATTGCAAATCAATTAGTTAAAAGTAAATTTTTAACTTTTGAAATGCTTGTTCCGCTGATTGTGGAAACTGCTAATAAAATACAAACCCTGCCGCCTGACAAAGCACAAACAGGTCCTGCCATTCGTGGTGATAAAGCGACAATAGCCCGACACATCGAAATGCTTAACGAACATAAAAACTGGCAAAAATTGTATCAACTTGTTACTGAGGAAATTATGAATTTGTAAAGGCTACTTTAAGAATTTTAGATTTTTTTATGAAACAAAATATTTGGGATTTCTTTTACAGGAAACGTACATATTTCATTTATAGAAAGTTTTAATGTTTATTTTTCTGGATTGCTTCGGTTGCGCCTCTCAATGACGTACCGTCATTGGGTTTTACCGTCATTGTGACTGCGAGGTACGAAGCAGGAAGCAATTTCGAAAAATAAAAAACTACTTCTATTCCCGGAATTGGAAGGCAAACCGCTGTGTATCTGCTCATTGCAACAAAGGGATTTGATGCTTTTGATAATTGGAGGCAATTAGCCTGTTATGCTGGTGTGGCGCCATTCCCGTATCAATCGGGGACAAGCATACACGGGAGGAACAAAGTGCATCCTTTGGCGGATAAAAAACTTAAAAGTTTGCTCAACATGTGTGCATTGACCGCTCTGAGACACGACAGAGAACTGAAAACATATTATCAACGAAAAGTAGAGGACGGAAAAGCTAAAATGCTTGTTATTAACAATATACGATGCAAATTATTGGCGCGGGTATTTGCCGTTATAAACAGGAAATCTCCTTTTGTCAATACTCAAAAATTCGCAGCATAAATTTTTTAATAACATTTAATCTTTTTTAACTAAAAATTATTTGGTTTTTATCATAGAATACCCCTCGTTGGCTGAAGGTGTTTTTACTTTTATCTTCGATGTTTCAAATTTAATATCCTAAATTTCTGTTCGTATCATTTGTCCTCATAATGCCCCTCAACAGATACTACTAAAACAACTAC
>WQYU01000098.1 GCA_009781075.1 Paludibacter sp. | reverse complement strand
TGTTCCCGCCGAAAAATTGGTGCAAACAAAGGCTGAAACATATACGGTAGAAGGATATAACAGTAGAATAAGACATTATTTAGCTCGATTCAAAAGAAAAACAAAATGCTACAGTAAATCACAGCAAATGATGGAAGCATCTTTAAATTTACTATTATTGAAGCTAAACGATGAATTATATATACTAAATTAACAATACCATATTAAGAATTCCCTTTCAATCAGTGAATTATAAACTTGTCTGCATCTTTGTAGAAAGGGAATTTTGTCCTGAATTTTTGTAATCCCAAAAGATTAATTTCTGCGGTGAGTGTTTTTTCGGTATTGTCGGGGCAGCGTGTAATTATTTTTCCTGCATAGTCGAACAGTGCCGAATGCCCTGAGTAAAAAATGCCTTCACCGTCTGTTCCAACACAATTTACGCCGCAGACAAATGTCTGATTTTCTATTGCCCGCGCAGGTAATAGTGCATCCCACGCAGCAATACGGCTGTCGGGGAAATTTGCTACAAAAACAAGTAAATCGTATTGATTTTCAACATTACGCACCCAAACAGGGAAACGAATATCATAACAAACCATAATGCATATATTTACTCCTAAATAATTTACAATCAGTTTTTTATTTCCTTTTGTAATGTAAGTACTTTCGCCTGCCAACGAAAAAGTGTGGCGTTTGTCGGCAAATGAAATTTTGCCGTCAGGCATAACAAGAAATGCACGATTGTAGGATTTTTTGTCGTTCTCTTGTGCAAAAAAACTGCCTGCTATTGCAAAATTAAAATTTTTTGCCCATTTCTTCAATAAAAAAATTGTTTCACCTTCATTGTTTTCTGCCAAATCAGTACGTTTGTAGCAGCAACCGGTAGAAAACATTTCCGGCAATATTGCCAAATTGGTGCTATCTTTTAAGGCGGCAAGTCTTGTTTCAAAATCGGAAAAATTTCGTTGCTTATCTGCCCAGTGTAAATTGCTTTGTACTAATGATATTTTCATTGTTTTGGTAAATAAAAATTTTCGGGGAAACGTGCTGTTCTATTTTCAAAATATTTGTAAATTTTCTCCATATCTTTCTTCTCATCGCCCGTTGGAATGAGTATTTCTGTAATTCCAAGTTCCTTCTTTCTGTAATCAAAATAAGCCAATTCAATAGGAACATTTGCTGTTGCGGCAATATGATAAAAGCCCATTTTCCACTTTTTTACAAGTTTCCTTGTGCCTTCAGGCGTTATTGCAAGATGAAAAATTTCATGTTTTTCAAATTCTGTAACCATTTGCTCAACTATTGACGATTTGCTCGACCGGTCAACAGGAATTCCACCCAAAGCACGAAATATAGCGCCAAAAGGAAATTTAAACCATGTTTTTTTTATCAAAAATTTTGCTTTGCGACCCTCAGACCAATAAAATAATTGTCCTAAAATGTAATCCCAATTGCTCGTGTGCGGAGCAACGCAAATTACGCTCTTGGGCGGCTCGCCTTTGGTTGTTATTGTTGTCCAGCCTGCAAGTTTCAATAAAATTTTGCTGAAATTCGACATATTTAATGTTTTTATTGTTTAAAAAAAATATCAGATTGCAAAAGTAATGTTTTTCCAAAAAATTATATTAACAAATTTTTTTTATTTTTTTTTATTAATATAATTATTTAAAATACAATATATTATATGCCTAAAAAATAGAGTTCAAAAAAAGTATTTTTCGTTTGGCACAAAATTTGTCAAAGCCAAAACACAATTTGATTTAATATTTTTTTAATCTGAAATAAATGAAAATTACTCAGAAATTTTTTGCGGAATTAATAGGAACATTTACGCTCGTTTTGGGCGGTTGCGGAACGGCAATTTTTGCAGGTTCGGCAGTTGGTTTTGGTTTTGTTGCATTAGCATTTGGGCTAACGGTTGTTGTAATGGCTTATGGTATCGGACACATTTCGGGAGCGCACCTTAATCCAGCCGTTTCGTGCGGAGTATGGGTTTCAGGGCGTATGAGCGGAAAAGATTTTGGTATTTATGTCGTAGCGCAAATTTTAGGCGCAATTTTGGCTGCTTCTTTGTTGGCATTTATTGTTGCCCAAATTGGCGATACGCGCGGAACTTTTGCAGCAAACGGCTATGGTGAAGCTTTTGCCGGTGCAGCCAACTACCATCAAATTTCGATGATTGGCGCTTTTGCTGTTGAGGCTGTACTGACTTTTCTGTTCCTTATTGTGATTTTGGGTTCAACTGACGGACGTGCGCCTTCGGGTTTTGCAGGAATTGCAATCGGCTTGTGTTTGACACTTATTCACCTGATTAGCATTCCATTGACCAATACTTCGGTTAATCCTGCACGTTCAATAAGTCAGGCTATTTTTTCTGAAAATCCGAATGCTCTGCCACAATTGTGGCTCTTTATAGCTGCGCCGTTAGTTGGCGCTGCACTTGCCGGTGTTGTGTATAACGCCGTGGCAGGGAAGAAACAAAAATGATGAATGAATAATTGACTGGTTTTTAGTTTTAGTTGTTAGAAGAAGGGAACATTTTGTTGTGTTCCCTTCGATTTTTACTCAACTCTGTAAAATTTTAATTTTGCAACCTCTTACGATTCACCACTAAAACCATGTGTTTACAAAAAAATCCTTTTGGATACCTGCCCGATTCCAGCCCAATCTCTTGAAAAGCATTATCATACTAAATGGCACTCAATTAGAGCGACATTACAAGGAACATTTGAGTGATTTCAAAACTTGGGAGCCATCATCACACCCGGGAATGGCTTGTTTTATCCGCGAAGCAGCCCACGCACACTATACCAAAATCGAACGTAGATACTTATTGCCTTTGGTGGTAGCGGTACTTTTATATTTTCCGGCTTGATTCATCATTTCTCGGACGGAGTCCCGCCTAACCTTCTGCACCGGTGGGACGCCGATATTATGAGTATAGTTCAATGTCTCGCTCAGTGTGCCGTTTTGCTGCTGTTCATAACGGATTATCTGCGTTGAGGTTATTGCCCAGTAAATAGCATTCCAATACCCTGATAAAAAAGTGGAATTAACAGACGAACAAAAGCAGAAATTTTTTGATGAGTACAAAGGAATTCCTGTTTTTCGTGCCAACCAATCGCCTTTTGAATATAAAAAATGGCGCGATAAAATGCGAGCAGAGGGACATAAGGATTGGGAATTTTTATAAGAAATATATAATTTCAATATAATGTACTCTAAAAATACTCCAATAAACACTCCAAACAGAAAATTATCTATCTGCAAACTCACTGACCTACAGATAGATAACCCAAGTATTTTGTACTCGAGGCGGGACTTGAACCCGCACAGCCGATAAAAGCCAAAGGATTTTAAGTCCTTCGTGTCTACCATTCCACCACTCGAGCAAAATAATAACCTTCAAAATATAGAAAGCCTAACATCAAACAAATAACAAATTCAGGGGGCAAAAGTAATATTTTTTTTTTATTTAATAAATTGTATATAATTTTTTTTAAAAAAAAACTAAATTTTCAACTCTCCGTGTTCGATAGCATTAATAAAAACATCGAACAAAAATCCTGTGTCTGTGGGACCTGAACTTGCTTCGGGGTGAAATTGTACCGAGAACCAAGGATTCTTTTCATGACGAATACCTTCGTTACTACCGTCATTCAAATTAACAAAAAGAGGTTTCCAATCAGTACTTAAAGTGTTGTTATCTACAGCAAAGCCGTGATTTTGTGAAGTGATAAAAGCACGATTTGTGCCTGTAAGTTGAACCGGCTGATTATGGCTTCGATGTCCGTATTTAAGTTTATAAGTTTTTGCACCGCTGGAGAGCGCAAGCAATTGATTACCCATACAAATACCGAAAATCGGTTTGTTGGTTTGCATGGTTTTTTGTATATTTTTTACGGTATCAATACAATGCTGTGGATTCCCGGGACCGTTTGAAATCATCAGTCCGTCATATTCCAAATTATTAAAATCGTAATTCCAAGGGACGCGAATAACTGTTGTGTTTCTTTCTAACAAACATCTTATAATATTGTGTTTTACACCGCAATCGACTAAAATAATTTTATATTTACCTGTACCATAATTAATTACTTCCGAACAACTTGCTTTTGCAACTTGATTTTCATCATCAGGATTAATAAAATTAATGTCATCATATCCGGGGAAAATTAATTTTCCTTTCATAACACCTTTTTGACGTACAATTTTAGCAAGTTTGCGCGTATCAATGCCTGAAATTGCAGGAATCTTTTGTTCTTTTAACCAACGGTCAAGTCCTTTAACGGAATTCCAATGGCTGTAATCAAAAGAAAAATCAGAAACGATTAAACCTTCAATCTGTATTTTTTCAGATTCGTAATATTTTGAAAGGCTGTTGCTGTCAATTTCGTCATTTGGGACACCATAATTACCTATCAATGGATAAGTTAGTGCAAGAATTTGTCCTTTATACGAAGGGTCGGTTAAACTTTCGGGGTATCCGGTCATTGCAGTGTTGAAAACTACTTCACCTGCCGCCTGTACTTCATAGCCAAAAGATTTTCCGCAAAAAACCATTCCGTCTTCTAAAATTAGGTGTAAATCCATCAATGTATGCATATATTTTTTAAATAATTATTACTTTTTCGTACTTTCAATTAACAAATGCAACTTACCCTGAATTCATCAAATAATTTGGAACATTGGGCGTAATTTGTTAATTTTGTTATAATTAATGTTGTCAAAAACACCAAATTATGGACATCAAAAGTACTGCATTTTATCGGAACAAAAAAGCAGTTATGTAATTTCAACTAATAAATGCAACTTTTTATTTAATTTATAATCAAAAACTTATAATGATTATGATGATTTGTTGAAATGGGAATAACTTTGAGTAAATATTTGAGATAAAGTTATTTCCCATTTCAACAAATTAATTAATTATAAATTAGAAAACAAATAAGTTGTATTTGATAATTGAATCTACTCTTAACTATTTGTATTTTTCGGGAAAGATATTGCATTCATCTAAATATGAATGCAGAACATATTTACTTTCCTGTATATCTATCAAGTCGAAACCATCAACTATCTCAGAAAGGAGAACATAACGAAACAATTATTTGAACATAAAAATAAAGGTGTTAAAGAATGTAAAGGTAAAAAAAATCTAAACACATGGTTTTGCTGGTGAACCGACTATTTTGGCTTATCTATAATTGTGCCTTTTCCAATTCCTTTATCATTTCCATTACTTCTAAAATTGCTCCCACACTTGCAGCAAACGACATTCCTCCATGACCTTTGAAAGGAGGATTTCCGTCATAAAGTTCATTGAGCGAGCCGATGCAAAGTTCCGGCATCTCCGCCTCAAAACCGACCATTATTCTTTTAATAAACGACAAGCCGCTTTGCTTATATATCTTAAAATATGCTCTTGCATACGCCGAAAAAGTGAATGTCCAAACAGGTCCGTTGTGATAATTTCGGTCGCGGTCGGTATGCCCGCCAACATAATTCGGACGATAAATACCGCTTTTCGGACTTAAACTGCGTAAGCCTTTTGTTGTGAGAAGTTCACGCGTAACAATATCTAACACTGCTTTTTGCTGCGTTTTTTCCAAAGGCGAAAAAGGCAAACCGACAGCGTAAATCATATTCGGACGTACTTCACGGTCGTGGTAGTCGCCATCGACATAGTCATATAAATAAATTCCATTCCAAAACGTATCTACAAATGCCTCACGCATTGTTTCCGCCTGCCCCTGAAGTAATTCTGCCGTATGTTTCTCCTTTAAAATTTTTGCAATATCAGCGGCATATTTCATTGCATTATACCATAAAGCATTGATTTCTACTATATAACCTGTTCGTGGCGTAATTGGATGACCATTTTCCATTGCGTTCATCCACGTTGCAGGCGTTGTCCGTCCATCTACGTACAGCAAACCCTTGCTATGAAGAAACAGACGCGGATGTTTTTGAAGGCGAATAAAATCTACAATTTCGAGAACTATTTTGCCATACTTTTTTGCTGCCTCTTCCGGACAAGAATATTCTTCAAATTTTTGCACAAGATTAATAAACCACAAAAGCACATCAGGCGCATCAAGCCCTTCAATTTTAAAATTGTGTTTTTTACCGCTTAAAAAAAATTTAATTTCGTCAATCGCTGTATTGACGATATCTTCAAAATAATCTTTTCGTCCAATGGCAAGCGTACAAGGTACAAGAGCGATGAATTCATCTCTGGCACGCGGTTTATACCAGGGATAACCGGCAAGCAGATATACTTTGTTACCTTCGCGTAAATAAAACTGTTGCGCACTGTTTTTCAAACAGTTATACATATCATTCCGTTCATTTCGTTTGGAATACTCGTAATCCCAAAGAATTTTCAGTTTTGAAGTATCAATTTTGGAAAATCCTGCAGAAAAAATTATTGTTTCGCCTTTTTTTATAGGCATTTCAAATACACCGGGGACGTATAAATCTTCCAAATTTTCGTATCCGCGCTGTTCTTCCTTATAATATTTAATATTTTTATGCCAATCAGGTGAGTGTGTGTATGTATTTTTTTTAGAGAATTGCATAAAAAGTTTTGGATAGCCATCATACATTTTTACGGAAATTCCTTTTTCTGCCTCATCAAAATAATTGTCAGCCAGCGGATTGGCATGTGTTAATTCATCTACTCGTCTGAAAGCCAAAAACGGTCGAAAACGAATTGTTGTCGGCGAATGAGCATCTAAAAGTGTATATTTCAACAAAATACGCGGTTCAAATCCGACAAGCAACCGCTCTTTTAACAAAATGACCCCACCTACACGATATATTGTTTGCGAAATTACTTGACAGTTGAACTGGCGAATATATTTATGACCGTTAGGACTGAAAATATTGTATTGATACTGATGTATCCCAAGATTAAATTCGGCGCCATGTTGTACAATTGTTTCATCCAAAGAAGAAATTATGACATGATTTGCGTCGTCCAACTCTGCTACCGGAGTAACCAGCAAACCATGATACTTTCGTGTATTACAATCGGTTATGGAACTGCTACTGTATGTTCCCGCACGATTTGTTCTAATAATTTCTTTGGAAAGTGTGCGTTCCAAATTGGTCATCAAGTTTTTGTCGAAAGAAATATAGCCCATAGGAATTGAATATTGGAAGAAACTCTATTCTCCAAGTTTTCCTCGTACATTTGGATTTACAGGCAAATAATCTTTTTTGCAGACTCTCACCATTATATCGTCTAACCCCAAGTCATTAGCATCTGTTTTTTTCTGCGTATTAGTAAATTCAAAGGTCAATGTTGTAACTCCAGCAGGAACATATTCCCAAAGTCCGAACTCATGCCACTGCTGGTCATTAGGAACTTCCCCAGTACTATCTTCCTGCAGGATAACAGACAAGTTTTCCGGGTCATATACTTTTAGATTTATGTTGGGCCTTGTTCTAATAATATTTGCCGGAGCACTATTCATCATACTTGCAACATAACAGGAGAAAAATATTCTATCTCCCGGATGTAATCCGGAAAGGCTGAACTTGTAAAACTTCTTTTGGGTAGTTTCAGCATTGACAACCATATACATTCCAAACTGGTCTCCTCTTGTGTGGTCAAAAAAGGGTTTTGTCCATGCATTGAAAACCAAATAAGCAGCTTCAGTTGTGGTATTATTTCCATTAACCACTAAATAACGTCCGTCAATAATTCCTGTTGTTCCATTATTGGTGTATGAAGATGCCTCAGTATATTCGGTAGTTGCTCCACCCATGAACGCATACCCATAATTTGCATAACCCCTATTAACTGGTGTCGGCAGTGGATTGAGTGCATTTCCAAAATTTTCTATAAATAGAGTATCAACACGACCATTGCAGGAAAACTCGGTAATTTGAGCACTCGCTACCAAATAGCAAGCAAGCAGGAGTATTAAAATACGAATTTTTTTCATAATTATTTTCTGATTGTATTATTATTTAACCCTGAAAACAATATTGATATAAGACCTGTCCGGAATTTCGGTAGTCAATACATTATAATACATCACTCCTTGTGGCGTTATGGAGGTAACTGTAATGATAGTCGGGTCATAATCTATTACCACAAAATCTAACTGCTCCGGTGTGTAAAGAGGATCTGTAATTGTAGTTACAGCGCTGTTACTGCTCATAAACAAAGGATTTGTAATGGCTTTTGTAAATTGACGTTCATATTCTTTGTACAAATTAAAAGAAAAAGAACCAACCGAAGGTATTGGCAAATTGAAACTCGGCATATAAAACCATTTTGGGCCTTCCTCAACTCTTACCCATCTGGAGCCGTCATTGTAGTAAATTCCCTCATACACTCCATCAGTGCCATCGCTGCCGTAACTGTTCTTATTCATATTATAAACAAACATTCCCTGCACATGAGCGCTAAGAGGAGTTGATACTTTGGTTCCTGCAAGCATAACCCGTGGCAATAACATTCCTTTATAGGAAAGATTGTCGACTCCCTGCGTCATATCCAACAAAGCATCCGAATTGGGGGCAATATCCGCCCCGATAGTTACCTGTGCGTTTATTAACACACCATTACCCAAAAGCAACGCTATGGTTGCTACTGTGAAAAATGTTTTTTTTACTCGTTTTTCCATTTTTATTTTTTATTTTATTTTTATTTTATTTTTATTTTAAATAGATAATATTGTGTAATTATTAAAATTTACCTTATTTATTGCAAAAACATCGCAAAAGTACAAAAAAATATTAAAAAGACAATTTTGTCATTATTTTTTTTCTTCCATAGCATTATAAATAATGCGGCAAAAGTACAAATAATTAATTAAAAAAACATATCTTTGCATTAAAAAATAAAAAAAATTACTCAAATGGAGGATTCTGGGGCTAAAAATAATCTTACAGCAAAGTATTAATTTAGTATTGTCTTATTCAACTTTCGCAAGTCCTTATTAGGCTGCCAGCATAAAGGATCTAAAATTCAGTATATTTTTAAGCTGTTCATTATCAGTGATAATGTGTTGTGTTAAAAACTCAATATCAAATTCAAAAT
>WQYU01000097.1 GCA_009781075.1 Paludibacter sp. | reverse complement strand
GACTAATTTATTTTCACTACCTTTGCCCATGTTGTTTTTTTATTGGTGGTACAACAAAAATACAACATTAGGGTGAAACTTTAGAAGGAGTAACCCTTTTTTTTTATCGGGCAGTAGTGATAAGTAATATATTTTCTAACATTTCTTATCTGAAAAGGTTTCTAAAATGCGTAAAAAAATTGTTTGCAGCAGTTTTGTTAGGTTTTATGCTTTCGCAAGCAGCGAGTTGCTCAAAAAGTTTTTTGTCTTCCCTATTAAGTTTTTCAGGAATATAAACTCCAATATTCACTAATAAATCACCTTTTCCATAGTTGTTTAACGAAGGTAATCCTTTTCCGCGTAGACGCAATACCTTTCCTGGCTGCGTACCCGCCTCAATATTGACTTTCGCCTTTCCGTCTATTGTAGGCACCTCAACAGAACAGCCCAAAGTTGCATCGGTAATTGAAAGTAACAAATTGTAAATCAAATCATTTTCATCTCGAATCAGTTCCGAATGTTCTTCTTCTTCAACCAAAATATAAAGGTCTCCGTTTATTCCTCCTCGCCTTGCAGCATTGCCTCGTCCGCTCATCGAAAGTTGCATTCCGTCTATTACCCCTGCCGGAATTTTTATTGTAATGATTTCGTCATCAAGATTAACTCCTTCACCGTTGCAATGTGAGCATTTTTTTTTAACAATAGTACCAATACCTGCACAAGAAGGACATTCGACTGTACTTTGCATCTCTCCTAAAAAAGTGCGTTGAGTGCGAATAACCACACCTCTGCCATTGCAATCGGGACAGGTTCCCAAATTAGATGTGCCACCTTCTGCGCCGCTTCCTCCACAATTTTTGCATGCAATATATTTTCTTACTTTTATTTTTTTCTCAACACCTTCGGCAATTTCTTTTAATGTAAGTTTCACTTTTACGCGTAAATCAGAACCACGCCTTACACGCTTGTTGCTGTTGCCATAATTTTCTCCGAAACCTCGTGCAAAGCTACTGAAACTGCCTCCTCTGCCACCACGAAAAAGGTCGCCAATAATATCTCCGAAATTCGAGAAAATATCATCCATTGACATGTCACCACCACTGAAACCTCCCATTCCATTTACGCCTGCGTGTCCAAACTGGTCGTAACGTGAACGTTTTTGGGGATCGCTAAGCACTTCATACGCCTCAGCTGCCTCCTTAAACTTCTCTTCGGCTGCTTTGTCGCCTCGATTTTTGTCAGGATGATATTGAATTGCCTTTTTGCGATATGCTTTTTTTATTTCTTCGGCTGTCGCATTTTTTGCAACTTCCAATATTTCGTAATAATCTCTTTTTGTTGCCATATTTTAGAAATAAAATACAGGTTTTGCCTGAAATATTTTATTTTATATATAATATAATTATTGTCCAACTACCACTTTTGCAAAGCGGATGACTTTATCATTTAAAGTATAACCTTTTGAAATACAATCAATTATTTTTCCTTTTTCTTCCTCTGATGATGCGGGGAAAAGTGTAACCGCCTCATGCAATTCGGTATTAAAATCTTCATTTTTGGTGACGATTTCCTTTATGCCATGTTGAGTTAGAAATTGAACAAATTTTTGATAAATCAAATCCACCCCTTCTACCACTGCCAAAATGTCACTTGTTGATTCAAGTGCCTGTCTTGCCCTTTCAAAATCATCAATCAGTGGCAACATTTCTCTAAAAAGATTGGCTGTGGCTATATTAATCAAATCCGCCTTTTCTTTGACAGTGCGTTTTCGGTAATTATCAAATTCGGCAAGTAGTCGTAAATTATTATCTATCAAATTATTATACTCTTCCCTTAAATCTTTTTCTTTTTGCTCTACCGTATCTACTCCTACCTCACGCAGTTCTGTCAAAACATTTGCTTGTGAAGCATCTTCTTCTTTCGATAAGGCATCAACGGTTTTATTTTCCGGTAAAACACTTCCCTGAATATTTTTATCTATATTTTTATGATTTTGATATTTATGTTTATTACTCATTTTTTTTCATGATAAAATAAATTTATTAACTAAAAAATCACTTTTTTATATCAATAATTTTGCCAATCAGTTTTTATTGTCATTTTGTCATAAAATATACAAAAAGTGCAGCATGAAAATGCTGCACTAAAAATACGAACCAACAAACTTATGTATAAAAATACTATTTATTTTTTAACATCAGATTTTTTGTAAGTAGCCCACTCTTCGTCTGTAAGCGATTTTACAACAACCTTACGGTCTTGCTGACGTTCTGCATCCGAAGCAGTTTCGGGAACTACTGCATTTGCCTCACCAACACCGATAGATTTAAGTTGGTCTGGATTTACACCGCGTTTTTGCAAAGCAGCAACAACAGCAGCTGCTCTTGCTTGCGATAGTTTCAGGTTAGAGGCATCGTTACCTTTCTTATCAGTTTCACCAATGATAAGGAATTTCTCATTCGGTGCAGCTTTGATGAGCGTAGCAGCCTCGTCTAATGCTGCCGTTGAACTCGGGCGAATAGTAGATTTGCCAAGGTCAAACAACAAGTTCTTTTCTTTGAATGCTTCGGTAACTTGAACTGCTACCGGTTTCGGACAACCATCGTATTCTTTCAGACCAAATTGATTTGGACATTTGTCATCTTTGTCTAAAATTCCGTCGCCATCGGTATCGGGCCATGGACAACCGAAATTCTCTTTCGGGCCTGCAACGTTCGGACAGCGGTCGATGTTATCCGTTACGCCGTCACCATCGGTATCAGGCCAAGGACAACCGTCATTTTCTTTCGGACCTGCAACATTTGGACAGCGGTCGATGTTATCCGTTACGCCGTCGCCATCGGTATCGGGCCATGGGCAACCGTTATTTTCAACTGGTCCAGCAACATCTGGACATTGGTCGTCTTTGTCTAAAACGCCGTCACCATCGGTATCAGGCCATGGGCAACCGAAATTTTCTTGCGGACCTGCTACATTCGGACAGCGGTCTTTGCTGTCTTTTACACCATCACCGTCAGAGTCTTTACCTTGACCAAAACGAATCATTATTGATGCTGATGCTTGCCAAAAGTTAGTGATGTCGCTCTTGTCTCCAGGTGATGGAACATAATCACCCTGCAAATTCAATCCAATATTTTCTGTCAACCAGAAATTTGCACCGATACCACCAGGAACCATAAAATGATTGGTCCTGTTTGATTTTGAATCATCGGAACTATAATTCTGGATGAATGTACCATTTGAATCATAAATACCTTCACCAAAATCAAATTTGCTGTAGTCGTGGCGCAGGTAACTTGCTCCCAAACGAATGTATGGGTCAAACCAACTGTTTTCATTCCACAATGCTGCAATTTTGAATTGCAAGCCAAGACCTGTCATCAGAAAAAATTCCTTGTCCATACCAATACGGTCGTTAGGAACATTACCAATAGTAGTTTGCCAGTCGATTACCAAAAATTTGTTCAAGTTGCGGGCAACGGTCAATTTTGTCCAAGGAGGTGAAAGATTATAGTCCTTAGGCGTAAACACACCTTTAAAATTTGACAATGATTTGCCAAAATCTTCTTTTACTGCTTTATGATTTTCGGCATGAGCACCAATTCCAATCAACCAAGGATTGGAAGTCGTTTGAGCTGTTAGAGCACCGGCACAAAAAATTGCCAACGCTGCAATACTTAATTTAACTCTTTTCATCTTTGTAATAATTTTTTATGAATTAATTTTATTATTATAATTTATACTAATGATTTATTTTATTTTACTATTTTTATTAAAAAATAACTTTTTTATACTGCAAAAACTATACCTTTTTTATCTATTTCATCATTTCACTTAAATTTTTTATTTCAATAACAGGCGCTTTGCGCTCATACAGAATTTTATAAATCGTATCAAGAACAGGCATCGATACCTGATATTTTTCATTCAGTTCGTGGATACATTTTGTAGCATAATACCCCTCTGCTATCATCTCCATTTCCATTTGCGCCGTTTTCACAGAATATCCCTTTCCAATCATAGTACCGAAAAGCCGATTGCGGCTGAATTTTGAATAAGCGGTAACGAGTAAATCGCCTAAATATGCGCTCTCATCTGTATCTCGCTGCATCGGATTTGCAGCATTGCAAAAACGGTTTATTTCGCGAATAGAATTTGACAGGAGAACCGCTTGAAAATTGTCGCCGTATTTGAGCCCATGACATATTCCTGCGGCTACTGCATAAATATTTTTCATTACCGAACTATATTCAATTCCAACAATATCATCACTTACAGAAGTTTTGATGTAAGGCGTTGAAAAAAGTTGAGATAATTCACGGGCGCGGTCACGGTTGCTGCAACCAATAGTAAGATATGATAACCGCTCAAGTGCAACTTCTTCGGCGTGACAAGGTCCCCCCAACACTGCAATTTGATTTTTGGGGATGTCGTATTCTTTTTCAAAATAATCGGAAATAATTTGATTTTCGTCAGGTACTATTCCTTTTATTGCAGAGATAATAATTTTATTTTCCAAACTGCGCCAAAGGCGTTTTAAATGTTGTTTTAAGAAAGGTGATGGAGTCGCAAATATCAGAATATCAGATGCTTTAACAATATCGTTAATTCCATCAGTGAACCAAATTTTACTGACATCAAAACGCAAGCCGGTAAGGTAAGACGGATTTTTGCTTGTTTGAATAAATTCATCAATCTGGTCTTTTCTCCTCATATACCAATTTATTCCCTGTTCATTGTTAAGTACAATCTTGGCAAGGGCGGTAGCCCAACTGCCCCCGCCAATCACTGCAACACGATATTGCTGTGGCTTTTCTTCGCCGGATAATGTTGCATATCTTCTTAACCTGTCAAGGAAATCCATCTAATTAATAATATACGATTTTAGATTTATAAATTTATTTTATTATTTATTAAAAAAATCAGATTACAAAGGTACTATTAAGTTTTAATATTCAAATTATTTTATAAATTTATTTTTCTTCCTTTTGGATATCTTACCGAATATGCTAATCGGTATTCTTTGCTTGCACCTGCTGAAAGATTTGATTCCCACGTAATTACGCCCGTCTCTTCTTTATTTACCGTTGGTTCGGTGGTCGCCTTTTTCAAAAATTCAACTTTAATATCTTTTTGTTGCGAAATGGGATACTGGTCTTTTAAAACCATAAAAATCGGCTTATTTTGATTATTTTTTACAGTAATTTTATATGTCAAATTAACCTCAATATCATTGCTCAATGTTTTTACAGATGAATAATCCATCATTTTTTCACGTTTTACGGTAACACGTTTATCTGTTCCAAGTGTAACATTAAGCGTATTTTGTGCCGATTGCGTGTTCAGATAAGTTTGTCCTACAAAAGTGCCGTCGTAAGTAACATTTGCCTGCCCACTAAGCAGATTCAGTTTTTCCCAATCGGTAAATTCTGCAATCAAATAAACGTTTTCATCAAGTTTTGGGGCGCAATAATATTTGTAAGTTGCCTGTAAATTATCTTTTTTCAAGTCAATAATCTGTTCTTTCCCATTTCCGGGAATTGTGTAAGGCAAATCAATTTTATATTCTTCGCTGATCTGTTTTTCTTCGGTAAGAATATAATCGTCCATTTGCTTTGTTGTAATCACAATCACACCGTTTACAGCACGTGAGCCATAAATAGAATTAGCCGAAGCATCTTTAAGAACAGTAATTGATTTTATATCATCGGGACTTAATCCCGGTATTGCTCTGCTTAGCATGCTTTCTGCATCTCCGGTTGCCAAAACATCTGCGTCAATATCCATCGCATCTTCAACTATAATGCCATTGACCACAAATAGAGGCGCATTGCCACGATAAACAGATGTAGCGCCTCTTACCCGAATTTTTGGCGCTGCGCCGGGAACTCTTTCCTGCAAGGATTTACTTTCCTCGTATGAAATTGTATTTTGTACTGCTGCATTTTGCATTTTTCTATTATCATAAAAATCCGTTACATAATTCAAAAACCATGTACTAAACAGCGGAGCATCTTTTCCTCGCGAGGGCTGTGCTGTAGAGAGTGTTAGGTTCACTTTGTTCCAATCCAAGCCCGTTGTCTGCCGTACTTTTGAGCGGCGTTGCAAAATAACGGGTTTGTCCACGGAGGCAATATTCATATCATAATAAGGAGTCCATCCGGCAGCCGAAGTATAGTAAGTAATTGTAACAATTGCATTTACAGTCATTGGAGCAACAAGCGAAAGTTTCAAAATTCCGCTCTTCGTTCCATTTTTGTTTTTTTCCTGCGAAAGTTGCAAATTCAGGCGATTAAGCGCTTTATTAAGGTCTTCCTGTTTCTTTTTATAATTATAAATCGCTTTTTCATAATAATTTGCCTTTTCGTTAAAATAATCAAGATTTTGTGTAATTTCAACAGTTGTTTTGCCTTTTTCAACAATACTGAAATTGGTTTCAATGCTTTTTTTCAACAATTGGTAGGCAGCAGTATTAACATCAATAGATGTCTTTACCGCTGCAATTTCTGCATTGCAAAAGTCGATTGAATCCTGTAATTTTTTCACCAAGTCAGTTTCGGTTTTTTCTACTAAAAAATCGGTAGAAAATTCCGATGCAGCCACAACAACGCTGTTTGACACATTAATTTTCAAACTATTCAGGTCTATATCAGAACTTAAACCTTCAAGTGTAATTGTGTTTTCGCCTGTCTTTAAAGCAACAGTTGCAGTGTGTGTAAGTTCTGCGCCACTGAAAAAAACGGTCGCACTTTTCAAATTTGTTTTCACATTGTCGGCAAACAAATTAGCAGATAAGAATATTCCTAAAAGCAAAAATATTTTTTTCATCTATAAAGAATTATATAAGTTATTGAATTATAATTATTTTATTTATGCTTTTCTAAAATAATAATATTTAATATTCCAAATAAAAATAAAATTATATTAATTTTTTTTGCAAAGATAAATAAACAAATTAAAACAACAACAATTTTTTTGATAATATTTATTTTTGGAAATAATTTTGAGGAAATTGTGCGGATAGCAAAAAAAACATTAATTTTGCACCTTTAATATTAGATAAAATTATTCCTTTTAGGAAATTTTTAATTTGATTTTGATAAAAATATATATGGAAAATCAAGGAAAAGTAAAAAAATTGATAGATTTACGTGCGCAGGCGCGTCTTGGAGGAGGTCAGAAACGTATTGATTCGCAACATTCAAAAGGTAAAATGACAGCGCGCGAACGTATAAATATGATGCTTGACGAGTGTAGTTTTGAAGAACTTGATATGTTCGTAACTCACCGCTGTGTTAATTTCGGAATGGAACAGGAAACCTATCTCGGCGATGGTGTTGTGACCGGCTTTGGAACTATTGATGGGCGTGTGGTTTATGTTTTTGCGCAGGATTTTACGGTTTTCGGCGGCTCGTTGAGTGAAACAATGTCGCAAAAAATCTGTAAAGTAATGGATATGGCAATGAAAGTGGGCGCTCCCGTTATAGGAATCAATGATTCCGGCGGAGCACGCATTCAGGAAGGTGCAGACGCACTTGCAGGATATTCCGAAATTTTTGAACGAAATATTCTTGCTTCCGGAGTTGTGCCGCAAATTTCGCTTATATTTGGTCCCTGCGCCGGCGGGGCTGTTTATTCGCCTGCTTTGACCGACTTTATTATGATGACAGAACAAAATTCGTATATGTTTATCACCGGACCAAAAGTTGTTAAATCGGTTACAAATGAGGATGTTAGTGTTGACCAACTTGGCGGTGCAAATATGCACTCGCGTAAATCGGGAGTTGCTCATTTCAAAACCTCTACCGAAGAGGAATGTTTGCAACTGACGCGTACTTTGATTTCTTATATTCCACAAAATAATATGGAAAACGTGCCGGAAGTTGAATGTACCGACCCAATAAACCGCTTAGATGATGTTTTAAATTCAATAGTGCCGGATAATCCGAATAAACCTTATGATATGAAGGAAATTATTCGTTCTATTGCCGACAATGGCGATTTTTTGGAAGTACAACCGCTTTATGCACAGAACATTATTTGCTGTTTTGTGCGTTTCAATGGCAAATCAACGGGCATTATCGCCAATCAGCCGAAATTTCTTGCCGGAGTTTTAGATTGCGATGCCTCGCGTAAAGCAGCACGTTTTGTCCGTTTTTGCGACGCTTTTAATATTCCGATTTTAACATTAGTGGATGTTCCGGGCTTTTTACCGGGCACAGGACAGGAGTATGCGGGAATTATCGTTCACGGAGCAAAATTGATGTTTGCCTACGGCGAGGCAACTGTTCCGAAAGTTACGATAACCATTCGCAAATCCTACGGCGGCGCACATATCGTAATGAGTTGCAAGCAGTTGCGTGGCGATTTGAACTATGCGTGGCCCAATGCCGAAATAGCAGTGATGGGAGCAAGCGGAGCAGTGGAAGTATTGGAAGGAAAAGCGATTGCAAAAATTGAAAACGCAGACGAGAAAAGCGCTTATATTCTCGAAAAAGAAACAGAATATAAAGACAAATTTGCAAATCCATACGCTGCCGCAGCACGCGGATATATTGACGATGTGATAGAACCGAGAAACACCCGCTTTCGCGTGATTCGTGCTTTTGAAACTTTGAGTACAAAACGCCTGACAAATCCGCTGAAAAAACACGATAATATTCCGTTGTAATTCAAAATTTACTATTATTATAACTTTTAAGTTTAATTAAAATTATGTTTAATAATAAAAAGAAAAGCGAAAGCGCTGATAACAACGATGTTATTGCCATTGCAAGCACATTGAACGCGATGAAAAACGACACGAATATCGCTGCTATTGCTGCGACTTTGCTGTTATATTTTTCCGAACCTCACGATGTTGAAAATACGGTTTTGACAATACGCAGAAATCCACAATGGCGAACTCCGTGGAACACCAAGTTATTGAATTTTAATAACTTGCACAGATAAAAGAAACACCCCCGCTGCGAAAAGTAGCGGGGGTTGTTGTTTATCTACTCATCAGTGTCAACGCATAAAAAAATAAAAAATGAGTAGTTATCAACAAAATCGAGCGGGGTGTGTTGATAACTATTTGTGTATAAGTATAATACATTATTAATATATTTTGTAACTTTGTATAATT
>WQYU01000096.1 GCA_009781075.1 Paludibacter sp. | reverse complement strand
GACTATTTCCATTTTGGAAAATGTCTCAGAATATTTTGAAAATATGTATAAAAATGTTTCTGAGAAATTAGCGGTAAACAGTTGGTACAAGGAATATTTTGAGAGCGGGCAGGTAAAAATTGATAGTGGCAGCGCAACCGAACAAAATACCGAACGAACGGAAAATCAGAATATTACGCAAACAATTAATTACAAAGAAAAATACTTTGAATTAATAGATGCTTCCGAGCGGCAACATTCGGCGTTGCTCTCTTACGCCTACGAAAATGACAGTTTGCGGCAAGTTATCGGAAATTCCGAACAGTTGCAAATCGACACCGCAACCACCGCAAAAACAGGATTAAATTGGTGGCAAAAAACTCAAATTATCGGGTTTTGGGTACTTCTGGCGGTGGTAGGATTGTGGGTTGGAATTAGGGGTTAGGAAATTATTCTTTCCCAAAAATATAATCTAAAACTTTGCGGTTTGCACGGTCGATATTTGACCAATCTTTTTTAATGTATGTATCAGTTATTTTCATAATATCAACGACGTGATTTAATGACTCATGAATAGTATATTTATCAATTCCGCAGTCATTACGTGCAATAGTAGCCCACGAATGCCGTGCTGCATAAAATTGTAAATTTTCAATTCCAAGTTCTTTTCCTATCTTTTTTAGACCAGTATTATGGATTATGTTTCCATTGATACTCCTACAAAAAACATTAACGCTATTATATATTTGATAGAAGCAAAAAACACGTTCACCTGTTTTATCTTTATACTTTTCAATAAGTGGTAATGCCTCAGGTTCAATTTTAATTGAAATCTTGCCTTTATCACTACGGCGATTTTTTACTTTTGTACGATAGTATGTAATTCGTCCGTTAGAAAAATCAGTACAATTATATAAATCTACTTCATTTATGCCTACAAGCATAAAAGACAACATAAATAAGTCACAAGCAAAATTATAATAATATTTCCCCGATTTATAATTTTCTGAATTTTGTAAATTAAAAATTTGTCGTATCTGTTTAATATTCAATGCTCGTTCTCTTATTTCGGGTAACGGTGGCAATTTAATTTTTTTAAAAGGAGATAGAGGAATTTGTATTAGTCCAATATCTTCATCATTAAATTCATCCTTTGCTCTATTGTGTAGTGCTCGAACATTTGACGGATATAGTGATTGAACGCGTTTACCTTTTGATATGTTTTGTAACCAGTCAATCCATTGTTTTATAAAATTTGTGGTGATTTCATTAATATCTATATATTCACTGCCAATAAATTTTACAAGATTATTCAATGTAATTTCGTATGTTTTAGCATTTCCATCTCTTCCGTCTTTTTTCAATTTTTGCACAAAATTACGTCCATATTCTATAAAATTTAACTCAAATTTATTACTTAAAATATCTCTCCCCGATATAATTGGTTCAATGAGATGTAAAACCTTATCAATATTATAACTTGCTATCACATCAGCATATTGATTGCAGCAGTCCCGACATTTTTTCAAAATATTGTTAATTTTATCAATATATAACTGATTTTTGATTTTAAGCGAACGTGTTAAGTCGTCCTTGTCAAGGAAAAAATTTGTTTTCGGGTATCGTTTTTGCCCATTGTGGAAAATGCAAATCATAACATTACGAGTTCCGTCTGCTTTTTTATAACTTGATACTACTGCTTGAAATGTTGCCATAATTTATAGAATAATTATAGAATTTTTGACAGCAAAATTAATCAAAATATGCGGAATTTGCAGAAAAAAAATTAATTTCTATAAACGAAATACGTAGTTAAATTGCTAATAACTTGATTTTTAAAGTCATATAGTATCAAAAGTTTCATGTTAATTTAATGTTGCTTTAACATAAGTAAAAAAACTGTCTCCGATTGAAATAATAAAATTAAAGTGCAAAGATAAAATATTTTATCGAGAAAAAAAAATGCAGTACTTTTTAACAATTATAATACTCATTGTTGGCTATCTTTTCCAAGTTGTTTTACCGGTGGAATTTGAAGTACTAATAATCCGATTAAAAAAATAGCGCTTCCAGCAATGATAAATGAATTAAGAAACGGATAAATTAAAATTGCTTTTCCCCTTCCCATAATTTCAAATACTTTTGTATTTCTGTACAGGCACACATTTTTAATTGTATAAAACACAAATACTTACAACGTATTTATATTTTTTGTTCATTTCTTTAAAATAGAAAATCACCTGTATTTTATTGATAACAAATGATTTACAAACTTTTTGTGGAGATGAATGGAGTCGAACCCTCGTCCAAACAAGGAACAAATATGCTTTCTACACGCTTATTTTCGCTTGGATTTTCGAGTGCAAACCGTACTTTGAAACAAAAAATGCAAAATTTTTACTAATTTTGCATTTCTTATTAATTTAATATCCATACTTAATATTTGATATAAAATGGAATATAATTTTAGAGAAATAGAAAAAAAATGGCAAGAATATTGGGGAAAAAACAAAACATATCACGTTGATATTAAACAAGATAAGCCGAAATTTTATGTGCTTGATATGTTTCCTTACCCTTCGGGCGCGGGACTGCACGTTGGGCATCCGCTTGGATATATCGCCTCTGATATTTATGCCCGTTACAAACGCCTGAGAGGTTTTAACGTGCTGCACCCTATGGGTTATGACGCTTACGGTTTACCTGCCGAACAATACGCTATTCAGACAGGTCAGCATCCTGCAGTTACCACTGAACAAAACATACAGCGCTACCGCGAACAGATGGACAAAATCGGTTTTTGTTACGATTGGGACAGGGAAGTCCGCACCTGCGAGCCGCAATATTATAAATGGACGCAATGGGCTTTTGTTCAGATGTTTGAGTCATATTACCGCCTCCCCCCTACCACCTCACAAGGAAGGGGAGAAGTTGACACACCACTTTGTGGAAGGGCTACCCCAATTTCGGAGTTGGTTGCGCATTTTGAAAAATACGGTTCTGAAAATCTTGATGTTGCTCAAACAGAAGAGTTGCATTTTTCCGCTGACGAATGGAAAAGTTGGGACGAAAAAAAACAACAGGAAATTTTGATGAATTACCGCATTGCTTATCTTGCTGAAACGTCTGTAAATTGGTGCGAGCAGTTAGGAACGGTACTTGCAAATGACGAAGTACAGGACGGTTTGTCTATTCGCGGTGGTTATCCTGTGGTGCAAAAAAAGATGAAACAATGGTCGTTGCGGGTATCTGCATACGCACAACGACTACTTGACGACTTGGAAACGATTGACTGGAGCGAATCAATAAAAGAAACGCAGCGAAACTGGATAGGACGTTCAGAAGGTGCGGAGATACATATTCCCCTTGCCCATTCCTCATCCTTTGTAGGGGGGATGGGAGAGGTGGTTGTTTTCACCACCCGCCCCGATACCATTTTCGGCGTTACCTTTATGGTTTTATCCCCCGAAAGCGAATACGTTGATATTTTGACAACCGCTGAACAATGCACTGAAGTTCAAAATTATTTAGAACAAATAAAAAAACGCACCGAGCGTGAACGTATTGCCGACCGCAAAGTCACAGGCGTGTTTTCCGGCTCTTACGCTGTAAATCCTGTGAACGGTAAAGAAATTCCTATCTGGGTAAGCGATTATGTACTGGCTGGTTACGGTACAGGCGCAATTATGGCTGTACCTGCACACGACAGTCGTGACTATGCTTTTGCAAAACATTTCAATTTGCCTATTATTCCGCTGATTGAGGGTTGCGATGTGAATAAAGAGAGTTTTGATGCCAAAGATGGAATTATGATGAATTCGGGTTTTTTGAACGGTTTGACCGTAAAAGAGGCAATCAAAACAGCCAAAGAATACATAGAGGAAAATGAACTTGGCAAAGTGAAGGTTAATTATCGTTTGCGCGATGCTATTTTCAGCCGTCAGCGTTATTGGGGCGAGCCGTTCCCTATTTATTATAAGAACGGAATGCCTTATGCTGTTAATAAAAAAGATTTGCCCATTGAACTTCCCGAAGTGGATAAATTTTTACCTACTGATAATGGAGAGCCGCCGCTTGGACGAGCAAAGGATTGGGTTTATGAAGTGAAATAAATTATTTTTCAGAAAAAAAATGATAAAAATATAGAGAGAGTATTAAATATATTTAAGAATTCGTCAAAACCATTGTTTTTATTTATCTACTAACAAATTTTGTATGTTTTTGAGTTATTTTGTTCTATTTCAATAGTATATTCTTTTCCGGCAGTCAGTTTTTCCTTTGGTATTACTTCTCTATAAGATTCCCAATCGTCAGCATAAAAACATTTTTTCAAAAAAAATTCCAAATCTAACTTACTAACTTGCAAACTGACAACTTTTTTCGTTCATTTGTAAATAGTTTTTATAAAAAACGATAATTTTTAAGAATTTTACAGATATTATACTCTAAATTTAATATTACATTTTGCCTGTTTGACAAAAAAAAACTTGTTTGTCAAATATTTGCTATCTATTTTTGCGATTTTAATATTTCATTGTATTTTTATTGATTATATTTAATATTTTTAGCATTTAATTTTGCAGTTCAAATTGGAAAAAATTTGGAAAACAAATATTCTGTTTTCCGTTTAATAATATTTATTCACTAATAAAATTTAATATTTATGAAAGTTTTTAAATTTATCTTGGCAGTTGCGATAATCGCGACAATGGCTTCCTGTGGAAGCGGCAGTTCAGGCAAAAAACTTGCCTCTAACGACATTTTAGGCGATTTGCCTAATTTAGTGTATCAAAAGTCGATAAACGACTCCATTCTTGAAGCCGAACAAACGGCAGAAGAGAGCAAATTTAAAGATGTCAAAAAAGACCTCTCCAAATCTGAAATTGAAAAACTTTGGGCTGAGGCAATGAAAATTGATGCAAAGTTCAAAGAACGCGAAAAAGCAGCAGATGAAAAATTTGATGCTGAAATCGAAAAAATTAAGCCGCAACTCATCGGCAAAGATATTCCATACGAGGTGGAAGACGGATGCGGATACACGGTTTCGAGCGTAAAAATCAAAGATGTGGGAAACTTTGCAAATGCCGAGTTTGAAGTAAGCATTACAGACGAGTCGGCTTTCAAAACTCGCACTTGGGGATATGTTCAGTTTTGTTATCAATTGCTCGACAAAAGTGGAAACCTTGTCGACAAAGAGTATTCAGGAGAGTTTAGCAGCACGTCAATTTCAATGTCGCAAAAAAACGGCGCAACAGGAAAAGGCACTATCTCTATTTTTGGTCGCAGCCGTGCTCCACAAATTGTAAATTTTGCAAAAATTAAATTTATCAAATCAAAATAAAATTAATACAAAAAAAGTATTAACTGAATAATAATTAGCAACAGAACAAGGAGCAAAGACATTTTATTTGCAAATAGATGTTTTTACTCTTTGTTCTTTACTTTTTGTCCTAAAATAAATATAAAAATGAATATGAAATTGATTTACAAAATTTTTATTGCACTTGCCTTTTGCGGCTTGAATGTGGGCGTTATGAACGCACAAACGCCCATTGTTCCGCACTTGACGGACAAATCTATCAAGGTGGAAATCCCTGAATACACTAATGTTTCGCCGTTTATTCGCGAAAATTTAATTCAGATTTCCTGCGACAACAAACTTGCCTATCTCAATTTGAAAGGCGAATATGTGTATGGTTTCGACCTGAAAATGCAGACGGTTAAAAACGGCGCCGGCTTGTTTGATTGTGCTGCTGCTGTGCAGTTGCCGCAAGAGGACGCTTATCAGTTGCAGCCTGCCATTCTTTGTCAGCAGGGGCGAATGTTGCCGCTTGGCAAAAATTACAGCAAAATTTCCGACTTTTGCGATGGCATTGCTGCCGCTGTCAAAAACGACCCAAACAAATATGGAGAGAGTTTTTGGGTATATCTCAACGTTGCGGGGAAAGAGGTTTTGCCTGCGTTGCACCGCAAAATTGGAAATGTCTATTCGGTAGATTTGCATATATCGCCTTTGCGGGAAGGTATGCGGGCGTTTTATGACATAACTCTCAAAAAATGGGGTTATGCCGACAAGGACGGAAAAGTCGTTATTCAACCGAAATATGGTGTAGCAATGCCTTTTAGTGAGGGTTTGGCGGCTGTTTGCTTGCAGGACGGCGATTATGGTGCAAAAAAATGGGGCTTTATTGATAAAACAGGAAAAGAAATTATTCCCTGCACCTACAATATGCAGCCCGCAAGTTTTAGCGATGGCTTTGCTGTGTTGAGAATTGGCGAAGACGAGTGGAGCAGCAAATCGGTTTTTATTGATAAAACAGGGAAAATTTGCAGTCCTGAGTATGATGTTTGCAATTCGTTTTTCGGTGGTTTTGCTTATGTTTCAAATGAATACGGGAAAGCAATGGTGGTTGACAAAAAATTTAATGTGATAAAAACGCTTGATTTTCCTACCGACCATTTAACTAATGATATGTCAAAGGTCTCCGAGAAAAATCCTTTTGGACTGGAGTTTATCAACGGACTTGCCGCTGCCGGTTACTTCGATGATGTTCCAAACGGAAATCTTTATACAAATGACGGAAATATTCTTTTTACAAAAGATGGTCGCAGTACTATTTACAATTTTTATGACGGAAAACATGCTTTGTGCCGTTACAAAATTGATGGGAAAGAAATATATGGTTTTATAAATAAAAAAGGAGAATTTGTAATTTATTTTGAAAAAAAAGACGGGTTTAACTATACAACGCCGAAACTGCAAAATGCAAGTTGCGACCTTTGTACCCAAACCATAGTCGGCGACCCTGAACCGCCCAAAGAAATTCCCTGCGAAGTTTGCAATAAACAGAGTGTTTGTTATGATGAATATAATTGTTGCGATGAGTGCAATCCCAAAAGTAAATGTTACGATATTTGCAACAAAGGCAGCAAATGTTATAATGAATATGAGTGTTGCGACATCTGCAATCCCAAAAGCAAATGTTATGATGAGTATGAATGTTGCGACAAAACAAACAAAAACAGCAGATGTTGGGACCCCGGAGAATGTGAAAATCCGCCGTGCGATTCAATAGTATTTCCTCCTCCTCCTCCACCTCCACCACCTCCGCCTTGCGATTATTGCGAATATGGAAGCGATTGCTATTCGCCATATTATGCTTTTTGTTATCCGTTGAGCAAATGTTATGACCCGAATGCCGTTTGCAACCCGAAAAGTATTTGTTATAATAAAATGTTGTGCTGCCTCAAAACATACGGAAATATCTGGTGCCGCGAAGAACCCTGTTCTGTTTGCGACCCGACTTGCAAGGATTTCAATCCTAACGACCCAAAATGCAAGCAGACGCCGCCGGAAGAAGTAGTTCCGCCGCCTCCACCTCCTCCACCGCTTTGCGATGTTTGCACTCCATCGTGTAAGGAGTATGACCTTGAAAAGTGTCTGCAACTTATTTGTTCAAAATTTCCGAGCGATTATCGTTGTCCGCCGCCAATTTCTGAAAAAGAACCGGGGAAAAAGATAGAAGGAGAAAAAAATGTTAAACAAAATATTGACAGCGTTTGCACGGCAAATCCTGCTCTTTGCAACCATATTGACAGCGTTTGCAAGGCAGACCCTGTACGTTGCGACTCGATTGTTGATGAAATTCTTAAAGGCAAATATTCAAAAGTTGCACCAGATACTGTTTCCAAAGATTCGGTTAATCATAATTACAGATACAAATTGTTTACAACAAAAATTACGATTGACAAAATAGTTGATTATAATACAATGTTTATCGATAAAGATAAAAGCCCCAAATATATTTCATATAAAATGCCTGCCGCCGTATATATCGCCATAAGCGACAGCGCCATTTTGCCTACACCTTATGACGAAACGGCGCACGGTATGATTTGGATAGTTACCGAAAGCGGAATGCCAAGCAGACCGACAAGCAACTCTGCAGTTTTTTGGAGTGCGCCATATACCGTTTTCAGTTTGACCGGCAATGAAATTAACTTTGGCGGAGGCGTATTATTGGGTCTTGGAAAATATGATGAGGATAAAGCCGTATCTGTATCTGCACAATCGTCTCAAGCGGGAGGATGGCTTAAAAATTTTATGAAATTGATAACCGACCCGTTGGGATTATTTATAGATGACGGTTTTATAGCCGACCCTGCCAAGCCGCAAAAAATTGTCTATAAAATCAATGATGACGGCACGATGAATATCACCTCATCTACATTACCGATTTTCAATAATCTGCTTTTGACGCCCATTTACCCAAAATCGCGTGTTGTTGTATATCCCGGTTATTTTACTTATTTGTTAAAACACACAGGCAGAAAAGTAGATGCAGAGTCGGCAGGCAAAGTCGGACCGGAATTTGACAAAGCATTACGGAAAAAATATGAAGAATTGAAAGCAAAGTTCTGAAAAAATAGCAAATTAGAAATAAAATTATGCCAGCATACAACGGGCGGTTTTATGAGTATATTACGAGAAAAAACGAGGGAGTAGATTTAATTATCAAATGCAACTGTTTTGTTTTCTGATTTACAATTGATTAGTTTGTTGAAATAAGAATAACTTTGAGTAGATATTTGAAAAAAAGTTATTTCCCATTTCAACAAACTAATCATAAGTTTTTGATTATAAATTAAATAAAAAGTTGTATTTGGCTCAAAAAAGTTATATATTTGCACCGATTAAAATAATTAAACGGCTCAAATTATGTATAATTGGCAATTTGAAAAATGGGCGGAATTTGTTTATAATGAGAGTATTTTGATAACTACAAATCTGTTATGAACGCACGGCAGACAAAAGTAATCAACAAAATGCTCGACACAGGCAAAGATGGTTTTGAAGGCGGAATGACAGCCAAAAAGTACATTTCAATCGCCAAAACGACCAAAGCCACAGCCACTCGCGACTTGACAGAACTTGTCGAACTTGGAATACTGACACAAAACCTCGCTGGACGAAGCACAAATTATACTTTGAACTTATGCAAAAAACAATTAACATACGAATAATCATTAAATTAAATATTTATTAAACACAATGAAACGATTTTCACTATTTTTTGTAATTTTGTGCATTATTTTTTTAATATATCATATAAATAAATATTAAATTAAAAATGATGTACACAACAAAAAAAATCGCAATCGCCT
>WQYU01000095.1 GCA_009781075.1 Paludibacter sp. | reverse complement strand
TTCTTCGGTTGTGTAATTTTTAAGTTGTTTGACTTTGCGTCCCATAAGGATAATTAGTGTTTATGATTATTGGATGCAAAGATAATAATTATTTGTGTAATCTAAAAATGTAATTTATATAAAAAGTTTAGATGTAAGCAAAAATATTACGAAGGTTGGATTGTCCCAGAAATCAATTAACAGATTTGGATATAAGCAAAAATGTAGCATTGACAGATTTAAGTTGTTGGAATAATCAATTAACAAATTTGAATGTGATTTGTACCGCACCATTAATATGGTTAAGTTGTAACAATAATCAGTTAACAAGTTCTGCGCTGAATGCTTTGTTTAAAATGTAGCCCGACAATGTAGAAGATAAATTCATACGCATAGACAATAACCCCGGAACAGAGAGTTGCGACCAAAGCATTGCCGCGAAAAAAGGGTGGATGTTTATTAACAAATAGACAAATGCCAGCGTGCAACAGGTGGTTTGGCACAAGCGGAATCTACCTTGTGCGAGTGTCTGTGCGAATTTTCAATTTTTGGTTCCCGTCTGAGCCTTACCAATACCCCTGCCCGCCACCAAGCCTCAAACACGTTAACAAGAAAATTCAATGCAGATGCAAACAGTCAATAGGAAACGGGAACGAATATTAATCAGCATGTTTTTGGTGCAAATGTTGTTTATCGTCGCGTTTTTTGTTTTGAGTGCGTGGCTCTGATTTACCTTTGTTTCTGCTGCTGTGTTTGTGATTTTTAAATTTTGGATGTGCTGTTTTTTCGCGTTGCACTTTTGGATCGTAGGCGGGCGCTGCTCCTATTTGAGGTGAAAGCGGAATTTTATAAATTGTTTTTCCTAAAAAATCTTCAATTCGTTTAAAACGAAATTGTTCTTTTTCGTCTACAAGCGTTATCGCCATTCCTTGCGCCTCAGCACGGGCAGTACGCCCAATTCTGTGTACATAATCTTCAACTTCGCGTGGCACTTCGTAATTGATAATCAGTGTAATATCATCAATATCAATTCCACGGGCAACAATATCCGTTGCCACAAGAATATTGATTCGTCCGTTGCGAAATTTAAGCATTACATCATCGCGTTGGCGTTGCTCTAAATCGGAATGCATCGCCTCTGCAGATAAACCATTTTTCTTCAAAATTAAGGCAAGTTCTCTCACTCTTTGTTTTTTACCTGCAAAAATAATTACCCTGTTTGGTTCTTGTGTAGAAAAAAGTTCTTTTATTATCTGTAATTTTTGATTTTCGTAGCAAATATAAGCCGACTGCATAATGCTGTCGGGGGGACGGGCAACCGCAATTTTTATTTCTTGGGGTGATTTTAAAATTGTTTTTGCCAGTTGTCGAATTTTTTCAGGCATCGTTGCCGAAAACATTATCGTTTGCCTGTCGGTAGGCAAAAGTTTTACAATACGCATAATATCGTCAAAAAAACCCATATCGAGCATACGGTCGGCTTCGTCGAGGATAAGATATTTTATTCCGGAGAAATCAATTTTACTCAGATTGATATGAGACAGGAGTCTCCCAGGCGTTGCAATAACCACGTCAGCGCCTTTTGTAAGTCCGTTTTTTTGTACATCCCATGCTTGTGAATCGTTGCCGCCATAAACAGCCACTGACGAAATCGGCACAAAATATGAAAATCCTTCCATCTGTTGGTCAATTTGTTGCGCAAGTTCTCGCGTAGGAGCCATTATTATTGCATTTATTTTATTTTCTGCATGATTGTCGGTAAGAAGATTGTGCAAAAGCGGCAAAAGGAATGCTGCAGTCTTACCCGTTCCCGTCTGCGCACACGAAATCACATCGTTATGTGCCAAAATTATCGGAATAGTTTGCTCTTGAACAGGGGTTGGCTGCTCAAAATTCATTGCTTGCAATCCTTCTTTTAACGCCTCACTGAAAGGAAATTCATCAAAAGTCATAAAAATTTATTATACAATTTATTTTTGTGCAAAGGTACGATTTTTAATGATTTATTTTTTCCTAAAAATATTAATTTCTATTACTTTTGCAAATATTTTTTTTTAATATCATGAAAATAGCATTGATAGGTTACGGTAAAATGGGAAAGGCAATTGAAAAAATTGCTACCGAGCGCGGACATCAAATCGTTTGTATTATTGACGAAAATAATCAACAGGATTCTTACAGCAAGCAATTTGCAAGTGCAGATATTGCAATAGAATTTACCGCCCCTGATGTTGCCGAACAAAATATCCGCAAATGTTTTGAACATTCAATACCTGTTGTTTGCGGAACAACCGGCTGGACTGACCGTTTGCCTGCACTAAAAAAAGACATTGATAAGAATGGTTATACGCTTTTTTGGGCGTCAAATTTCAGTTTGGGAGTAAATATTTTTATTGAAATAAATAAATATTTGGCAAAAATTATGAACGATTTTCCTTATTATGATATTTTTCTGGAAGAAGTTCATCATGTTCATAAAAAAGATGCTCCCAGTGGCACTGCTATTACGCTTGCCGAAAGCATTTTACAAAATCTCAAACGAAAAACTTCGTGGGTAAAGGATATTGCCTGTTTGCCCGAAGAAATACCGATTTCCAGCATTAGAGAAGGTGATATTGTAGGAACTCACAGCGTCCTTTACGAATCGAAAATGGATAGTATCACGCTTACTCATAAAATGAAAAACCGCGATGGACTTGCACTTGGAGCGGTTGTGGCTGCAGAATTTACAATAGGGAAAAAAGGGCTGCTATCAATGGATGACATACTCAAATTTGAGCAAAAATGAAAACGCAACATGTTTGAAAACATATTGCGTTTTATCCTTTTTTTAAACCAAATTGAAATAAGTCTATCAATTATTTTTTAATAACTTTAATATCAACCCGTCTGTTTTGTGCCTTACAATTGTCCGTATCATTTTGCGGACATACAGGATTTTGCGAGCCGAAACCCTCAGAAGTAACGCGACTTGCCTCTACGCCCAAGCCAATAAGTTTATCGGCTGCAATTTTGGCTCTTTGTGTCGAAACCCTTAAATTAACCTTATCGCTGCCCGTATTATCGGAATAGCCACACATTTTTATCGCCGCATTTGGGAATGTACTCAAAATTGCTGCAACATTCTTCAATTGCTCTTCCGATTCGGGTTTAAGTTCGGCTTTGCCGGTTTCAAAACCTAACCTGTCCATTATTACCGACTCGTCCAAATTGGCGCTGTCGGAATTTAGTAAAGATATTAACTTATATTCCGAAGAATTTTTAGGAAAATTCAATACGCTTCCATCAGATAAGGTCAATGATATGTTATCTCCCAAATCTTTAACCAAATTCAAACTGTCAGTTGGATTTACTCCGACTACACTTGCTGTTGGAACATCACATTTTGTTTTATCGCCGCACCATCCGCATTTTTTGAAACAGAATAATAATATCAACAACAGAAGCAGTAAAAGCAGCAGCCACCACCAGCGGCATTTACGTTTTTTCTTTGTTTGGGGAGCGACTTCTTCAGGTGGTACAAAATCGTTAAGATACTCCAATCGATAACTACCTTTTTCAAAAGAGTCCGTTTTTTGCATTTCTGCAACCTCAATGCCATATTGCTTTGCATGCTCGCAAATTGCATCATAGTCTTCTTTTTGCCAAATTTCTAAAAGAGCAAGTTTTTGCCCGCTTTTTAATACAATTAACTCATCATCCTGCTCAAAGTATTGTTTTTCGTGTTTGAGCGCCTCTTTGACAGGAACAATAAGATATTCTCCGATTCCCCTTGGATTCAACGACTTGGGAAATGCCTCTCGCAAGTCCGACAATGTTGAATCAGGATGAAGTTTCAAGTATGCATTAATGATACCTAACGCTGTACGGCTTTGTGATTTGCCGTGAATACGAATTAATGGTTCCATAATTTTCCCTTCTTTTATTAATTAAAAATTTTTGCTCCAAAATTAATACTTTTATTTTTAGAAAACAATTTTTTCAAATAAAAAATTTAATGTAATTTTACAAAAATATTTTTTTTAATTTATTTTTATTTAAAATATTAATAATCAATAATATATAATAACATGAAAAACCTAATTATTTTTAGTTTTTTTGCAATAGTAATTACTGCATCATGCAATTTTAATTCTAAAAACAATAAAATGGAACAGACAACAAACGATGAGTATAAAATCTTCATACTCAATGACGTAATGCGTCAGGGAAATCCTGACATTTTGATTTCACCCGATGCCGATACACTGAAAAAATACATTCCCGATGGAGTTTTTCCTTCGGCAATAAATGCGTTTTTGGTGCAGCGTGGAGACAGCAACTATCTTTTTGATACAGGAATGGGATTTAAAATCCTTGAAAATCTTGCTGCGCTCAATGTTGCCCCGGAAAAGGTACATCACATTTTTATCACACACGCTCACGGCGACCATATTGGCGGACTTCTCAAAGATTCATTGCCGATTTTTCCCAATGCACAACTTCATATCAACAGAGTTGAATATGATTATTGGGTAAAAGAACAAAATCCTCAATTTTTGCAGATTGTAGAAAAATACAAACAACATCTTCATCTTTTTGATATTGAGGATACAACGGCAAATAAACCGCTTTTTGCTGATATAGAGGCGATTGCAGCATACGGACACACTCCCGGACACACAATGTATCTGGTAAAAGGTGCAGCACCTACACTAATTTGGGGAGACCTCACTCACGTTATGCCTGTTCAAATGCCTCATCCCGAATATTCGGTTTCGTATGACACAAGTCCGGAACAAGCGGCTAAAATTCGTGAAAATACTCTGAAGTTCGCTGCTGAAAATAATATACAAATTGCAGGCATGCATATTGCAGAAGGTTTAGGAAAAGTAACAAAAAGCGTATCGACAGGATATAAATTTGAAGGATTATAAGAGAATTTCATTTTTCATTTCAAAAATTCATACTCATAAGCTTTTTGTTCAATTTTTTGCAAGGTTTTCTTTGCAAAGGTAATATTTTTAATACAAAAATTCTCACTATTTTTATTTTTTGTACTTTTGCCATAAATTATTCATATTAAAAAAAATATTAAAAACATGTTAAAAATAAACGATTATTACGAGATCGAATTGAGTTTTTCACAAGAGCAAGTCAACGCCTTTGCACAAATTACCGGTGATGATAATCCCTTGCACATTAATGAAGAATTTGCAAAAACTACTCCTTTTGGACGTCCTATAGTTCATGGATTTTTGGCGGGCGCTGTTTTTTCGCGCATTTTTGGTACCCTTTTCCCTGGACAAGGAACGATTTATATTTCGCAAGAAATGAATTTTAGAGCACCTATTTTCACTGGAAAAACTTATACAGCACGTGTTGAGGTTACTCAAATAAATTCCGAAAAACACAATGGCACAATGAGTTGCCTTTTGCTTGACCTATCTGCCGCACCTGAACGACAAGTTTGCATCGAAGGTATTGCGCGGCTGAAACATTTAACACAATTGTAATTTCAACTAAGAAATGCAACTTTTTATTTAATTTATAATCAAAGACTTATAATGATGATGAAGGTTTTTTGAACTCTTCAAGTGTAAGTCAGTTGTTTCAAACATTAAATTTAGCACGGGGTAGATTGATAATATTTTTGAAAATAAATAAATTTTATATTTTTGCAGAATAAAAAAAATAATAATATTTAATTTTAATCAATATGAAACATAAAAATTTCACAAAATTAATGATACCCGTATTGCTTATAGTGATGGCAAGTTTTAGCGGATGTAGCAAATCTAATGACCAATCAAATAACACTAGTGATTTGTATAAAACTTGGATATTAGTAAAAAAGGAAATTAATATGATAAATACAGTATTGCCTGAAGATGACGCATATCCTATTACGTTAACATTTTTGCCCGATAATAAATTTCACGGCAGACACGATGCTAATACTTATGAAGGGACTTATATTATTCAATCAGATAATATTTCTTTATCTGTTACAAGTATTACAGATGTTAATGATATTGAGTGGTATTGGGATTATATTAATCAATTATCTAATGTACGAAAATTTGTTTTAAAAGATGTAGATAACTTGCAATTATTAAACGAAAACAACTCAAATACTTTTTATTTTATGAGCAAAAATAAATTTGAAGAAGAATATTTTGAGTTGGAAGAATGATATAATTTTTTTAAATTATTCATATGGTAAAATTATTGAAATATAAAACGTTATCCGTTGTGCTGACTACAGCATTGTTTTTCCCAATTATGGTTTTTTTGAGCGGATGTAATGAAAAGATGGGAACATCTACTTCTGGGATTATTGAAATAAAAAATTTTCAAAAGTCAGAGTGTCTAAACAAAACACCAAACGCTCCTGTATCGAATGATGATAATTCTTTTGATGCAGAAATTACGTTTATGTCGCAAAATTCTTTGTTGCACATAGATTTGAATAACATAAGGCTATCTTGTTGTATGGAAAAAATTGATTATGAGGTTTCCACCAAAGAAGAAAACATTATTATCAATTTAATAATAACTCCACCTAATATGTCGTGCAATTGTGATTGTCCTTATAACTTGAATTTTGATATTGCCAATCTTGCGTTTGGTAGTTATGTGGTAAAAATTCAAGTTGACGGACAACAACTGTATGATGATATTAGTTTAATTTATGATTCAAATACGAATCAAACAAACCCCTTAATAATGAATTGATATGAAAAAGAATAAGTTTTTTTATGTAATGATACCCGCCTTGCTCCTTGCAATGGCAAGTTTTAGCGGGTGCAAGGAAAAAACACCAATTCAAACTGTATGCGGTGTAGAAAATCCATTGACCGATTTACCTTGGTTAAAAGATCTTATTGACGGATTTGAAAAGGATGCAGAAGCAGGATACAAGAATCACGTTAGAATATACCAGTGTACTTACAAAGATGGCATAGGTTTTTTGCTGGAACCTTGTGTAGGATGCCCAGATGCAGGATATATTTTTCAGAATTGTGAGGGTGTGACTTTGTGTAGCGGAGGTGGATTTTTAGGAGGATATAATTGTCCTGAATTAAATATTGACTTTGTTAATAAAATACTTATTTGGGAAACAAACAATTAAAATTTAAAAAATCTTTTTTCACTTTTTTTTGTAAAAAAAATTTGCATGTAATATCAAAAAACTTTATCTTTGCACAATATTTATGAAAATATGCTTTAACACATATATTAAGCGGATTTTCGCCCTCGTGGCAGGACAAATATTTCTTTTATTTCTTACAGAAAAACACAAAAATTCTGCAAAAGTTCATTCTTTTGCTTTGTTTATTCCTTCTGTTATTAATTTTGACACAAAATTTATTCCACATACTTACAATTACGGTATGATTTACCCACGCTCCGGCAGTCATCTTCTGTTCCCGCTGCTCTTGCACCTTGCTGCCCCTCGTTTGTAAACTAGGAGGCTAATGGTAGAGCGTTTTTAACGTAAATATTTTATGTTAAAAACATAAAACCAAATTATACTCGTTTACAAATGAATGAAAACGATGAGGACAATCCTTTTTTGTTTAAAACACCGGCGTAAAATATTAGGATGTTTGCGCTTGTGTTTTAAATATTTGTAAATTCCAAATAATTGCTGCGGTTGATGACTACATAACTTGCCGTTGGATAATTAGTTGAAAAAGCATTCGGGGCGTTAGGAATGCGCTCGCCCCATTTAAACTCAAAGGCGGAAATTTCGCCGCCACAAGTTTCTATTAAGTCAATTTCCTGTCCGTCGTATGTCCTCCAAAAATAATGACTGGCATAGTTGTGGTTGTAATTACATTTTTTCACTCTTTCAGCAATCAAATAATTTTCCCACAATGCACCTGTATCGTTACGTAAATTAGTATGTGAAAAATTGCGAATCAATGCGTTGCGCACCCCATTGTCATAAAAATACCATTTGCTGTTTTTTGAAATTTCTTTACGTAAATTCTTTGCAAAAGCGCCCACACGAAAAATCACAAACACTTTCGAGAGTAAGTCCAAATAACGCTCAACGGTATTTCTGCTCAAGCCGAGTTTTTGTGCCAATTCAACGTATGACACTTCCGAGCCAACCTGAAAGGCAATCATTCTCAACAAATTCAACAACTTGTCGGAATTTTTAATACCGTCAATCGAAAGAATATCCTTTAACAGATAACTGTTAATCAATGATTTTAGATAATCAACTCGTTCGGTTTCGTTTTGCAAAGCATAAACATCTGGATAAGAGCCGAAAATCAGCCGACTTTCGAGGTTTCGCTCGGTGTCAAGGCGATTTTCAACTGTATTGAGTTCCGCCTGCGAAAAAGGAAAAAGTTGAAAAGAACTCGCTCTGCCCACAAGCGGCTCGCCTATTTTATTCATCAAGTCGAAAGCCGAACTGCCTGTGGCAATAACCGTAATATCAGGCACTTCATCAACTATCAGTTTGATTTTTTTGCCAATATCCGTAATATTTTGCGCCTCATCGATTGCCAGCAGTTCGATACCTGCAAACAATTCTCTGTATCGCGCTATTGATTTAACTTCGAGCAGTAACGCGCTTTCATAATCCTCACCATTAAACAGCATTGTCTTACCGTCAAATTTCGACAGGATTTCTTTCAATAAAACCGTTTTACCAACACGCCTCGCCCCAAAAATCAGTATGGAGCGTTGCGGTTGCAGTTTTTGCAAAATTTGATTTTCAATTATTCTTGATATCATAACTCTGATTTTTTTTGCAAAAATACAAAAATTTTCAATACGTTGAATAATTTAATGGTAAATTTTTCAACGTATTGAAAATTTTAATGTTCAGTTTAGAAAAATAACGTGTGATGGATACACAACTATGAAAAAGTCAGAAAATTTTGATTTTTTCATAGATAAAAGTTAAATGCAAAGGTATAATTTAATTTTGAAATAATAAAGCACGGAATTAATTATTTTTTGTATCTCTGCAAAAAAATATTAAAAACAACGCAATTTAATATTTTTAACTAAAAAATACATATCTTTTTATGAAAGTACTTATCACAGGTTCATACGGACAACTTGGCAATGAATTGAAGCGGATTTTGGAAAAACGTTCTGATGTCCAAGCATTTTTTATTGACGTTGATACCCTTGATATTTGTTATTATCCCAAAATGTCCATTAGAACCTCAAATGTTAAATTAGGCATTATTAACATTTATTTCTCGTGTTTTTTGAACAATTAATGCAAAATTATGCGCTAATTATCAATTCATTACAGATAACATTTTCTAATGG
>WQYU01000094.1 GCA_009781075.1 Paludibacter sp. | reverse complement strand
TAGAATACAATTCCAGACGACAAATCTTGTCCGTTAGGACATTCACAATGAAAGCCCTACGGGCTAAATATGGTCTGAAATATTATATTTTCTATTGATATTTATCACATATGGCGAATATAAGATTGAATATCAAGATGTTATAAAATTGCTTATCCAAAACTCAGGTTAATATATAAACACAATAATTTAATAAATTTCAATTATTGTTTAATTTCTAATTGTACCACATTCCGTATCTCAAAAAATCCAATTTACCTTTCAAACTCATCAAATTATCAAATTTTTTGTACTTTTGCAGTGGTTAATTCTTGATCAAATCAATATGGAACATCTTTCAGAACAGGAAATTTTTAGGCGCAACAGTCGTGAGCAGTTGCAGCAGATAGGCATTAATCCTTATCCGGCAGCACTTTATCCAACCAATGCTTTTTCGGTTGATATTAAGACGGAATTTGACGATAATCTTGAACCAAAACGCCAAGTGTGCATTGCAGGTAGAATTATGAGCCGTAGAATTATGGGCAAAGCGTCTTTTATGGAGTTGATGGACTCAAAAGGACGCATTCAGGTTTATGTTTCACGGGACGATATTCAACCCCCCTCGCTTCCCTCAGGGGGGGAGGGGCAATCTGCATTGTCGGTTTGCACAACCAAAAGTCCCCCAGAGGAAGATTTAGGGGGTGTCGAAATGTATAACACTGTTTTTAAGAAATTGCTTGACATCGGCGATTTTATTGGTATTCGCGGCTTTGTATTCCGTACTCAAATGGGCGAGATAAGCATTCACGCTCAAGAACTTACGGTGTTAAGCAAGGCGTTGAAGCCGCTGCCGATTGTGAAATATAAAACCGACGCACATGGAAATAAAACCGCATATGATGCTTTTGAAGACCCAGAACAGCGTTACCGTCTGCGTTATGTGGATTTGGTTGTAAATGAGGGAATTAAGAATATTTTTATCAAACGTACAAAGATTTATCAGTCAATGCGCGATTATTTTAATGCACAAAATTATATTGAAGTGGAAACGCCTATTTTACAGCAGATCCCGGGCGGAGCGGCAGCGCGCCCGTTCATAACCCACCACAATGCGCTTGACATTGATTTGTATATGCGTATCGCTAATGAGTTGTATCTCAAGCGTTTAATAGTAGGCGGATTTGAAGGAGTATATGAATTTTCAAAAAATTTCCGTAACGAAGGAATGGACCGTACTCACAATCCCGAATTTACGGCAATGGAGATATACGTTGCATACAAAGACTACAATTGGATGATGGAATTTACCGAAAAAATGGTCGAAAAAGTATGCCTTGACGTAAATGGAACGACTGAAATTGATGCTGGAGGACAGAAAATTTCTTTTAAAACGCCATTCAAACGTATCACAATGCTTGATGCAATTACAGAACACACAGGTTACGATTTGGCAGGCAAAACAGAAGATGAAATTCGCGAAATCTGCAAAAAACTTCATATCGAAGTTGATGCCACAATGGGTAAGGGCAAATTGATTGATGAAATTTTTGGCGAAAAATGTGAACACAGTTATATTCAGCCAACATTCATTACTGATTATCCGATAGAGATGTCGCCGCTATGCAAACACCACCGCACAAATTCTGAACTCACCGAGCGTTTTGAGTTAATGGTAAATGGCAAAGAACTTGCCAACGCATACAGTGAGCTCAACGACCCAATTGACCAACTTGAACGTTTTCAAGAGCAGTTGAAGTTAAGCGAAAAGGGCGATGATGAGGCAATGTTTATTGATATGGATTTTGTCCGCGCTCTCGAATACGGTATGCCGCCTACCTCCGGAATGGGCATCGGAATGGATAGATTGGTTATGTTGCTTACAGGACAGAGCGCAATACAGGAAGTGCTGTTGTTTCCACAAATGAAACCGGAAAAATGTTAAAATTAATATTTGCCAAAATTTGTCGGTAAGCATTCAAAATATTTTTTTTTTTGGAATAAAAAGAGTACTTTTGCCCCTCAAATTTTCAACGTTTATATATCAAGATATGTCAAAAAAGAAACAGAACAAACAAGACAATTTACAAAAAGTAGAGACTAAACTTTCGTCAGCCGAAATATTTGTTGAAAACAACAAAAATAAAATTTTGTATGTTGTTGCAGGTATTATTTTGGTAGTTTTACTTATTTTGGCTTTCCGAAATTTTTACCTCAAGCCGCGCGAAACAACCGCTGCGAATGAGATATTTAAAACACAGCAGGTTTTTGCACGAGATTCATTTCGCATCGCCCTTGAAGGAAATGCACAAATTATTGGTTTTAAAGATATTGCAGCCGATTATAGTATTACAAAATCAGGGAATTTAGCGAACGCTTATGCCGGTATTTGTTACTACAAACTCGGTGATTACAACAATGCAATAAAATATCTGAATCAATTTGATGGGAAAGATAATACATTGTCTATTACTGTTTTAGGCTTAATTGGCGATTGTTATGCCAATACAGGCGAAATCGACAAGGCAATATCTTATTTTGAGAAGGCTGCGTCGGAAACCGATGATGTTACAACTCCGCTCTTTTTGAAAAAAGCAGCAGTTGCGTATGAATCGTTGCAAAATAACGATAAAGCGCTTGCTATTTATAAACAGATTAAAGAGGATTATCCTAACAGTATTGAAGGACAGGATATTGATAAATTTATCGCACGACTTCAACAATAAAGTTAAATTTGTTATTATTTAATTTAATGTGTAAAATCCCTGTAAAATTATTGTTACGGGGATTTTATATCTGTATATATGTATAAAATTGATATCAAACATTTTGAAAAATAAAAATTTGTTTGCAACTTTTTAGTATTTTTGCAAAAAATTTCACTAAATAAAAAAATGACGACTCAATATCAAAATTTTTCGGATTACAATGTTTTTCAAATGCCTGATAAACAAAAAGTTGCAGAGCAACGTTATGGAATTGTTGTAGCCGATTGGAATAAAGAAATTACCCTTGTCCTTTTACAGGGTGCGCTGCAAACTTTTATAAGAAACGGCGCTGAACCCGGGAAAATCACTACTATTCACGTTCCGGGTGCGGTAGAACTCACTTATGCAGCCAAGCAATTGGTTTCTGATTTTTATTATCTCACAGAAGGTGTAAAAGTATTTAAATATGCTGCTGTGGTTGTTCTTGGCTGTGTTATCAGAGGGGAGACATCTCATTTTGATTATGTATGCCAAAGCGTTACGCAAGGGATTACACAACTGAATCTGCTCGAAGAAGGCTGTCCTGTGATTTTTGGGGTTCTCACAACTGAAAATATGGAGCAGGCACATGCTCGTGCAGGAGGAAGTGTTGGTAATAAGGGCGCAGAAGCGGCAACCACTGCAATAAAAATGGCAAATATTATTTGGTAAATAAAGTATTTTTTTAATGATTTCAAAAATAATAGAGCATAATCTTGTAAGAGAAATAGAAAGGCAAATAAATGAAAATGAGCGTTTTGTGATTGTTTCTCACGTCGGACCAGACGGCGATGCTATTGGTTCGGCGCTCGCAATGTCTCACTTTTTACTCACTTTGTGCAAACAGACAACGGTTATTGTTCCAAATGCTTTTCCGTCGTATTACCAATGGCTGCCGGGCAGTGATAAAATTTTAATTTATGAAAACAATAAAGAATTGGCAGACAAAAAGTTATCGGAGGCGCAAGTTATTTTTGTGATGGATTTGAATGAGCGGCGGCGTATGAATATTTTGGCGAATGCGGTTGTCGATTCGCCTGCAATAAAAATAATGATTGACCATCACCTTTTCCCCGATGAATTTGCAAAAATCATCGTTTCATACCCTCAAATTGCATCTACAAGCGAACTTGTTTTCCATTTAATTTGTCAGATGGGAAATTTTTCGGATATTAATCTTCCCTGCGCCGAGTGCATTTTTACCGGAATGATGACCGACACAGGCGGTTTTTCGTATAATTCAAACAGCAAAGATATCTACGAAATTATCAGCGAGTTAATTAATATTGGAATTGATAAAGACGATATTTATCGCAAGGTTTACAACAATTATTCCGAAAACCGTATGCGGTTGACCGGCTATGCAATGTATCGGAAATTGAAACTTTATCCTAAATATCATACTGCACTTATTACGCTCACACGCAGAGAGTTAGAACAATTTAACTATGGCACCGGTGATGCCGAGGGCTTGGTAAATTTGCCTTTGAGCATCGAAGGTATTATTTTTTCCGTTTTTATGCGAGAGGAGAGCGACAAAATTAAACTTTCGTTGCGTTCGCAAGGCACTTTTGAATGCAACAAATACGCACGTGAGGTTTTTCGCGGAGGCGGTCATATCAATGCCTCAGGAGGCGAAAGTTACAAAGGAATGCAAAAAACTATCCTAAAATTTGAAGAAAGTTTGCCTAAATACGAACAAATGTTAAAAAACAGCGTTTGAGAAACCTCAAATTTCACAATCAGACATACAATAAAAAACTTCCAATGGTTTGTGTTGTTACAAACTCATTGGAAAGTTCAATTTTTAAAGTTTATTTGTGCAAAAATTTATTAAAGTGTCTTAAATTTGAAAGATTGAAAACGCCAATTTGAAAAATCCATTCAAGGTCATTATATACAGTGGTATTTGTAGTATTAGATGTAGAATACGTGATGTTTGGATTATCGGGATCATAAGTTCCGTCGCTCTCTAAATATATTTCATTCCATCCCTTTTTAAGGGTTAGGTCAAAAGTTGCTTCTAAATAGTCAATTAATCCGAAATCCCAATGAAGTTCTTCCGAATTTGTTCCTGACATTGTAACATCTCCATCGGCATATATCCACTCTTTCATTACATAATGCATACCCCCTAAAATTTTGACATTTTCAAACCAACCTAAATATTCGTTTGAATAATCGTACGCTTCGATATCACTTATTGCCAAAATATTAACGTTTGGGTTGCTAACTATTACACTTGAAGGTAAACTTGCCGCTAAATTTTGCAAGAATTTACTGTCAGGGGTATCTGGCAAAGTGAGCGAAAAACCGCCATTTTGATAAGGACATTCTGCAATAAATTCGTAGTTATCATTCAGAGGGTTGCCAACCCAAGTGAAAGCAAGAACACTGCTAATCATAGAATTATAGTCATTACCGTTTACTACATTAGCGACAATTTTAAAAGAATTGTCGGAAGGTGTGGGTTCATCTTTTTTACAGGAAGAACTAAAAAATACTGCAGCAAGCAGCATTGCTGATAAAATTTTATTCTTATTCATTTTTTTATAATATTAATATTTTAAATTTTAAATTATTTTTTTAAAATCAAGGCAGATTTTTCAGTATAAAATACCTGCCTTGATAAAAAATTTCATTTATATACCTGAAACAAATCAATTATAATACCATTGTACCATCCCAATATTATCAACAGTATAAATAACAGCATACTTTGATATATAACTCCATGGTTTAGCACCAGCACTAGGGTTATATTTTTGAATTGTTAAATCATTGCAATTTGTTTCATGCTTAATCCATCTGTTTAAATTGAAAATATTATACGAAGTATTAGTATAATATTGTCCATTATCGAAATTATAAAAGCAATAGATATTATTAATATTTACACTACCGCTAATATATCTGGATTCATCAGCCCAATACCACCACAAAAAGCCTAAAAATCTTTTATGATGCTCATTTAACATTTCATAACCTGTTCTTGTGTAATAGACATTATAGCCTGAAACCGGTTTCCCCATTATTTGAGTAAATAATCTTATCTTGTCTCGGTAGTTACCGTTACTACTATATCTGGTTAACCACCCTGAATCATGCAATGCATTACTCGGTTGTTGAGGTTGAGAAGGGGCATAAATAATCTTATTAATAGTTGCCTCATACACTTCAATGTTTGGCATTCTTTTTAATTTTTCCAAATCAGTATCTGCTGAGGTTTTCAGAGTTTTAACATTTTCTGCTGTTGCTTCCGCTGCAACTTCTATATTATCGGGGAAATGTTTATAGACAGTCCCTTCAATAATATACATTCTATCAGCATTCATTATACATCTTTCCGGTAATTCTATATAATGCACCGAAATTGCTGCAGCAGAATCACCATCCATTTCCAAGGACAAAATATCTGCGTGAGTTTCAATAAACGCTGATATTTCCTTGTCACTATTGAATTTGTCGAAATCAATATGTGAATAAAACTCGTCGCATTTTCGCCCAAAAGATTGAAATCCAATGCTTTCCTCCCATTTTTGACGTTCTACGTCAGTAAGTTCACTTGCTTGTTTCATAACATCTTCAAATTCCTCGAAACTGCTGAAAACCAACAGCCCTTCATCTACTTTAATTTGCCGTAAATCAACATTTCCCGGCGAATTGCTTATTTTTTGCACATTTGGTTGATTGACATTGTCATTCAACCCCAATTCATTTTTGTCGCATCCGACAAAACTAATCACCATAGCGGCGGTAAAAATACTTAAAAATTTTTTATCCATAAAACTATAATTTATTAATGCTTTCTCAATTCCCAACGAAAGCGGTTTTTTTTATTAAATTTTTATTATTTATTGAGCGCAGGAACTGTACACTTATCTCAGGAAGAGGCTATCCAATACCTTACAATAGAAAATAAGCGGACAGTTCCACGCTCATAGCATTAATAAATTAACGATAATGAACATGGAATGCCGTGCCTACTATTCCCATTGTAAAAAATTTTGGATATTTTCTCCCTGGAATAATATATAACGCTCGGTTATTTCTTAATTAAAATTATGTCAAAGAACAAAACTTTTCTGCACGTTTGCAAAAAACGCTGCAAATATACGAAGTTTTTTTAAAAAACAATAATGTTGTAAAAAAAATGAGAAAATTAACAATATTTAACTTACTCGGAATATTATTTAATATTTAATAAAATGAATTTTGGATAAGAAATTTTTACAAATCAATCATATAATTTTAGAAATTTGTCTTACTTTTGCAGCCCATAACTGCTCAAATTTTTAACAAATAAAATAATAATCCGTATATTGTCCAATAATAATATTAAATTATTAATTATCAGGATATTATTCACAAATAGATAATATTTTAATAATCAGATAATTATACTGGTTTGTGGACACTTTACGTATAGTCATTTAAAATAATAACACATACAATACGGTAATCATTAAAAAATAATTAAATCTCTTTTCCAATGAAACGATGTATATTGTTCATATTCAGTTTATTATGCTTGTTTTTACCTGCTTTTGGGCAGGATGAAAATCAGGCAGGAATTGAGCAGATTATTGGCGATATATTTGAACAGTATGCCGAAGAACAGGAAAATGAAATTGATTTTGAATCATTTTATGATATATTAATGGCTGCGGCGCAAAATCCTGTTAATCTGAATATTGCAACGCGCGAACAATTGGAAAACTTACCTTTCCTTTCCGAAAATCAAGTAGAAAATATTTTGGAATTTCGCTATCTTTATGGTGATTTCAACACAATTTACGAACTGCAACTTATTGATGACCTTGATATGACCGATATTCGCAGAATGTTGCCATTTGTTTTTGTAGGAAAAGGAGGGAAAAATCAGCGCGATAAAATTTATTTTCGTGAAATTTTTAACCGTAGTAAAAACGAACTTTTTTTGCGTTACGACCAAACACTCGAAAAACGCAGTGGTTATCAAACCGCTGGCAATCAATCGGATACGACTACAAATAATAATTATCTCGGCGAACCTTTTTACACTTCAATAAAATATAAATTTGCATTTCGAGATAGAATTTCAGCCGGTTTTCAGTTGGAAAAAGATGCAGGAGAGCCGTTGTTTAGCCAATACGGACGTGGTTTTGATTTTTTTTCTGCTTCGGCACAATTCAACGATTTTGGAATTTTCAAAACTTTTGTTGTGGGCGATTATCGCGCAGGTTTTGGAATGGGTTTGGTCATCAAACAAAATTTTTCGATGGGGAAATCATCATACGTTCTAAACGTTCAGCAGCGGGGAGCAGGATTAAAACGCTATACTTCCACCACAGAATATAATTTTTTACGCGGAGCAGGGGCAACAATCAGGTTTAAAAATTGGGAAATTACAGCCTTCGGTTCTTTGAACAAATTAGATGCCGACACAACGGGTGGTTCGGCAAGTTCAATAATCCAAACCGGCTACCATCGTTTTATTACGGAAATAGAACGCAAAAATACAGTTTTGCAAAAAGTTGGAGGAGGCGATATTTCATTTACAACCAATAATTTACAAATGGGAATTACCATCGTAGCAATCAATTTTAGCATTCCGATTGTTCCAAATAACACAATTTCAAATATTTATGCGTTTTCAGGAAATAATCAGTTTAATTCAAGTGTACATTATCGTGGTGTTTGGAGAAATTTTAATTTTTCAGGGGAAACGGCAATAAATTCGGAATTAGCAATTGCAACCGTCAATTCGGTTTCTTTTTCTCCGAGTTCTACCATCGATTTTATTGTATTATATCGTAATTATTCGCCGCGTTACAACGCTTTTTTTGCCAATGGTTTCGGCGAAAATTCGAGAATTACTAACGAAAACGGCTTGTATTTCGGCGCGGTAATTCGTCCCTACCGCCGCTGGAAAGTTTCCGCCTATGCCGATAGTTTTCGTTTCCCTGCACCACGCTTTGGAACTGATTATCCTTCGTATGGCGCTGATTTTCTGCTGCAAACAGACTATTCTTATTCGCGTCAAACAAATATGTCATGGCGTTTGAGGTATAAAAATATTTTTAAAAATAATAACGATAATGATTTGAAAATCAGGCAAATATCAGCAAATCAAAAATGGCAGTTGCGTTACACATTAAACGTTTCATTTGGAGGAATTCAACTGAAAACGCAACTTGACGGAAATATTAGCCGAATAGCACAAAACGCTGTTACTTACGGAGTTATGGCTTTTGAAGATATTAATTATTCCTTTAAAAATATTCCGTTTAAAATCAATTTGAGTTTTCGTTTTTTTGATGCAAAAAATTATGAAAATCGCCTTTATGCTTACGAAAAAGACATTCTTTACGCATTTTCTATTCCGATGATGTATGGCGCAGGCTCAAGATTTTTCCTGAATTTGAATTATGACTTTAGCAAAAATATTTCGGCTTGGTTAAAATTTGCGCAAACCGTTTATTCCGACGACCGCACTTATATTGGCTCCGGGCGTGATAAAATTAACGGAAACCGCAAAACAGACCTGAAAATTCAGATAAGGTGG
>WQYU01000093.1 GCA_009781075.1 Paludibacter sp. | reverse complement strand
GTAACTTATTGATAATCAAGCAATTACGGCTAATAAAGTCGTAAAAATCTGCTAAAATTCCCAAAATAATGAATTTTAGTAAATCATCAATATACGAGTCTTTGTAAAACACTTTCCTGTTTTCCCTCTGTAATTTCTGTTATAAAATCCGTAATTTTTTTTGCAAAGGTACAAAATATTTTTAATAAAAGATACAATTATCTGCTGTTTTTATTTTTTTTAATTATAAAATATGTTTAAATTAAATTTCTTTGTTACTATCCAAATTAACAATACCTTTCATTTCTCTCCAATATTATAATTTGTCCTTTAATATTCACAAGGTCTTGTCATGGGGCTGTGTTATAAAATCCGTAAAAAATTTCGCAAAAGTAAAAAATATTTTTGACAAAAAGATATATTTATCCTTTTGTTGTTATTACGTAAAAAAATACTTTGGTTATAGACTTCACCCTGTCAAAGCCCCTTAAATTCCACTCAAAGGAACAAGGGAGATGGAGTTTATCATTGCTTCAAAAATTGACAAAAACGCTGCGAAATTACACAACAATATTTCAGAAACAACATATTCATTTCAAAAAACATTTTTTTGCCTGTGCTTTTCTATATAAATATATGTTATTTTTTCAGTTTGCTAATGTTATCCTGCAATGTTTTTATTTTACTTTCAGCATCAGAAAGTTTTTTTCGCTCATTTTCCACGATTTCAGGCTTGGCGTTGGCAACAAATTTTTCATTGTTTAACTTCGCATTGACTGATTTGAGAAATCCTTCTAAATATTTTACTTCATCTTCCATTTTAACAATTTCTTCTTCGGGATTAACCAAGTTGCCCACAATCACAGCATATTCTGTTGTACCAATCATAAAAGGAACTGCACATGCCGATTTTTCACCTCCATTTTCTATTGCAACATTCGCCAATTTTATGATTACTTTGTCATTTTCGGAATGGTGATTGCCTGTGATTTGCAAATGTAATTGTTCTTTGGGTGAAATATTTTTTTGCTGGCGAATGGTTCTAATATTTGCAATTATTTCTTTTGTTTTTTCAAAATCTACAATAATTTTTTCATCAAAAGTGTTACAAATATTTAATTTTGCAAACATGATGCTTTCGTTTTTATCGGAGATTGCATGAAACAATTCTTCTGTAATAAATGGCATGAAAGGGTGCAAAAGTTTTAATAATTCTTCAAAAAAATAAGTTGTTTTTGTGTATGTTTGAGAGTCAATCGGCTTTCCGAATTCAGGTTTAATTATTTCCAAATACCACGCACAGAAATTATCCCAAAATGCCTTATAAATCATCATTAACGCCTCAGAAAGGCGGTATTTTGAAAATAAATGGTCTGTTTCTAATACAACTTGCATCAAAACGCTTGAAAACCAATCTATTGTAATTTGATTTTCAATTGATTGTTTCAACTCAGTATTCACTTCCCATCCTTTTACCAATCGGAAAGCATTCCAAATTTTATTACAAAAATTTCTCCCCTGCTCACAAAGCGCCTCGTCAAAGAGCAAGTCGTTTCCAGCAGGCGAAGACAGCAACATCCCCATCCTTACGCCGTCTGCTCCATATTTGTTCATTAACTCAATTGGGTCAGGCGAGTTGCCTAACGATTTTGACATTTTTTTGCCCAATTTATCGCGCACAATACCGGTAAAATAGACATTTTTAAACGGTTCTTCCTGACGATATTCCTCTCCGGCGATAATCATCCGTGCTACCCAAAAGAAAATAATCTCAGGAGCAGTAACAAGGTCATCTGTCGGATAATAATAATTAATATCATCATTATCAGGATTATTTATTCCGTCAAAAACCGAAACAGGCCACAACCACGATGAAAACCAAGTATCAAGGCAATCATTATCTTGAACAAGTTTATAGTTTCCTTCTTTTAGTTGGGGAAATTTTTTGAGAGCCAGTTTCTGTGCGGCTTCTGCATTTTCGGCTACAATAAAACCAATATTTTTATATTCGTTTGACATATCTTTTCACTTTTTTACATTAAGTTTTTTGTTTGCAAAATTAATGCTTTTTTGTGCAAAAAAACATTATTGATCAAATGTACTTATTCTTTGTTTTCATACGCCTCAACAATTTTTTGTACAAGTCGATGACGGACAATGTCCGATTTGTCAAATTCTATTGTTGCTATTTCTTTAATATTTCGCAATTTGTGCAAAGCATCAATCAAGCCCGATTTTTGATGTGTCGGGAGGTCTATCTGTGTAATGTCGCCGGTTACAATCATTTTCGTATTCAAACCCATTCGTGTGAGAAACATCTTAATTTGTGCCGGAGTAGTATTCTGCGCCTCATCAAGAATAACAACCGCATCACTCAAAGTCCGTCCTCGCATAAATGCAAGCGGCGCAATTTGAATAGTGCTGTTTTCCATATAATTTCTCAGTTTTGAAGGAGTAATCATATCTTGCAGTGCATCGTAGAGCGGTTGCAGATAGGGGTCAATTTTTTCTTTCATATCGCCGGGCAAAAAGCCGAGTTTTTCTCCTGCTTCGACAGCGGGACGGCTCAATATAATACGCTTTATTCCTTTGTTTTTTAGCGATTTAACAGCCAATGCAATAGCGGTATAAGTTTTGCCTGAACCAGCTGGACCAATAGCAAAAAGCAAATCATTTACCAAAAAATCGTCAACAAGCCGCTGTTGATTTTTTGTCCGTGCAACTATACTTTTACCGTCTACACCGTAGAGAATAAGATTTTCAATTTTTGCAGGCGGTGAAATTGCCTCACCTTTTAAAATGCCTGTAATAATTTCTTCACACATAGTGTTGTTTTCTAAACAATATACCTCAATTTTATGAATAAAATCGGCTGTTTGATTGATTTCTGCCTCACTTCCCTCAATTCGTACAACTAATCCTCGTGCTGAAAGTTTTATTTTGGGCAAAAGATTTTTTAGTGTAGAAATATTTGAATTATTAACCCCGTAAAATATTACAGGGTCAATGTTTTCATTTAGTTCAATAATTTTTTCTTGCATTTATTTTCGTTAAAAATTTTTAGCAAAATTATGGATTTTATTTGACTTTAAGAAAATAAATGAAATTTTTAAAACTTTACGGTTGTTGTGAAAAGCAAATTTGTTCCGGCTTGCGGGAAATAACGCTTCTCGTTAATACGTTGATTATCATAAAAATATGTGTCATAAATATAAGCATTGCTCGAATATTCGGTATTGAAAATATTATTGATGAGCAACTGAAAACCAACTCCATCAATATTTTTCATTTTCCAAAAATAATTAACTGCAACATTATTAACAAAATACGCATCAATGCTGCGTTGTTCGTTTTGCGTGTTGTCAATAAATTGTTTTCCTACATAAGACGAAATAAATTGAACGCTAAATTGCTGAAAATCAAAATGAAAGATGCTGTTTGCAATAATCTTTGGTGAAAATGCAATATCCGTATTTTTGTGTTCTATCAATATTTGCGGCAGTTCATTCCAATCGGCATCGTAGCAAGTTACATATTCTGTAAAATTTTTTATTTGATTTTGACTTAAAGATAAATTTGCATCCCAGCGCAATAAATGCGATAATTTGACGCCCGCCGAAATTTCAATTCCACGTCTGTAACTATCAGGAATGTTAACAGTTAGCAGTTCTCCAACATCACTTATTTTTCCTGTGAGAATTAATTGATTTTTATATTTCATATTAAATAAATTAATTTCGGCAGTAAATTCTTGTGAGGCAAAGCGATAGCCGATTTCCGTATCATAAACATGCTCGCTTGTCGGGCGTTCGTTTTCGCCTGCTTCGGTATAATTGTTGCGATTCGGCTCACGGTTAGCAACTGAAAATGAGGCATATACACTATTTTTATTATCAATATTATAATTTGCACCGATTTTAGGATTAAAAAAATTAAAATTGTGTTTTTGAGTTAAGTCCATCATTTTCATCGTGTTGTAATCAAATTTATCATCACATCCATTTATTTTGTACAAAATTCCACGATATTGCAAATCGGCTGTAAAAGTCAGTTTATCAATTATTTGATAATTTACTTTAAGATAAATATTTCCGTCTGTTTTGTCAGCATTACCATTATACCAGTTTTGCGGAGCAACAAAGTCGTCCGCCGCATTGCGAACCCAAAGAATTTTTCCAAAATGTTTGCCGCTGTAATCACTCAACCCGCCGCCCAAAGTTATTGTTAAATTATTTTTATAATTATAATTAAATGCAAAAATTCCTCCGAAAAAATCATTATCCAACCATTTCTGACGTATTAAATCGGTTGTAGAACTTCCGTCGGGCGAGGTCAGTAAATATTCCTGATATCTGCGGTCGGTTTTGTATTCTTCATAATATCCCTTGCCTTTGGTGTAGAACAATGCAACATTAAAGTCCAAATAATGCTGAGAATTTAATATATTTTGATGAAAATGCAGTTGATAATGAGTTTGCGTGTAGTTGTCAATTTGATTTTTATAAAACTGCGTATTTCCCTGACCATCAATATATTCGCCTGCATCGTTGTATGTTCTTGAATAAATCAGCGGCTCAGCGGCGGCTTTATATAAATCAACCCCGTTCCATGCTTGATAAGTTTTTTCTTTCCCGCCAAAAGTAATGAATTTCAGCGAATTGTTGTTTCCAAAGTAACCTGCAGCAGCATAATAACTTTTCAAATCGGAGGTTGCGCGGTCGATATAACCGTCGGTAGAAATACCGGAAATTCTCGCCTCTACAACAAATTTATCTGAAATTTTGCCTGTTCCTGCTTTTAGTGAATATTTTTGTGTGTTAAAAGAGCCGTAAGTTACGGCGACTTCGCCATACGGCTGATAATTCATTTGAAGGGTTTCCATATTAATACTTGCTCCGAAGGCAGCGGCTCCATTGGTAGAAGTTCCTACGCCGCGCTGAACCTGCACAGACGACAAGGAAGAAGCAAAATCAGGCAAATCCACAAAATATGTCTCATGACTTTCGGCATCATTATAAGGAACACCGTTTGTGGTAACATTGATGCGGTTGGCATCGGTTCCGCGAATACGAAAACTTGTGTAGCCAATTCCCGTACCTGCATCGGAAGTTGCTACAAATGAGGGAGTTAATGCGAGTAAATACGGAATGTCCTGCCCATTGTTACGCTCGGCAACAACATCTTTGCCTATCGTTGTGTGTGCAAAAGGAGAATCGTGCTTTGCTCTGGTTGAATAAACCGAAACTTCATCCAGATAAAAATCGTCAATAAAATTATCTGGAAATAATTTGATAATCAATGAATTATCAACTTTTACTTTCTTTTTGAAATTTTTATATCCAACAAAAGAAATTTCAATTTCATAGGAATTTTCCGTCAAATTTTCAAAAAAGAAATTGCCCTCAACATCGGTTCGGTTTTCCAATGTTTGAAGGTTGGATTTCAGTAGAACAAATGCCCCGACAATTGGCTCATTATCAGAATTATCAACAACTTTACCCTTAATAAAGTGTTGAGCGTTGGCAAAAATTGCCGTAAGAATAAAAAGTGAAATAAAAAGTTTTCTCATAAAAATAATTTTAAAAAATGCTAAAAAATTAATTATGAGTGCTAAAAGATAAGAGGAAGATATTTGCCGATTTCCCCTTCTGCCATTATGCAGCGGGTTCAAAGGGTATAATCTCAGCCGAAAAAATTCAAGCACCCCAAAAAATTCAATTCAAAGATTTAAGAAATATGTTGCAAAAGTAATGTTTTTTTTGATGAAACAATCTTTCAAAGAATACTCTTTTTTTTAAATTGTTGTATTGCACAAAAATCTTATCGATGGAAACGGTAGATTCAACATCTGAATGCAATTTTTTTTCTTACTTGAATTTGCAATGTTATTTTTTGCAAAAAAATAATAGTAGGCGAATAGACGGGTATGCATTTATAAATTTTTATAACCATCGTCCAAATTTTTTCATATACCATTGCTTAATGGCTTGTGTTAGAACTGAATAGCAAATGAGCGTAAGCAGTAGCCAAGGAAAATAAGCCCATGGCAAACTTACAAGACCTATTTGTGCTCCCAGTCCTGAAAAAGGGATGATAATACCTACTGCCATAATTATCAAAGTTGCTATCATTACGGGCCATGATGCACTACTTTGCAGGAAAGGAATTCTGCGTGTCCGTATCATGTGAACTATCAGTGTTTGTGAGAGTAGTCCTTCTATAAACCAACCTGATTGGAATATTTTTGCAAACTCTATCTGCTGCGCTCCATCAAGAAAGTGATACGAAACGCCACCAAAAGCCATAGGAGCAATCACAAAAAACATCAAAAGATATGTTGTTATGTCAAAAATAGAACTTATAGGACCAATAAACACCATAAATTTACTAAGATCTGAGGCATCCCATTTGCGGGGTTTATCCAAATATTCCCGATCAACTCTATCAAAAGGGATTGTTGTTTGAGAAGTGTCGTAGAGCAGGTTTTGTATTAAAATATGTATCGGCATCATAGGTAAAAAAGGCAGAAATGCACTTGCTATCAATACGCTGAACATATTACCAAAGTTCGAACTTGCGGTCATTTTAATATATTTCATAATGTTGCCGAAAATTTTACGTCCTTCAATTACTCCGCGTTCCAGCACCATTAAATCTTTTTCAAGCAAAATAATATCAGCGCTTTCTTTTGCAATATCTACGGCAGTATCCACAGAAATTCCTATATCTGATTGCCTTAATGCCGAGGCATCATTTATTCCATCTCCGAGAAATCCCACCGTGTTATCCTGCCCCTGTAAAAGTGTAATTATGCGTGTTTTTTGCATTGGCGTAAGTTTGGAAAATATTTTTACCTTTTTTATGCGGTTACACAATACTTCGTCTGTCATTGTTTCTATTTCGCCTCCGTTCAAAGCGTATTCAGTATCTACGCCCACTTGTCTACAGATGTATTTTACCACATCTTCGTTATCTCCTGATAATACCTTGACTTCAACTCCGTGAGTGTGCAATTGTTTTATGGCGTTTGCAGCGGACTCTTTTGGCGGGTCAAGGAAAGCCAGAAAACCAATCAGCACCATCTCAGTTTCGTCTTCCACTGCGAAGGTGTGGCCTTTTTCAATCCAGCTTTTGTGTGCCACTCCTAACACCCTCATACCGCCTCCATTCATCGCCATACTTTGATTTAGAATAAGTTGCATCATTTCTTCTGTTATTGGCACAACTTTACTGTTGTATTCAGCATAAGAACATATCATCAACATTTCTTCAATAGCCCCTTTTGTAATGATTTGCAATTTTTCTGCATTGTCTTTAATAATTACCGACATACGGCGGCGCGTAAAATCAAAAGGTATTTCATCTATTTTTGTGTATTGTTCTTCCAAATTTTCGTATCCCAATTCTTTTACATGCGCCAAAATTGCTTTATCCATCAGATTTTTTAGTCCTGTTTGAAAAAAACTGTTAAAATATGCGTGCCTCAACACTCTAATATCTTCTTTACCCTCTACAGTGAGATAGCGTTCCAAAATAATTTTGTCCTGTGTCAAAGTACCTGTTTTATCGGTACACAAAATATTCATAGCACCAAAATTTTGAATTGCATTCAAATTTTTTACAATTGTTTTCCTTTTAGACATAGTAACCGCGCCTTTTGCTAAATTTGATGTAACAATCATAGGCAACATTTCGGGCGTAAGTCCTACTGCTATTGAAATTGCGAATATAAAAGCGTCAAACCAATCATGTTTTGTGATGCCGTTAATTAGAAAAACAAACGGCACCATAATGAGCATAAAACGAATCAGCAACAAACTGACCTTATTTATTCCTTTGTCAAAACTTGTTTGTGCCCGCACTCCAGCAATACTTTTTGCAATAGTGCCGAGATAGGTCTTTTGTCCTATGTTGAACACAATTCCAATAGCTGAGCCGCTGACAACATCAGAACCCATAAAGCACAAATTATTACATTCGAGAATGCTTTGCGGCTCGCCGTTCAACACGGCAGTTTTTTCCACTGCGTCCGCTTCGCCGGTGAGAGACGACTGACTAATAAAAAGGTCTTTGGATTCCACAATCCGCATATCTGCCGGAATCATATCACCTGCGGCAATATAGACCACATCTCCGGGAACTAAGTCCTCAATGTTTATTTCACGACTTGTTGTTTCTCCGTTGCGGAATACAGAAGCGGTGTTATTAACCATTTTTTGCAGTGCTTCAGCGGCGACATCGGATTTCCGCTCCTGAACAAAACGCAATATGGCGCTGAGCAATACCATTGTACCGATAATGATTACAGTAGTCCATTCACGGTCTTGCGGCGCTGCCATCAATACATCAATAACAAGGGACACGAGCGCAAGCCCCATTAAAATACCTATAAAGGGATTGATAAACATTTTGATAAACATTATCAGTCCTCTATCGCGCTGTTCGCGTGTAATTTCGTTATCTCCGAAACGTTCGCTACGCTCTTCTACCTCTTCGTCCGTCAATCCGCCTACATAGGATTTCAAAAGCCGATATACTTTTTCCAGCGGTTGTGTGGCAACAGAAAACGCTCTTTGACGGTCATACTGAAGAACGTTATTCTTTTTCTTCAATTTTTTTTTTGTCATGATAAAATCTCCTTACAAATTTAAATTCCGCAAGGAGATAACCAAAGCCCTCCTTACAGAAGTATGAATACTTTTTTACTACAACTCGGATATGGGTCTTCGTTCATGATAAATAATTTTTTTGTGGTGAATATTATTTTTACGAAATCGACTGCAAAGGTACACTTTTTTTTGTATTGTAATTAATTTTTTGAAAAAAAATTAAAAAAATAATAGTATTTTATCGGTATTACTACTGATGCCCTAGCCTGCATAATTCATCAAATTATTTGGAACATTGGGTGTAATTTGTTAATTTTGTGATAGTTAATATTATAAAAACAACAAATTAATCCCTTAACTCCGCATAAAATTACCCCGTCTAATCTTAGAAATATAAAAAATCGGTATTACATTTGGTAAAACTCGTTGCAGGACTGAACACGCCTTTGGCTTTGTAACCAACAGTATATCGTTTTCCAAAAAAAATGGTACGAAAAAGGTCGTACCATTCCCCTACAAAAAATGAAACCAATAATGAAAAAAGAATATTTTTTTTATGAGAAAAAACTTTTGCCTGTTTCAATTTTTATCTCCCAAGGCTTTGCCATTGGGCTTACAGCCCACAAATACATTTTTTCAATGTTTCCATTCGTTTTTAAACGAGTGGAATTTGGTTGCCGCCCGTAAGGTAGGGGCAGGTTTAAAACC
>WQYU01000092.1 GCA_009781075.1 Paludibacter sp. | reverse complement strand
TTATGAAATATACAGAGGAAGTAACAATGTTCAAAATACTTTTTGGACAAATTTTTTGAAAAACATCAAAGTGCTACCATTTGACCTAACCGTTTCCAATGAAGCAATCGGAATTTATAAACTCTTGAAGACGTAAAACCAAATGATTGATTTGGCTGATTTGCTGATTGCGGCAACTGCTATTGCTCACAATTTAGACCTTGCAACTCTGAATTTGAAACATTTCAGTAAAATACCGAATTTGCACCTTTTGAAATGACTCATAATACGATTGACATTTTTTATTTTTATGATAAAAAAATCGCCTTCACACAACGAGGGGTTTGGCGTCAGGCGGGGTGTTGTCTCGTGGGACATTTCGCCGGAATTTGGGAGTTCGCCACCCGTCCGAGCCTTACCGATGCCCCCGCCTGCGGCAAGCTGATAAAACGTTATATGCCACCCGTACAGCGCACGAAGACAACTAACTGAAATAGAGTGCAAAAAACAAATTTGACAAATGATGAAAAAACATTTTGCAAATTAGAAAATAAATATTATTTTTGTAGAGAATAAAATTTGTAAGTTATGCAGGAAAAATTAAAAGATAAATATATAGACCCTTTTACCGACTTTGGGTTCAAAAAGTTATTTGGCGAAGAATGCAACAAAGACCTGTTGCTTGACTTTCTGAATGAACTATTGCACAAAGAAGAGGGGAAAATAGTATCATTGTCGTATCTCAAAACAGAGAGGTTGGGAATATCCGAAGCGTCTCGCAAAGCAATTTTTGACTTGTATTGCGAAAACGAAAAAGGCGAAAAATTTATCGTTGAACTTCAAAAAACCAAACAGGAATACTTTAAAGACCGAACTTTGTATTACAGCACCTTTGCCATAACCGAACAAGCCATTCCCGGAGAATGGAATTTTAACTTGAAAGACGTTTATGTCGTTGCCATTTTAGATTTTGTATTCGAGGAAGATAAAAAAGACAGGGACAAATACAGATACGATGTAATGCTGACGGATACGGAAACTCACAAGGTTTTTTACGATAAATTGAAGTTTGTATATTTGGAAATGCCGAAATTTACCAAAGGCGTAGATGAGTTGGAAACTCATTTTGAAAAATGGATGTATGTTTTAAGAAATCTCAAACGTTTGGATAATATCCCTGAAAAATTACGAGAAAAGATTTTTGAGAGATTTTTTGCAACGGCAGAGATAGCAAAATTAACTCCCGAAGAATATAGAGCATACATTGAGAATTTAAACTCGTACAGGGATTTAAAAAATTCTTTGGACTATGCAGAGGCAAAAGGAAGAGCAGAAGGAGAACAAGAAAGATTAAAATTACAGCAAAGAATAGAGGAATTAGAGAAACAGATAAAAAATAAACAAAATGATAAACAAATGGGCGGCATATAACGAGGGGTTTGGCATCAGGCGGGGCGTTGTCTCGTGTGACACCTCGCAGGATTTTGGAAGTTCGCCTCCCGTTCGAGCCTTACTGATGCCCCCGCCTGCGGCAAGTTGCCGACACGTTGGCTGCAAGTGTAGGAAACATTTACACAAAATTTAAAAAGAAGGCAAAATGGAAGAAGGCATAACTGCAAATAGTATTTACGATATTCTAACAAGAAGAGAAGTAGAAGTTACAAAGTTAATAATCAATATAAATTTACTAAATGCCTCTCGCCATCTTAACCTAATTACCTGATTTGTTCAAGCATTACATTTTATAAATCGGCTAATCAGATTTATATCTGTGTATTTTTTCTGTTTTACTTGAGTTGTTTTGTTTTTACATCGGGAAAAATTCGTACCTACGCTCCAAGTTCCAACTGATTTTTTACTAAATTGAAATATTCGCCTTGTGATGTAACCAATTGACGATGAGTACCTTGCTCTATAACCTGTCCGTTTTTCAGGACAATGATTTGGTCGGCATTTTTAACTGTCGAAAGGCGGTGAGCAATGATGAGTACGGTTTTGCCGGTAAAAAATGTTTGCAAATTGTCGTGTATTTTCTTTTCGTTTTCGGCATCGAGCGCCGATGTTGCCTCGTCAAAAAAGATATAAGGCGGATTTTTATACACAGAGCGGGCAATGAGAATGCGTTGCCGCTGACCACCCGAAATGCCGTTGCCCGCAGCGCCTATTTTGGTGTTGAAGTGTAATGGTAAACTTTCTATAAATTCCTGTAAATGTGCAACTTGTACTGCATTTTGCAGTTTGTCATTATCAATATTGTCGTCCCCTGTAGCAATATTGCGCTCTATCGTGTCTGAAAAAATAAAACCATCCTGCATAACAGCGCCAATATTGCAGCGCAAACTATCTGCCGATAAATCATTGATATTTACGTTATTATAAAAAATATTACCTTCTATCGGCGGGTAAAATTTTAGCAGCAGTTTCATCAGAGTTGTTTTGCCGCTGCCGCTTGCGCCTACTATTGCTGTGATTTTACCTTCGGGAATGTGTATATTAATGTCTTTTAGCACAAAAGGAGAATGCGGTCCTTCATATTGGAAACTCAAATTTGTAATAAAGATGCCTGACGAATGAGATATTTGATGCTTGATGAGAATATCCGGTACATTATCTGTTGAAAAACCGACCTGCCCTTCCTGTTCTTCTTCGGGATGATTTTGCACTTCGTTAAGGCGTTCGAGCGAAAGTTTGGCATCTTGCAGTCCGCGAAAAAAATTAACAAGTTGATTGACCGGCGAATTCATTTGTCCGATGATGTACGAAATACTCATCATCGCTCCAAGCGTGATATTGCCTTTGATAACCAAAGTGGCGGCAATAAAGGTTACAATGATGTTTTTCAATTGGTTAAGAAATTCAAATCCAGACATTTGCAACTGGTCGAGCCGAAGGGCGCGAATATTTAATTTAAAGAGTTTTTCCTGAATTTCTTCCCATTTTTTGCGCTTGTAATCAGCAAACTGGTTAAGTTTCATTTCCGTTACGCCATTGAGTATTTCGTAGATTGATTCCTGATTGGCGCTTCGTTCCTGAAAGCGGAAATAATCCAAAATCCTGCGTTTGCGAAGCCAAAAAACGCTCCAAAATACAGATAAAATGGTTAGAGTTAAATAGATAAGTAAAATGTTAAAATCATAATACCACAAAACGCCGAAAAACACGGAAAAAGTGATGATGGAGAAAAAAGTGAGCAACGATTGTGAAGTGAGAAAATATTCTATGCGCTCGTTGTCTTGAATGCGCTGCTGAAAATCGCCGTTGAGTTTGGTGTCGAAAAATTTGAGCGGCAATTTTAATAATTTCTTTAAAAAATCGGATATAATCCTGATACTCAATTTGGTTCCTACAAAAAGCATAAGACGGTTTCTAATGATTTCGAAGGTAATTGAGCCGAAAAATACGGCAAGTTGCGCCAAAAGAATGACCGTTACAAAATTCAAATTCTTAGCATTAACTCCTTTATCTATAAGGTTTTGAGTAAGGAACGGAAAAACAAGCGACAATGCGCTGCCTGCAAGCAGCATCAGGAACATGCCAATCATTTGCGCTTTGAACGATTTTAAATAATTGTATAAATACCTGATAGACAGTTTGTTTTGCTCCGGAGGTTCGATTTCATAGAATTGCTCGGCGGGCTGTAGAAACAGAGCGACACCTTTTTGTCCATCCGACAGCCACGATTTACTGAATTTTTCTTGCGAGAGCGTGATAAAGCCGTGCGCAGGGTCAGCGCACCTCACTCTCCAACCTCCTCTCCGCAGGAGCGGAGGTGCAAAGGAACGCAATACGATAAAATGGTTTTGATTCCAATGCAGGATGCAGGGGAAAAAACCATTTTTGCTGCCTCTGAAAAAGCGGGAAGAAGAACCGCCAATGTCTCTGAGTTTTTCTACCGAAAGTTTTGCTGAAATGCACTCAAAGCCAATTTTTTGCGCCGCCTCGGTAATACCCAGCAACGACACGCCCTCGCGCGTCATAAAGCATTCTTCCCGTAAATATTCCACAGGATAGCGCTTGCCATAAGCGCTTGCTATCATTGACAGGCAAGCCGCCCCGCAATCCATTGCATCGTACTGAGGAGTGAAAATAAGTTTGGGCATTTCTACAATCTGTTTAACTCGTCGCTTGCCTGCTCGCCTTTGTATTTGCTGCGCGTAGAATTGAAGTTATAACTTATTGAAAGATAGATATTTCGAGTATTAAGGTCTTTCCAAATATATGATTGTGCGTGATTTGTGATATCTAAAAATTCCGATTTATACGTGCCGAAAATATCGTTTGCTCCCAAATTTATCCTTATTTTACCGTCAAAAAAATATTTGAACAAATACACATCGGCTTGAAACGAATCGTATTGATAGTCAATATCGGAATTGCCTTTCGACTGATAGGCAAAGGTTGCGCCAACCCAGAATTGTTTGGGGAATGTGAGTAAATTTTTGAATTTTGCCGTAAAAATCGGTTTTCTGTAATAAATCGCAGGTGAGCCGTATTTTACATTATCTTTGGATAATGCAAGTTCTAAAGAGGGTCTCCAAAATTTTATAGTATGGGACCAGGCGGCTGTAATTGTGAAATTTGTGCTGTGAGGTAAATTAGTTGGTTGCATAAACAGAATGTTATCTGTGAGCAAAACAGGCGCAAGCAAAATTCTGTCTTTATAAAAATTATATGCAATTTCGGACTGTAAGTCCTTCCAAGCAAGCATATAAGATAAAGTATTGATTATCGTTGGTTTAAGATATGGATTTCCACCTTCGTAAAGATACGGATTGTCGTATTGCACTTCGCTACGAAGTTGGTAATAACTTGGACGTTCTGTTGAGTTTCTGTAACTTAACTGCATTTGCAAATTGTCTTTTTGGTAAGAAATATTTGCCGAAGGAAAAAATTTATTATAAGTTTTACTTGGCTCATTTTCTTTGATTCCATTTGCAAAATATTGAAAATCAATATGTTCGTAACGAAACGCCAAACTTGCCGAAAATTTACCCATTTCTTTTGAATAGGTAATAAAAGCGGCATTGAGCAATTGATTGGCAGAGTTGTTTGACGGGTGCAGCAATTCGGATGTTCCTGCATTAAGGATGTTAAATGTTTGATTATTAATTGTTTTAGCAAATTCATAACCATAATTTAATTCTCCTTTCCATATTGGACTTGTTAAAATCAGTTTTGCTGCATACAAATCATAATTATTTTTATTTTCCGTGTGAATAATTTCCGTAGAATCCTGTCTGAAATTTTGGCTATTTTGCCCGCTAAAACCCGACCCTGCGGCATAGTCCATATTCAATTTTGCAGAAAGCCACTCTGTAAAATTTCCCTCATAATAGGCATTCAAATAATTGGAACGGGGTTTGTTTTGTACATTCATTTCACTTTTAAATGATTCTGCCAATACGTTGTTTTCAAAAGCATTAAAATCAGAATTAAATGTAAAGTCATAACTGAAACTCCCTGTATTTTGAAACATTATACCTGCCGAATGATTTTTGTTAAAAATATAATTCATTCCAATAGTGGCGTAATAATTCTGGAGTTTCATTTCTTGATTTGCGTTTTGGGTAACTTTTGCAATATCATCGTTTGAATTTGTGATTTGTGATAATTTAAGTATCTGTAAATCGCTATTATTCGCATAACGAAATGTCCCGAAAACATCTAAATTCCCATAGCGATAATTAAGATTTACAGATTCGTTATGTGAAAAACGCTTGTCTTTTGTTGCACCCGCCATAATGTTTCCACTGAGCCCATCTCCAACCTGTTTTATCGTTTCAATGCGTATCACCGATTTGACATCGGCAGCATACTCTGCGCCCGGATTGGTAATTATAGTTATTTTTTTTATTTGGTCTGAATTGAGTTGTTCCAATTCAGAATTATCGCGCATAAGGCGGTTGTTGATATAAATTAGCGGCGTCCCTTTGCCGAAAACCGTGATATTCCCTTTGCTATTGTTTACAAAGGGCAACTGCCCCAAAACATCGGCAGCCGTCCCCATATTTTTCAAATATGAATTTTGAATATCAGTGCTTATTCCGCCTTTCTCCAACTTCCTAATGGGGCGTGAAGCAGTTACGGTAACTTCGCTAAGTTCTTTTTCATTTTCGGAAAGAATAATAGTCCCAATATTTGCCGAATTAACATCAATAAATTTGGTTTGATAACCCATAAAACTGACTTTCAGTAAATAATCACCCTGCTTTGCCTCAATGGAAAACACTCCTACACTATCAGTTACTGCTCCTGCCACAAAAGCAGAATCAGAACGTTGCAATAATACCACATTCGCAAACTCAATGGGTAATGATGTGTTTTCATCTACAACCTTTCCTGTAAGCGTTTGTGCAGAAAGCGTAATTGCAAATAAAAATAAAAATATGGAAATACTTGATTTTTTTAACATATTTACAAAAATACGGCACAAATTTATATGAATTTTTTAAAAATAACAAAAAACATTATTTTTTATCATTAGGAGGATTATAATAAAATTCTTCAAGGCAGCGATTAAGCATATTAGGGCTTTTTTGCATACATTGGCACAGATTATATTTTCATATCCTTTACTTTAATTTAATTTTTACACATAAAAAATCGGCAACTCTGAAATTTGAGTTACCGAAATTATGATAGAGTATCTTCTTAAAATTTATGTGCTGACATAATTATTTTGCCACGATACATATTTTTTTATTAGTTCAAAATGTGATTTTGTTAAATCTGTCAATATGACTGTCTTTTTAAAAATTTCATATCCATACTGTTCTATCAGTTCGCTAAAAGACGAGTTGAAAAACGATGACGACATCGGCAAGACATCTCTAAAAGATATTAATACAGATTCCCCTCTGTCAAAAAACGGAACCAAAGCAAGCTTTAGTGTGCAACCATCGGCATTAGTACTTGTGCCGATATGCAAATCTTTTATAACTATTGTATCCATAATTTACAAGTATTGTGATGTCATTTCTTCTTTTTCCTCTAAATTATCAACCAAAATTTCAAATTCAATTAACGTGCCAATATAACTGTTTATTGCATTTTCATAGGTATATTTTTGTCCATTGCGTATTATATATCGCCCTGTACCCGAAATAATTTGTAAATATCCTTTATTACCTCTTACAAAATCGACAATATTGCTCAAACCATAACCTGCATTTCTGTCATTGGATTTTGTAGTATTGTGTGGCTGTATTGCCCAATTTATACAATCAATGTCAGACAAATCAGAAATAAAAGTTCTTACTTTGTAAGGAATTCCAATTCCCATATCCGAAACACAAACTTTAATACAGTTTGATTTTGGGAAATATTGACAAAACACATAAGCGCCTATTTCTGACTGTGAATGGTCATGTACATTGTTTATTGCCTCTGCTATTCCTATTGATAAAATGGTTAAATCTTTGCCCTTGCAAAAACTTCCGATATATTGTAATGTTGCAATTCGATATTCTTCAATATGACTGCTATCAATTCTACGAATTGGCATTGCCGTCTGACTTTTTATAATATCGATTGTCTGTGGCTGAATATGATTTTTGCTGCAAAAATCTACCATTCCTATATCACTCAAATATTTTCCTGTTACACCTTCCATAATCAAACTTATTTCCATATCAGGATGATATCTATGAATATAAATAACAGTTTGTACAGTAAGCAATACATCGTACGGATTAATAAACTTGGCTTGTCTAAAATCAAGTTCTATACTTTTGAAATTAGCATTTTTATTTTTACATATTTCAAAAATTGCAGAATAATCCGTAAAATTTTTTATTATAATTACCACTTGAATTATATTTTTTCACGCTGCAAAATTACAAATAAAAAAGATATTGACAAAATATTCAAATTATTTTTTTTATTCAATTTTGGTATTAATTTTGCACTATTATTTAAAATTTTGGTATTGCTAAGTATATATATATTTGCATAAAATTATGTGCCAAAAATCAATAATTTATTGGGTTTAATCTATACTTATTAGCAATGCCAAAAATAATTAATAGAATTACTTTTTTCATAGTGAATATAAATATTTAATAGTTATCGTTTGTTAAAAATAAGTTTTAGCCCCTGATTTTCGTACAATGGAAATTTTGTGTCGGAACTGATAATTGGAATTTTATCGGAAATTGCCTGCGCTATAATCATATGGTCGTTAGGGTCTTTGTGATTAGTAACCGGATATAAATCTGCATAAGTTATAACGTGCTGCTTGGTAAAAGGTTTAATTTCAATGTTCATTATTTCAACAAAAGCAAATAAGTCTCGATGTGATTTATACTTGTTTGATTTCAATTCGCCATCATTATACAATTTGATTAATTCTCGCATAGCAATTGAACTTACGTAGAAAATATTTTCATAATCATGAATAATTTGCAAAGTGTTTTTATCTATGTTATCCCCATCATATTTATCAAACAACATAAATGAAATTGTATTTGTATCCAAATAATATCTCATAAAATTATCTTAATACTGCACGCATATTTACAATTTCACCAATGCCATTAGGATACTTTTCCCTAAATAATGTGTATGCTGACTTTGGCTTTTGCTGTATTTCCTCGTTAGTTTTCAGAGATTTTTTCTCCTTTTTTGCTTTTTTTACTGCTGTTTTCATATCCGATATTTTTTTTTGCAAAAGTAGTAATTTATTTGGGAAAAATTAAAAGATATTTTTGCTAAAGTCCAATTCTTGGAATATTATTGTTACTTTTTATTTATAAATTGTACTTTTCTATTATAATCAATTAAAACCTTTTTGCTTCCGTTCCGCTTTTATTATTAGTGTATCTTGCCTTTATGGAATTGAATCTGTACGTTACAGTCAACGATATGCCGGCATTATCTTGTTTGTCCCAGTCGCGTGAATAAATATTGTTCATATTACGAACAGTTATCTCTTTTGACGGATAAAATATATTATCAAAACTTAAATCAATGGAAAATTTATTTATTGTCTTGGATACAATGAAATAATAATTGAAAGTGTGTGAATATTCTGAAAAGAATCTTATATTTTTTGAATTATAAAACAAGTCCAAATCTAAATTCCAATTCTTTGGCAACTCAATGGAATTGAATAATTTAGCACTATAATAAAATCCATTATAATTGAATTTATCAGTTGAGTTAAAAGCATAATCAAACCATTGCTTACCGAAAGAAAACTCCAATTGCGGTTCATATTTTCCAAAACTTTTTTGCCAAACTATCCCAATATCAAGTTTCCTATAATCAGGGATATTCTCCAATCGTTTAAGAATAGAACCTGTTTCATTATTGTACGGATAAATTACTATTGCGATAGCATCTGTGTATTTGGTATAATTTGCGGTAACATTGAAATCATACACTGTCGCATTTAGTGAAAAAAAATTTTGAATTGATTGTTGCAAATATGGATTGCCCTGTTGATATGCAAATCGAGATTCAAAGAACAGGAAATTGTTGAGTGATGAGTATGAAGGACGTGTAATGATACGCCTGTATGAGCCACTTAAATGCAGATTTTTGTCATCATAAGTAATCCGTAAGGTTGGACCGAGAGTTGTCGGTTTGATCTTCACACTGTCGGAACTAATGTTGTTTTCAGAATATTTTGTAGATATATTTTCTATTCTTAATCCTGCATAAAATGAAAACTTATCTAAATTGTATTTGTAATCAACATAAAAAGCCAATAAATTTTGTGTCTGACGAACCAATGAAAGGTTGTCAATGCCTGTGGAAATGTTTTCTTGAATCAAAGAAGAAGAATTATCGTTTTGCGAAAAATCATATTCTGCACCATAACCGATTTGTCCGTCGAATAGTTTATTGGATAAGGATAGCAATATTGCATTTGATAAATATTTTTGTTCCCC
>WQYU01000091.1 GCA_009781075.1 Paludibacter sp. | reverse complement strand
CAAATATTTTTTAAAAATTTACAAAAAAAGTCGAAAAATATTTTTTTTCTGTTTTCATTCATTTGCAAACGAGTGGAATTTGGTTTTATGTTTTTAACATAAAATATCTGCGTTAAAAACGCTATAACATTAGACTCCTCGTTGCAAACGATGGGCAGCAAGAGTAGATTATTTGACAAAGAAAACACTTCTTTTGCAAAATGTTCGTAAAACTCATTTTCATTGCGAACATTAAAAATATCGAGCACACAAACCTTAATATCCTTATTTTCTGTACGAATTTTTTCCGCAACATTTTCCACAAGCGATGTTTTTCCCCAGCGTCTCGGCGAAACAATCGTTGTATTTATCAACGATTTGAAATTTCTTTCAAGATGTTCCGATTCTTTTTCTCTGTCTGTAAAATTTAAAAAATCAGACGATTTCCCATATATAAAAGGCATTTTTTTCATATCGCAAAATTACAAAATATTTTTCATATAATAAAATTATTTGTAACAATCTTATTTGTAATGATTTTATTTGTAATAAAACTATTATATATAAGATTATTTTATTTATTTTCAAGCATTTATCATATTATAACTTTTGCAAAAAAATATTTATTTTAAATATTTTAATTTGAAAACCAACTCCTAATTTGCTTAAATAAAAATTAATCAATTGCAGATTCTAATATTTGGAAAAAATAAATAAGAGAAGATGTGGAGTGAAATATATGCTACTAAGAGTGTCTTTTTCAAATTTATTATTAAAAAACACAAAATTTTTTAAAAATTTTCGCTTGACCCGAAAATACCCCCATTTGGGGGTATTTTCGTTTTGAAAAATAGAGTAATTTTGCATAAAAATTAAAATTAGTAATAAAATATATATAAAATATAATGAAAACACATAATTTTGAACTCAAATTGACTTTTGCCGTATTTATTGCTGTGTTTGTGATTGGCTGCAATTCAAAACAAACGGATAATCAGGATATGTCAAGCCTGCGTGTTGCAACAGATTCAATGTCCATTTTTCAGACAGATTCACTTCTGTCCGAAAGCGAAAACAGCAGGCTCGACAGTTTGTTGCGAGTGGCGGCGACTGCCAAACAGGATACCAATCTCGCATTAGTATATTATACTATCGGAGAGATATATTATAATTTTGACTACGAAAAAGCAAAAACGTATTATCTCAAATTAAAAAACTTAAGCGAAAAATTAGGATGGAATGAAGGACTTTACCGATACGCAACAGCATCTGCTGGTATATATAACAGGGAAGGTTTGATTGATTCGTCTCTTATCGTTACTCAACAGGCTCACGAATTGGCTAAAAAAGAAATGGACGAAGAATGGATTGCCATAACGTCCGTAAATATGGGACTTGGCTACGCTTATAAGCGATGGTTCGAAACGGCTTTGAACTATTACAACGAAGCGTTACCCATATTGGAAAAACGAGGCGATAAATTCAGGCTTGCTCATATTTACTATTTAATGGGTGTTATATATGGATATATGAATATGTATGACGAAGAAATCGCTTATTCCGAGAAATCGCTTGATATATTGAAAGAAAGACCGGATACATTGATAAGAGCATACACTTTAACCAATTATGCTTTTGCACTCTATAAAAGTCCCAAGCGCCAGATTGAAAAAGCGGAAAACTGCCTTATCGAGGCGCAACGCATCAGCAATCTCTATAATAACAAATACTTGTTGATGGGTATTTGTGGCAATCTGTGGCAGATAGCGCTTAATAAGTATGATTTGAACAAAGCGGAAATATACGCCCTGAAAGCGTCTGAACTTGCTTCCGAATTTGGAGACGTCGAAAGTCATTGCGCATCTAATATAGGTCTTGGCTACATAGAATGGTACAAAGGGAATTATGATAAGGCGGAAGAACATGCAAGGGAAGCATTGAAAACCGCCATTGAAAATGAATTACCCGATGATGAAAGGGATTGCTATACACTTCTTTCCAATGTCTCAATTTCACGGCGTAATTTTCGTAACCAAATATTATTCACCGCAAAATCCGACTCGGTTCAGAATGCGCTTGTATCCGAAAATACTCGTGGATATGCCAAAGAAATGCAAGTCAAATACGAAACCGAAAAAAAAGAACTCCAAATAACTGCATTAGAAAAAGAAAAACGATTGATGACAGGATTAAGTATTGCAGGCAGCGTTGTTTTATTGCTGGCATTGACAACTATCTTTTCCCTCTGGCGTTGGACGGTTCAGAAACGGCGGATTGCCGAAAAACAGAAACAACTTGCAGAACAACAAATTATACAATTGGAACAGGAAAAACAAATTATTGCCGCACAATCGGTACTCGACGGCGAAACGCAGGAACGTACCCGCCTGGCACGCGACCTGCACGATGGCTTAGGCAGCATGCTAACAGGAGTACAAATGGGATTGCAGGATATGAAAAAAGGCGCTGTGTTGGAATATGAAGACGTAGAACGCCTAAACAGGGCTTTGAAACTGCTCGACCAGTCGGTACAGGAGATGAGGCGCGTAGCCCACCACCTGATGCCCGATTCACTCAGCCGCTTCGGATTAAAACCTGCGGTGAGCGATTTTTGCCGCAATATGCCGACAGTGAAATTTGCTTACTACGGCGACGAATCGCGCTTGGAGCAAAACTTTGAAGTGATGATTTACCGCACAATACACGAATTGGTGAACAACGCACTCAAACATTCGAGCGCAGAACATATTATAGTGCAAATCATTCAAGAACAGGACCGCATTGCATTCACCGTTCAGGACGACGGCTGCGGCTTTGACCCCGAAGCAGATGCACAAGGAATGGGGCTGCAAAATATCCGCGATAGGATAACAACATTCAACGGAATGATGAATATCGATTCCAAAATCGGCGAGGGAACGGAGATTAATGTAGAATTGAAAATTTAATTGACAATAAATAATTATTAATAATAAATAATAAGTTTTAATTATATGAAGACAAATTACTTACAACTCAAATTGATTTTTGCCGCATTTGTTGCGGTATTTGTAATTGGTTGCAATTCAAAACAAACGGATAGTCAGGATATGTCAAGCCTGCGCATTGCAACAGATTCAATGTCCATTTTTCAGACAGATTCACTTCTGTCCGAAAGCGAAAACAGCAAACTCGACAGTCTGCTGCAAATGACAGTTACTGCCAAACAGGATACCAACCTTGCGAAGTTGTATTATGATATCGGAGATATATATTTTAATTATGACTTTGAAAAGGCAAAAGTGTATTATCTCAAATTAAAAGATTTGAGTGAAAAATTGAACTGGAACGAAGGACGTTATAAGTTTGCGGCTGCTTTCACGGATATACTAAACAGACAGGGGTATCTCGATTCATCCATTGTTATTCATCAGCAGGTTCTTGAATTAGCAAAAAATGAAAAGAATGAACTTTGGATTGCCAAAATATTGATAAACATTGGAAATTGCTACAATTATAAAAAATGGAGTGAAACCGCTTTGAATTATTACAGCGAGGCTTTACCTTTTTTTGAAAAACAAGGCAAAAAATTTGCCCTCGCTCAGTCTTATTATTTGATGGGAGTGGTGTATTATGATTTGAATATGTATGACGAAGATATTGTGAATTTGGAAAATGCGCTTGACATCTTAAAAGAAAAACCGGATACCATGCTAAGAGCATGGGTTCTTAACAATTATGCTGTTGCATTGCAAGCAAAATCGCAACTTGAAAAAGCGGAAAAATGCCTCATAGAAGCCCAACGTATTTGTAATTTAAATGATAACAAATACTTTCTTTCAAACATTTACAATAATTTAGGGGATATGTATCTAAAAAAATATGATTTGAAAAATTCAGAAATATATAGCCGAAAAGCATTAGAAATATCTTTGGAATTTGGCGATGTTGAAGGTTATTGCACTTCCAACAGAGCGCTTGCATATATAGAAGCATATAGAGGAAATTATAACGAATCGGAAAAATATATAAAGGAATCATTGGAAACAGCCACTGAAAATGATTTGCCTGAACAAGAAATGAAATGCTATAATCATATTGCGACATTGATGCAAGTCCGGAATGATTTTATTAAAGGTGATTTCTACGAAACAAAATATGATTCAATTTATAAAGGAATTTTATCCGAACAAACTCGAAACTATGCCAAAGAAATGCAAGTAAAATACGAAACCGAAAAGAAAGAACTCCAAATAACTGCATTACAAAAAGAAAAACGATTGATGACCGGATTGAGTATTGCCGGTAGCGCCGTCTTGCTGCTGGCATTGACAACTTTCTTCCTTCTCTGGCGATGGACAACTAATAAAAAGAAACTTGCAGAAAGTAAAAATATTCAACTTGAACAGGAAAAACAAATAATTGCCGCACAATCGGTACTCGATGGCGAAACTCAGGAACGCACCCGTCTGGCACGCGACCTGCACGACGGACTGGGAAGTATGCTAACAGGCGTACAAATGGGATTACAGGATATGAAAAGTGGTGCAGTGTTGGAATATGAAGATGTTGAACGCCTAAACAGAGTGCTAAAACTGCTCGACCAGTCGGTGCAGGAAATGAGGCGCGTTGCTCATCACTTGATGCCTGATTCGCTAAGCCGATTTGGATTGAAACCTGCGGTGAGCGATTTTTGCAGCAATATGCCGACAGTTCAATTTGCTTTCTACGGATATGAATCGCGCCTGAAACAAAACCTTGAAGTGATGATTTACCGCACAATACACGAACTTGTGAACAATGCTCTCAAACATTCAGGTGCAGAAAATATTATGGTGCAAATAATTCAAGAAGACGACCGCATTGCATTCACCGTACAGGACAACGGTTGCGGATTTGACCCCAACGCAAAAGTAGAAGGAATGGGCTTGCAGAATATCAAAGACAGAATTTCGGCTGTTAATGGAATTATAAATATTGACTCCAAAATCGGAGAAGGAACAGAAATAAATGTAGAATTAATAATTGTGCCTTGAATTTTATTCGGATAAGAATTAATAATTAAAAGATTTTTAATAAAATAATTTTAAAAAAAATTCACTTGACTAAAAAAACCCCCATTTGGGGGTATTTTAAGACTTTATCATATCGTAATTTTGCTCCGTGAATATTATTTACACCCTGAATTTAATTCATGGATAAAAAAAATTTTGTAAAATATTAGTTTATAATTTATTATGATAAATGTAGCAATTGTTGACGACCATCAAATTGTAATAGATGGTTTAGAAAAAATTATTACCGAATCGGAGGTTGCCTGCTTATGCGGCAAAGCATACAATGCCGGCGGCTGCTGGAAGATGCTCCAAGAGGTAAAGCCGCAAGTTTTATTACTTGATGTCGGCTTGCCCGACGAAAGCGGCATCGACCTGTGTCCTAAAATCAAAGAAAAATATCCGACTTTGAACATATTAATATTGACAAGTTATTCGGAATATTCTCTTATTGTACAGGCTCTCAAAAGCAACGCTTCGGGATATATTCTAAAAAACGCAATGCCCGAAGAAATTATTGAAGGAATAACAACTGTTGCACAAGGCAAAATGTTTTTGTGTAACGAGGTAGATTTGTTGCTCAAAAAAGGGTCTATCAACAGAATAGAACTTACCCGCCGCGAGCGTGAACTGCTGAAGTTGATAACTATGGGCTGTACATCGAATGAAATTGCAGACAAATTATTTCTTGGACAAGAGACCATCCGCAGTTACCGAAAAAACCTGTACATGAAATTAGGCGCTCACAACACCGTCCAACTAATGCAAATAGCAATGGAGCAACGGTTGGCATGACATTTATCGCCCCGTACATCTTAATAAAACGGGAAACAGTACAATTCGACTATGTACTTACTCCTAAAAAATTATATAATTTTCATTTTTGTTTTTCGGATAAGTGTTACGCTACGCGTCTCTATTTGTAAACAGAATATATGAAAAGCGTCGTTGTTCCTTCCAGAATTTATTCTGACTTAAAATATTTTGAAATAAAAAAATATTACTTTTGTTAAAAAAATAACGGCAATGAATAAATCAAATTTTAATATCTATAATATTTCCCGTTACCAAACATCAGCAACGATTCGTAAAATTTGCGAGGAAACAACGAGTGAATATACCGTAATATGCCTGCAACCGAATATAATTTTTGTACAGAATGCTTTGCAGCGTTTTGCTCAAGTTGCAGCCGACACGGGTGCAGCTTTGGTTTATTCCGATTATTTTACAATCATAAATTCAAAACAAACTTCACATCCTGTAATCGATTTTCAAATGGGTAGTTTGAGAGATGATTTTGATTTTGGTTCGGTGCTTTTTTTCAACACAGCGACGCTGAAAAACGCAGTGGCAAAAATTACTGAGGACTATCATTTTGCAGGTCTGTACGACTTGCGCTTGAAACTCCAGCAGAATCATCATTTTTTTCATATCAGCGAATTCCTATACAATCAAACCGAAACGGATTTGCTTACTGACGAGCAAAAACAATTCGGCTATTTATATTTGCAAAACCGCCGAGTGCAACTTGAAATGGAACACGCTTGCACTTCCCATTTAAAAACGATTGGTGCATATCTCAAACCTATTTTTAGGGAGACCGATTTTGCAAACACCAATAATTTTCCTGTGGAGATGTCGGTGATTATCCCCGTGCGCAATCGCGAAAAAACCATCGCAAACGCAATAAATTCGGCTTTAAATCAAATAACAGGTTTTAAATTCAACGTTATCATTGTAAATAATTTTTCTACAGATTCCACAGGTACAATTATTTCAGAATTTGAAAGTAAATATCCTCAAAAGATTATTCAAATAATTCCTCAAAGTAATGACTTGGGAATTGGCGGCTGCTGGAATGAGGCAATCTTTTCGGCGCACTGCGGACGTTTTTGCGCGCAATTAGATAGCGACGATTTATATTCGTCGGAAAATAATTTGCAAATGATTGTAAATGAGTTTTTGTTACAACGTTGTGCAATGTTAATCGGTTCTTATAAAACAGTCGATTTTTCGTTACAAACCATTGCCCCAGGAATAGTCGACCATAACGAATGGACAGAAGGAAACGGGCACAACAACGCCTTGAGAGTGAATGGATTGGGTGCGCCGCGATGTTTTTATACGCCTGCTCTGCGCGCTGCAGGTGGCTTGCCCAACACAAGTTATGGAGAAGATTATGCCATCGGACTGCGAATGAGCCGCCAATACAAAATCGGACGAATTTTTGAGCCCATTTATCTGTGTCGCCGCTGGAACGACAATTCCGACTCCAATCTACCGATAGAAAAAATCAACGCTAACAATTTGTACAAAGATCAACTGCGCACAATAGAACTGCAAGCACGAATGAAAATGAAGAAGTAAAGGTGGAAATATCAACATTTTTTTAGAAAAATTTTGTGCAAATAAAAAAAAATATTACTTTTGCAGTGAAAAAAATGTAACTTTTTTTGGCTCTGTAGCTCAACTGTATAGAGCATCTGACTACGGATCAGAAGGTTGTGGGTTAGAATCCCGCCAGAGTCACATAATACATTCCTAATAATCTAAAAATAAGATAATTAGGAATTTTATTTGTATAAAATAATAATTTTAAATAATAAACACTACATTTACAAAAAATCAAGTATTGTTAATTTTGTATAGTTTTTTATATATAATTTGGGAACATAAAGTGCTGATTTTCAAAGATACTTTTTTTGTAAAATATACGCCAAATTAACAATACTGTATTTTCTTTCATGCCTGAAACACAACGATAAAAACCATCCCAATTATCTGTATAGACAGTATCAAAAGTATCTATTCCAGTAATATCTCTGATGCCAATTCCACGAACAAGCATAAATAGAATTTTTTCTGTGTCAATTTAAGACACTACCACCTTTGTAGGTTAAAACATGGTTGCCAATAAACTGATGTTCGCAATTTTTGCACAAATAATTTTGTTTTTTGCACGATTTTTTACCATTTTTCTCTATCTTTGCACTTTGGCAAGTGGGACAGTAAAGGGTAATTTTTATTTTCATATTACAAAAATAATATTTTATTCCTTGTTTGCCGCATATTTATAACAGTATACTTTTTAAAGCACAACCCAAATATTTTTTGTTTATTACATTGAACTCATGTTAATTTTATGATAATTTCTCTATTCCTTAATAAATTTTCCTCTGAAATCACCGATTTGTATTATATAAACCCCTCGTGGCAGAGAAGATACATTGATTGAATTACCATTTGAGTATTGCTTGATTACTATTTTTCCTTGTAAATTGAGAATCTCAAACATGCCTATCGGATAATCTATCTTAATAAAAAGTTCATCTTTTACAGGATCAGGATAAATGGAAATATTATCTGTTTCAACGGTTTCGATATTATCTGTACCACATGGTAACTGCTCATTGCCAATAATTGTGCCGAAAGATGACCACACGGTGGCATTTTGGTAATCATTTAAAGCGCAACCAGGAACATTCAGCGTTTTAGAACCTAAATTTAAATAATAAAATACATTAGAATTAATATTTTGAGGATTTATGTTTAAATTTGTTACTGATGCTAATCCACTACAGTAAGCAAAAGCATTCTCTCCTATCGAAGCAACCGAATTGCCTATTATTAGTGATGTTAAACCACCACAAGCATAAAAAGCAGAATTTCCGATATAAGAAACAGAGTTAGGAATTGTTAATGTACCTGTTATGCCGTTGCAAATAATAAAAGCATTTTCTCCGATATAAGCAACCGAATTCCCCAATGATAACGATGTTATACCCATACAACCGGAAAAAGCATTTTCTCCAATCGAAATTACAGAGTTTGGAATAGTTAGTGAATTTATATTCTTGCAACCAGAAAAAGCAGAATTCCCAATAGTAGTAACTGCATCTCCAATATTTGCAGATGTAATACCGGAACAACCAGAAAAAGCAGAATTCCCAATAGTAGTAACTGCATTTCCAATATTTGCAGACGTAATACCGGAACAACCGGAAAAAGCATAATTCCCAATAGCAGTAATTTGATTTCCGATAGATAATGTTTGTGTATAACTGCTGCATTTATAAAATGCGTAATCACCGATGGAAGTAACTGAATTAGGAACAGATAATGTACCTGTTACATTGTTACAATTATAAAAAGCATAATTTCCAATCGATGTGACCCCGGTATTTATTACAATGGATGTAATATTAGTTCTAATGCTATGCCAAGGAACCGCGCTTTCTGTAACAAAATCTTTCATCGCCCCTGAGCCGCTAATAGTCAAAGAATAATTAAAACTGTCGCCGCTAATCATTGCCACTAAATCGGTCGAAGTAGGGTAGCCGATGTTCCAAGATTGTCCCAGTGCTTTGTTTGTTAAGGCACAAAAGCATAAAGCCATTAAGAGAAACGTAATTTTCTTCATACCATATAATTATTAATAATGTGATGTTTTAAAAAGTATGTTGTTATAAATATTTGAGTATCAGGAAATAAAAAATTATTTTTTGACAACATACATAAAAATTTATTGCCCCGATTATCAGAGTGCAAAGATAGAGAAAAACAGCAAAAACAGCAAATTTTTTTTGGCAATAAGCAGCTTTATAAAATTAGGGTAGGGTAGTGTTATAAAAGTAACAATGTCATTTTCTGATTTAGGTTGACATTTTGCTTGTCCTATCTCGAAGAAAAGTTGACTCGGATTAATACTTATAACTAATATTTGTTTACTTTTGGGCACTTCTAAAAATTAACAATTTGTTAATCAGAAAAATAAGTTTGTACTTTTCTTCTATAAATCCAATCAAGTATCCATTAAAACCCCTGTTAACAGCAATAACTGTATCGTAAGCGCATGATTTCATTTGCCCGCTACAGCAGGAGCGACGCGTTTTGCGCCTTAAAATAT
>WQYU01000090.1 GCA_009781075.1 Paludibacter sp. | reverse complement strand
TATCACTTGTTGGCGAAAAATTGTCGGTAAGCACAGAGCCAAACAAGTACATATTATCGACATTATATTGTTCCAACAACTTGGAAACTTGATTTATATTTTGCTCTACTATATTCATAACTTAAAAATCAAATTATTTGAGGCAAAATTATTACTTTATTTTTGAAAAACAATGTGTTTTACGAAAAAAACTACAGTTTCACAAATGTTAGGACGAGTTACTCCCCCGCTCTCGCCAAACCCCTCGTTATCTGCTGGCATTTTTTATTGTAACATTTTCTAAATTCATTTTAAGCATATCTGTCATAGAACCTTTTATGGTTTCTGGAACGGCTTTCATATCATATTTTTTGTTGGGTGTAGTTACGATTATTCCTGTTGAAGTGATTTTGTAAGAGGTTTCTCCACTTTCAAACTCCAATGTATTGTCTTTTTTTGAATAATTAAACCCCTCGTCCCAAAGACACAGTTCAACTTTATCATCTTTATCGGTAAAAATATAGTACAATGTTTCAGAATTATTAAGCAATCTCATTTTCTTTTTATTAGAAAATTCAAATGAATATACAACATCTGTTTCTCCATCTGTATTAAAAACGCTATATTTCTGTGTAGTCATTTTTCCGTCGATACGTTTTTGTTCTACAATATCCCACATTACACCGGTAGGATTTAAACCTTCTTGCCGAATTTCTACGGCTATGGGACGGTTGTTTTCCACTACAAATGTTGAATATTCGTGCCAACAACAACCGTCCTTTGTCATTGTAAAAATTTGTTTTTTATCATAATCGACATCAAACATTCCGCAATATTCCTGCGCCAAACTTGTAAACTCTTCGCTGTATTCAAAACCATTGTCGGTAGCAAGATATATCTGAAAAGAAGGTCCGTGATAACAACTGTTTTGACCATCCATTATTGCAAAATCTTTTTTGCCGTCGAAATTATAATCCTCGTACATTATCAGACTTTGTTCTCCATACGGAAGTTCTTTTACATTTGCCAATAATTCCCCGTTGTGGAGTTCAAAAGCCAATTCTTCAGATTCAACTTTTATTATTTGCTTTTTTGATTTTTTCTCTAAAATCGCAATCCAACCTTTAGTAAATACCTCTGTTGTGTCAGAGATATAAACTATTCCGACATAATCTTTAGAAAAATCTTCAACGGTAAAAGTGAATTGTTTTTCGGAAAAGAGTTCACTATTTGGCGTTTCCACCTGTTTTTTTGGTGTCTGTCCGCAACTGCTTGTTGTGATTACAAGCAAAGCGAAAATGATTGTTTTTTTTAGTTTCATTTCTTGCAAATTATCTTTTTTATATGTTTTTCGTGTTTTGTTGTAATTGTAGCACTGCGCTGTATGTAACATGTCTGGAACTTCACATTCAGGCGGAGTTCCACAAAAGATTTGACAAGCCAATACGCTGCAAAGTTAAACAAAATTTCAGACGATACAACCCCAACCCCCGCCATCTCACAAAACCGGCAGTTGGGTGCTGACGTTGTTTTATTTCATCACTTTCTTTGTCTTAGCATTTGATTATACTCTCTCACGTATAGTCACTACAACCGTGTCTCCTGGCTGTTTCCCTATTTTAGCACGAATATCTTTAAGGATACCTATCACATAACACACCGAACCATCGGCATATTTAACACCCATGTTTACAACACTTCCGTCATACGGCTCGCCATCGAAAGTAGCGTGAACTTTCACTCTGCCCTTTCCGAACTCCTTCCGAACATCATACGGAAAAGGTACTAACGCTCCGCCTCTGCCGGCAACGCTGGATTGTATCACAGCCTCGTATTCATAAATTTTCTCGTTCATTTTTCTATTCTTTATGTGAATAATATAAAATCTGCCAAATTATACCGAATTGATCTTTTACCATGCCAAACAACTCACTGAAAAATGTTGTTTGAAGTTTCATATAAACCTCACCGCCTTCTTTGAGTTTGTTAAAAATTCGTGCGACTTCGTCTTTGTTATCAGTACTGACAGTCGGACTTATATTATTGCCTTTGACAAATTCCGAGCCTGATGGTACGTCAGAGAACATAACAACTACACTGCCGATTGGCACTCCTGCATACATTATTCTGTCTTTGTCCGCTTCCGATACGGCGTAATTTGGGTTCGGCGGCGCTTGCCCATACGTCATCAGGTTATTAACTGTTGATTTGAATACTTTTGCGTAAAAATCTACCGCCTCACGACAATTACCATCAAAATTAATGAATAATTCCAATTGCATATAAAAAATTAGTTTAACGTCCGTCTCCTTAAGCAGACATAAAAATTATTGACCATCTATTATTTCATATATTCTGCAATCACAAACTTTTTCTGTTTCATCATTACTTCAGAGGAATTGGGTTTGCTCATAAGTTCTTCCAGATTGCAGGGAAGCACTTGCCATCGAAGCCCATACTTATCTATGCACCAACTACAATACGACTCTTTGCCTTCCAATGTAAAATAATTCCAATACTTATCAATTTCATTTTGGTCTTGACAATAAATCATAAATGATATTGCATCGTTCAGAGGATGATGTTTCTCTGCCGTACACATAAGCAGATATTTTTGACCGAAAATATGTACCTCACACATCTCCGTATTTCCACTTGGAGTTTCGCCAAGCGGAATAACTTGCCCTTCCTGAAAATCGTTGCCAAAAATATTTTTATAATAGGCAATGATTTCAGCAATTTTTCCTCCGTCGGAATGATACCAAATGTTGGGAACGATTTTGTTTGTCAGTTTCATCTCTATTATTCTAAATTATTAACATACAAAAATACAATTTTATTTTATTTTCAATACAATTATTTTTTTTGTAAATATTGGTTCATCAAATTTCGTTATTATGTCGGACGGGCGGCGAACTTCCAAAATCTTGCGAAGTATCACACGAGCAACACGCCATTTCACAAAACTGCTCGTTGTATGCAATATTTCATTCGTACTTAATAATTTGTAATGAGCAAATGTTCCGTTTTTTTATCATTCCGATTCATAAAACTTACGTTATAGGATTTGTCAAAATACTTTATTTTTATACTGTCTTTTTCATAAAGTCCGTGAATAAAATCTGTATTTTTTATGACTAATTGCCATTTACAATTAGTTTCCTTTATCAAAAAATTTGCTAACCTCATCTGGTCGTTTTGTGTAAATTCATTTTGGTCGTAAGTGCTAAATTCGGTGTCATACGGCGGGTCTAAAAAAATAAAATCATTTTCCGTTGTGTTTTTTGATTTCATAAAATCATAAAAATCTGCATTTTCTATGGTTGTGTTTTGTAATCTGTTTTGTATTTCTTTACTTGAAATATATTTTATTTTTTTGTCTAATGAATTTCCGTTATAACCAATTCCACCATAAGGCACATTAAACTCTCCGTCAGCGTTGTAGCGGAACATCCCACTATATGTGTAATTGCGAATGAAAAAATAAATTGCACTATAAATAACTGCTGGAATATTGTGTTTTTCGGGTTTGTTGTATAAGTGTCTGAAATACATATAAAACGAACTTTTTATTGCGGTCAAAATGTTCAAATCAATGTCTTCTGCACACAAAAGCCCTTTTTCTTTTTCAATTTCTCGCATTCTTTGCATTTTGCGAGTTAAATTAGTTTTAAGTTCTTTTTTGTAAAACTTCAAGTCAAAATCAAAAATGCCATTTAACGAATTAGAAAAATCATCAAAATTATTATCGGCTTCGCCGATAATAATTTGTTTTAAATCAAACTCTTCCGATTTGCGTAATTCTAAAAACGCTGTAACCAATTCTGTTTTATGCGTTTCAAAAATGCTGTCAAGTTCTCGCCAATAGGTATCAATTTTTGTGAGTATATCTAAAAGTTCTGAGTTATTTGTTGATTTTATGTTTTGGTACAAATCTACTAAATCTTTGGACTTGTCGTTTATAAAATAATGTTTTGCGTTAGCAACGGCAAAATAAACCGCGCCACCGCCAATAAACGGTTCGTAATAATTGTCAATTTTTTCGGGCAAATTTGGAATAATGACCTTTAATTCTTTTGATTTTCCGCCCGGCCACTTTAAAAATGGCTTTAATTCAATGTTTGTATTTCCAAATATATCTTTCATTTTTTCAAATTTATTAAACGATTTTTAGAGGCAACAAAGTAGTTTTTTTCTAATTCTATGCCTACAAATTTTCTGTTATTTTTCAATGCCGCAACGCCTGTAGAAGCAACTCCCATAAAAGGGTCAAAAACTGTATCATTTTCATTTGAGGCAATTTTTATTATATGTTCCAACAATTTAACAGGTTTTTGGGTCGGATGTTTTGGGTCTTTTAATCTTTCGGGCGAAGAACAAATCGGTGTTTCAAAAAAATTGTGCATTTCTTTTTGTGTTGTAAAATTCCATTTGTGTTTTTTGTTCCAACAGCAAAGCATTATCTCGCAACTATTTAAGAAACCATTTTTGAAAAATTTTGGGACAGGATTTGTTTTGTGCCAAACAAAAAAATTTGTTGCATCAAATTTATGGTCTAACGCATCATACCATTTGCCAATTAAATTATAACTGCAAAAAACAAATAAATTTCCGTCAGGTTTCAACACTCTAACAAATTCGTCTGCAATTTTATCAGGTTCAATCTCTTTTTTATCCCATTCTGCAATGTCATTATTTACATCTTCTCGCCAATCAAATTTTATATTTCCTGTCGAATGTTTTGCTAAATTATATGGCGGGTCGGTCAAAATTAAATCAATAGTATTTGTTTTGATTTCTTTTATCAAATCAAAACAATCGCCTTGTACTATTGAAAATTTGTCCGTTTTCATTTTACGATAAATATTTTTCCTTGATTTGGTCTAATGCTTTACGAATTATCGGAGCATTTTTTGTGTACTCGTCAATCACAATTTCGTAACCTTTGTTGGATTTGCAAATAAAATTCCAAAAATCTTTGCCAATCAACAACTCTTCTTCTGAGAAGAATTGCCGAACTCTACCTTGTGTCCAAGGTTTATCTTCTCCGTAACGATTGTAAGCGGTTGCAAAATAGCATTTTATCTTCGCGTTTTTGCCTAATGTATTTGACAAAATCGCATATTGTTCAAAAAGTGCTTCTTTTTCCGAGCGTGCTTTTTTGTTGTCTAAATCGCCTCCTATTTTCAGTTCAATCAAAAAATGTTTGTCCGTTTCTTCATCGAACAAATAATAATCGCTAATATGAGTTTTTTCTTGTACTTCTGTGAAATTCTGAACATTACGAAGTTCCTCAAAATCTTTTATTGATACCTTTCGGGGGTTTTTGCTATTTTTATATGCCTCCAAAAGTTCTGCGATTTTTGCCGTTTGTTCGGGATATAATGTCCCGCTTACCTTGTCGGTAACTATATAGAAAAATTTTGCGATACTTACCGCTAAATTTTCAAGCATATTTCCCAATGAACTGTCAAAAGAGCGACACAACGCTGTATAGTATTGAAGTTCTTCGCCTAAAACAGCAATAAAAACATTGTGAATTTTCATATTTAGAGTTCCTTCGGGGTCGTCAAACTCGCTGATATGTCTTTCGCTAAATGTCTGCGCAAAAGTGCGAACATTTGAACTAACTAATTCTCTAATTGCCTTTTCGCTTGATATTTGTCTGTCCATTATGATATGTTTTTTGTTCTTTTTAGAATTTACAAAGGTACGACTTTTTGAGCAATTATTTATCTCTAAATTTTTAACATTTGTTTAGTTGTTCTCGGACTTTTTTCGGTGTTGTATGCACTATCCTATATGGCATACAACGGGGATCGTGTCTGGGGCTTGGCGTCGGGCGGGGGTATCGGTAAGGCTTGGACGGGCGGCAAACTCCCAAAATCCTGCGAAGTTTTCTTGATTTCATATTAATCACGATATTTAAACGGACACCCCTCCAAATGGTCATTCACATAACCGACTGCCTGTAAATGAGCATAACAAATCGTTGTACCGAAAAATTTGAAGCCTCGTTTCTTCATATCTTTACTAATAGCATCGGACAAAAGTGTCGAGGCGGGAATTTCGCTCAATGTCTTCCAATGATTGATAATCGGTCTTCTTTCAGGCAAAAATGTTCTCAAATAATTACAAAAACTACCGAATTCTTTTTGTGTTTCCAAAAAATGTTGGGCATTAGTAATCGTGGCTTCTATCTTTTTTCGGTTACGGATAATTCCGCTGTCTTGCATCAAGCGTTCTACGTCTTGTTCTGTCATTCCGGCAACTTTTTCAGCATTGTAATCCGCAAAAGCATTTCGGTAGGCATTACGTCTTTTGAGGATTGTTATCCAACTCAAACCCGCCTGCGCACTTTCCAATACTAAAAACTCAAACATTTTAAGGTCGTCTGTAACTTCTTCACCCCATTCTTCATCGTGATATTTCAAATAAAGAGGGTCGGATTTACACCAACCGCAACGTCCGTTATGTTCTTCTAATACTGCCATAATTGTTTTCTGTTTAATTTTAATTTTGACTTTCAATTTCTATTTTTTCTCTACAACGCAGTCCCCATTTTGACCCAACGTTAGATGCCGGTCTTTCCATTGTTTCTTTGCCTTAATAAAGGTTTAATAATTGCATACGTTCTTGTCCAATTAATTTTTTCATTAAGATAATATTCTTGCTCAAAATCTTTTTCTAACTCTTTGACAAATGAATCTAACCAATTATAATAATGCCAACCAATGGCTTTAAATAATGCCATTGATTTAAATATTATATTTATTTCAAAAGATACAACAAAACTTCTAATGTTTTCATATTCCAATCCTAAGTAGAATTTTGTAAATTCCCAAGGAATATATGTATTTGTACCGCTAACAACTGTTTTAAGAGTAATAGTAAATCTTTTTGTAATAATTGAAATAGAATTATCGATATTTCTTTTCAGTTTACTGTTTTTTGGCAAGGATAAATCAAAAAAACTATATCTGGCTCCATTTGAAAAACATAAAACAACCTTACCTTCATCTGCATTATTTTTTAAATCAATGGAATTATCATCTGTTTTTGAAGATATAAATGCAGCTCTATCTTCCATAGGTTTAGAAAACATTTCTAAAAATCTATTTCTTAGTAAAATATCGGGGATGTCATTTCTTTGATATTCTATAATTTCATTTTTATCATGTTTTGTGTCGTTAAAAAAAGAAGATAAATGTGTCGATAACTTTTCAAGCAGATAGTATTCTGATACTTCATTCATTATTTTCAAAAAGTCATTAAAGGTATCATCTTTTTCTTTGAAGTTTATATTATCCCATATTTTTTTTATGTCAGAACTTTCTGAAAAAGCACAATTCAAATAGTCATATATATCAGTTGCAAAATCGTAACTATCAATATCAACTATATTCCTGTTTTTCATATCTAAAATAAAAAAGCCGTTTGTCGTTTTATGAAATTTTTTTTTCGATAAAAAGCGTATAAATAAGTAAATAAAACTAAGAATACACAAAAATATTCCAAGAATAATTAGTAAATTGCCTTTGAACATTATTAGACTATGAAAAATACATGCGGCAATCAAATTGACACCTAATCCTAACAGAAAGACAGTAATAAAAATATCTGTTAAACTCCTCCTGTTTTCTAAAATCTGCTTAGTATAACTAATTGTTTCTGTTTTCATATTTTTCTATATTGGCAGTCCTTCCAAAACTTAAAATTTTCAATAGGTTGTTTCCAATTAAACGCTATTTTCAAACGTTAGTTTTGGGAAGTTATTTGCTTCTTGTAAAAATGGGGATTACGTGCAACGTTTTAGCAGCAGTGAGTTGTCATTTTTTTTTAACAACCCACTCGCAACTTGTGTAATTTTTTAGAATTCTTTTGAAGCACAATTCAATGAAGAAGAGCGAAACTCAACCTTTTTAATATTCAATTTATCCTTCAAAAGTTCGTAGAACACCGTGCAAAACCACTCACAAGTAGAAGGTCCTTTACTCACTGCCACCCTACTTTCCGGAAAAGATTTTACCAATTCATGGTTGAGCGCTTTTGCTGGCGTTCCAAATCTGTTTGTTGTGCCTTTCATTCCGCATTGTTCGTAGCCTTGCAACACTAAATCAAGCAAAGGGTCGCCTTCTTGAAAAATTGTTGCGTGATGGAAGTTATCTGCCACCGCCCAAGCCAGTTTTTGCGCTTCTTTTACCGGATAAGCATAATTGTGTTTGTCCAACTCCCCTTCGATTTCGAGAGTTAATAATCCCGAATGTCCGTGAAGATAACTTGCTTCACCCGGATAATTCATAAACCTGTGTGCGTATTGGAAATCCAATTTCACAATTGACCTGTAATTTTTTGAATCTGCCATTTTTTTTACGTTTTTAATGAAACATTAATTTAATTTATTATGATTTACAAAAATACATTTTTTTTTCTTTATGTATAACGATTTTAATTTCTACTTATCAAAATTTGTCCATTAAGCGCTGCGCAGTCGCTCTGATTCTGACTAACGTTTTGGGGGCTTGGACGGGAGGCGAACTTCCAAAATCTTGCGAAGTATCACACGAACAACCCGCCATTTCACAAAACTGACAGTTGGCGTGCGGGTGTTTGTCTCATACTTTCAGCTTTTAATATATTTTGCATTTTTAAATGTTCCTATTTTTTTGATTTTACCCTGTTCAATCATTTTGGAAACAACAATTTCTATTGTAGTCACCGAGATATCAGGCAAAATATAATTGATTTCCTTTTTGCCGAGCGGAAGCAAACTATTGAGTATCGTTTGCTCAATTCGCTCACGTTTTGAAACATTTTTTGAATTGATAACGGCAAAACGCTTGTCAAGTTCTTTATAGCAAACAAGTAACGTAAAAATAAAATTTTCAATAAACGGCAGATAATCATTATTGTTACTTTCCCAATTTTCCGAAGATTTTTGCAGCGCTTCGTAGTAAGAATTTTTATTTTTGTTGATTTGTTCTTCAAAGGAAATATATTTTCCGGCATCAAAACCTGATTTATATAATAACAATAAAGAAAGTAACCGCGACATTCTTCCATTTCCGTCTGAAAAAGGGTGAATACACAGGAAATCAAGAACAAAACACGGTATCAGAAGTAGTTTGTTTATTCCGCTATCGTTGTTTGCATCAATGAACGCATATATAAGTTGCTGCATAGCCAACTGTGTTTCAGCAGCTTTTGTCGGTATAAACCGTATTTTCCTGTTGCCGTCCCTGTCAATTTCCAAAATTACATTGTCGGAAGTTTTGTACTTTCCGCCGCCTGTTTCGGTAAAAGAAAGCAAAACCGAATGAAGATTTAAAATATTTTGTTCGTCAAGTGTGATAGTTCCAAAACCATTGTGAATGGCATTAAGCGCATCACGATAACCTGCAATTTCCTGTTCGTTGTGGTTAAGTGGAGCAGAGGAATGATTAACAATTTCTTCAATACGCTTGTCGGTAGTAACGATATTCTCAATCGCATTTGACCCTTTGACCGACTGTACCTTGGCGATGCTTTCTAATTTTGTAAAAATTTTTTGGAAATCACGCTTACGAACTTGCTCTAATGCTTTTAGTTCGGCAATACTGTTGGTAATACCAAGTAAATTGGTCGGCAAAAGCGAGTTTTTTAAAAACGAATAATCAAATTTTCTCATACATCTTTATTTTTCTACCTGCAAAGGTAGAAAAAATATGCAGTATTTCAAAACAGCAAGTAAAATTACTGCATATTTTATTGCGAGAAATATGCAGTATTATGGTTTATGTATTTATACAATTCTGAAGATTTGCAACACAATCAAATAATTGATGGCGTTTTAACCATTATAAATCCTTTCAACGGCTAACGTGTATGGAGTTTGGCGTGCGGGCAGGGTTTCACATCTGCTTGACTACGTAATTTCGTTACATAAAAACCTTGCCCGAAAAATGACCATCTTGAGTTATTAATTTTGCTTCAAGTACATAATGGACGCATTTCCAAAAGCAAGACCGAAGGTCTTACACATTGATAACCCCGTGCAAGCGAAGTGTAGCTCGGGGTAGAAGATGCAACGTCCGCTAACAGAACTACGTAGTTAATGTCAGATGACTTTGCAAATGTTTTTCAGACAATTAACTAAAAATTATCAATTTTTAACATATTGATTAAAAATAAC
>WQYU01000089.1 GCA_009781075.1 Paludibacter sp. | reverse complement strand
TTCTTTTTCACGCATCCGTATTCTTCGTGGGAGAAAGGTGCAGTAGAAAATAATAACAAACTTGTCAGGCAATACATACCGAAAAAAACAGAGTTTAACAATCTTAATGACTTGGAAATAAAATAGATACAGTATAAAATTAACAATAGACCGAGAGCAAAATTAAATTTTTATTCACCAAAAGAATTTTTTTCATACTTTTGCAAAATGAATAGTTGCATTTAGTGGTTGAAACTACCATTGGATTATTGAAAAATCTAATATTCAAAATGCTTCTAAGGTATGCTCTTCTAATGGTTTATGGTTGCACTGTTTCGGTAAACTTGCTATTGCTTGCATTGCTTGGATGTTTTAACCCATCATTCGCATAATATATAATTAAACCTTTACAAAAAATTTTAGTCAATAAAAAACATTTAATTTTATTTTTATATGAAAAAAATAGTTTTTTTATTTTTCATTTTGAGTATTTTAATTACTGCAAATACAAGTTGTCAGAGTAATGATAGTACCGACCGGAAATCGAAGTCGGATATTGTGAACAAAAATATTCTTGCCCGTCGTAGTATTCGCGCATATAATAACATACCGGTAGCGCGCGATACTATTGATATGATTTTAAAATCGGCAATTAACTCTCCCAGTGCAAGAAACGACCAACCTTGGGAAGTTCGCGTAATAAGTAATTCCGACTTTTTGGCAAAAATCAAGGCGGTTGCTCCGAATTTTTACGATGCGCCTACGCTAATCCTTGTTGCAAACGACACCACCAACAGTTATAGCGCATTTGATTGTGGAATTTTTACGCAAACAGTGATGTTAAGCGCCGAGTCCTTCGGTTTAGGAACTGTGGCATTAGGAATGGTTGCTCGAAATTTAAATAGCGGTACTCCTGAGGCAAATGCTATTTTAGCAGATTTGAATTTGCCTGTTAACTATCGTATATTAATAGGAATAGCGCTCGGACATAAAGCACAATTTCCGGATGCAAAACCTCGTAATGCTAATAAAGTGCAGATTTTAGAATAAGTTTTTTTAATATATTTTTAATGTTAAAGAACATTTTTAGTTTATTTTTCAAAAAAAATATAATTTTGCAGCCAATTAGTATTAATATATAAATAAAAAATTGTAAGGATATGAATATAGAAAGAATAGGCATAAATGCAGGAGTAGTTTGGAAAGCACTTGAAGATGCTAAAGAATTGGATATTAAAGATTTAAAAAAAACCACCAAACTTACCGAAAAAGATTTGAGTTATGCGTTGGGCTGGCTCGCACGTGAAGGGAAAGTTAATTTCACTGAAACAGAAACGGGATTTTTTGTCAAATTGTCATAAGTTTTCGTGAAATAATAAGAAAAAGGCGGAGAGTATTATGCTTCGCCTTTTTGTGTTTATGAGTATAATATACTATGATTCAATAATTTAAACTTACAAATGCAAATTATGCCCCATTCGGTTTTGTTTGGTTTCCATATAAAAATGGTTGTATTTGTTTGGGGTTATTTCAAGGGGAATATTTTCAACAATTGAAAGTCCGTAAGCCTCCAAACCAATTCTTTTTGCAGGATTATTTGTTATCAAACGCATTTTGGTAACCCCGATATTTCGCAAAATCTGTGCACCAACTCCGTAATCACGCTCGTCAGCCTTAAATCCTAAATGAACGTTCGCTTCAACGGTATCGAGTCCTTCGTCTTGCAGTTTGTATGCTCTAATTTTGTTCATTAGCCCAATTCCGCGTCCCTCTTGCATCAAATATACAATAACTCCTTTCCCTTGATTTTCAATCATTTGCATCGCTTTATGAAGTTGTTCGCCGCACTCGCAACGCAACGAACCAAAAATATCGCCCGTAGTACAAGACGAATGAACACGCACAAGCAAAGGCTCACCCTTATCCCAGTTGCCTTTGGTCAATACAGCGTGTTCAAGCCCATTTGAAATTTGTCGAAACGGCGTAAACTGAAAATTTCCGTAATTTGTTGGAAGATCAATAGTTACACCACGTTCCACAAGAGATTCGCGCTGAAGTCGATATTCAATTAGCGATTTTATAGAAATAATTTTAAAATTATTTTTATCTGCAACTTTCTGTAAATCAGGCAATCTCGCCATTGAGCCATCATCATTCATTATTTCAATCAGCGCTCCTGCCGGTTGAAGCCCTGCAAGCCGCGCAAGGTCAATTGCTGCCTCAGTATGTCCTGCTCTTCGCAAAACGCCTTTTGAACGCGCTCGTAAAGGGAAAATATGCCCGGGACGACCAAAATCTTCCGGCTTTGACGCATGATTGGCAAGAGCACGAAGAGTAGCAGCACGGTCTTCGGTGGAAACTCCGGTTGTGCAACCATCTAATTTATCGACACTTACGGTAAAAGGAGTTGAAAATATTGACGTGTTTTTCTCCGCCTGTACATCAAGTTCCAATTCTTCGCAACGCTCTTCAATAAGTGGCGCACAAAGTACTCCACGCCCATTTTTTAGCATAAAATTGACCATTTCTGGCGTGATTCTTTCGGCTGCACAAATAAAATCACCTTCATTTTCGCGGTCTTCATCATCAACAACAATTACAAATCGCCCTGAACGAATTTCATCAATTGCTTCATCTATCGTATTTAACATTTTTTTATAAAAATTTAAGTTTAAAGCCAGAATATTTATAAGAATTGTTTCCCTTTTTCTTTGGAAATATTTCTGCTTTCAATAATTTTATTTTTATTTATTTTTAAAAAATTTAATAAATCATTCCAATATTCGGCACGCTTTTTATTTCTTTTCAAAGTATTGGTAATCAATTTTTTGCGTGCATTTTTTAATTCTTTATCAAAATTAATTTCCTTATTAATATTTGTAAATTCAATCAACCATAGTACTTCCTGCTCACGGCTTTCGTAGAGTGGGCGCGGGCGGTCGTTGTCGTGAATAATTTGCAACTTTGGACAGATTCCAAGTTTTAAATTATTGTAAAACAAGCGATTAAGATAATTATCATCTTCTCCGTAATGAAAAAAGATGGGGTCAAAACCTCCGAGAGTTTCTATCGTTTTTCGAGGAATAAACCACGAGGCACAATTGATATATTGTGTTTGATAAATATCTTGTAATTTATTTAAATACAAATCATTAAACAACTTTTTATCGGTTGTTTGATAATCAAAAATACGTCTTAAAAGCAATTTTTCAATTGAATCTTTCTCTTTATTTAGATGAACAGGCGAAATAATTCCATATTCCGGATTTTCTTCTGCAATTCTAACTAATTCATTTACAGTATTTTCTTCAATTAACCACGCATCTTGATTTAACAGAAACACATAATCGGCATCGTTTTCGAGCGCATATTTTATTCCTACATTATTTCCCCGCCCAAACATTAAATTTTCTGCCGGCTTAATTATATGAATTTCAGGATAATTTTTGTCAATAAAGTCAATTGTTTCATTATCTGGAGAATTATCTACAACAACCACATTTACAGGCATTTGCAACACGCGCAAACTGTCAAAACAGCGTTTATACCACTGTTGTCCGTTGTAAGTTACTATGATAACAAATACTTTTTTTATCATTAATTATATCAACGTATTTTCTTAATTTTTTCTTTCAATAATAAAGTTTTTCTCCAACCGATTGTATTTATCAGAAATTTATGCGCAAGATTTTTGTCGGCTGTATCAAAATTAATTTTATTTTGTTTCATAAATTTTTCGAGCGGCTTCAAATATTTTTCATTATTAGGACGAAATTCAATAATAAAATCTTTTAACAGTTGCGCACAGGCATATATTGTTCTTGCCGAATCGTTATTTTTCAATAAAATACTCACAATTGCAGTCCAAGCAATATATTTAAAGTTCAGATAATCAGTGCTAACATGCTTACTTAGACTTCCCAATGTTGTACGCCAATAAACCTTGACATCAGGAACAAAATGAACATTTGTCGCCTTGGTCATAATTCGAGCATAAAATTCGCCATCTTCATTGTTTCTTAAAAACTCATTCCATCCTCCAACAGACTCAATTACGTTTCTATGCATCAGATATGATGCAGGAAGTATGATACTTCGCGCAATCAACATATCATTAAAAAGTTCCAAAGGTTTATCGTAAGATTTATCTTTGTGCGAAAAATTTTGCGGCAAAATATTTTTCACATCATCATGAAAATTTACATAAGAAGAATAAACAACATCGGTTTCAGACAAATTATGAGAAATAATGTAGTTCATTTGTTTTTCTATCTTATCCAAATCTATAACATCGTCATGGTCAATATATTGAATATATTCTCCGGTTGCTTTTTTCAAAGCATAATTCCGAGCAGCACAAACACCTTGATTTTTTTGCGTATATAATTTTAAAATGTCCGATTCATAAGTTCTAACAATTTCCAAAGAATTATCTGTCGAGCCATCATCCACAACTATAATTTCCTTGTTTTCCCAAGTTTGATTGAACGCAGATTCAATCGTTTGAGCAATATATTTCTCAGAATTGAATAATGAAATCAAAATAGATACTTTTTTCATTTACTACAAATTTTTAATTTTCCAATATCCGCCTTTATCGGGACCAATGCGTTCAAGCAAGCCTTTAGTTTTGAATTTGGCGATGTTTACTTTTATCTTACTTGCCACAATACCAACTACAGGAATTAGTTCTTCTATTGTTATATACGGATTTTGCGATTTTGAGATGTAATTTCCAGACATCAAATCTTGAACTGTTATGCCACCGTATAATTTGCCATGATTATAAATTTCTATCCTGTTGGAATATTGATAAAACTTTATGGGTGATAATTGTAATATTTCTGTGTTTGAGAGCATTTTTTTATTTTTTTAACATAAATTTCCGAATATTACGCAATGGAACAAGTAAAAATTTTCCTATTCGCATTTCAGGCGATTTTCGCATTTTATCATTTTGATGTTTCATTTCAATAAAACGACTTAACCACAGGTCATAATGTTTTGTGCGTATTTGACGGGCGGTTTCGTTAAAAAAAATTTGCTTTCCGGATCCTAATTTTGAAGTTTTTACGATGCGGTATTGATAAAGTTCCTTGTCTAAGAAGTGAAATTTCCAACCTTTTTCTGCCAACGATAACCAAAGGTCATAATCTTCAAAATTACGAAAATTAGAATCAAAACCACCAACACTTATCCATGCCTCTTTTCTGACAACTGCACAAACATCTATATAGTTGCCTGTCAGCAACTTATCTATATCAAATTTAGATACTTCATAACTGTCACGACTTCCGTCTCCAAAAAATTTGGGTTTGCCATAAAAAACTCCAAAGTCAGGATTTTTGCTCAAAAATTCAATTCCCAAATCAATATATTCCAGAAAAATTTTATTATCGCTATCTAAAAAAAGCAGAAACTCCCCTTTGGCAATCCTGCAAGCGGCATTCCGTGCGGTGGCAGCACCCGAATTTACTTGACGGATTACGACAATGTCAGGTGAATTTTGATAATTTTTCAAAACATTTAAAGTAAATTCATCTGTACTTCCGTCGTCTATTAACACAATTTCATAATTGTACTTACCATTGTAAGTGCGCACACTTTCAATGGCTTCAGGCAAGTATTCACCTGAATTGTAACAAGGCGTGATTATGGAAATATCAATTTGGTTCATTTTTTTAATTTTTGAGGTAGTTCCAGTTTTTTACCTAATTCTCTGTCATAACTGCTTGTTAAATAATTGGCAAGCCCTGAATTAGGAGTAAAAGTTAATTCGCTGAAATAAATTTTATCATCAACATAATAAAAATCAGTACGCACAAACGGGAATGGAGCAGAAAGTTTTTGTGCCATTTCGGTCATTTCTGTAAGTTTTGATGGTTTTGAAACGGCAATATCGCTGATTTTTGGCTCAAATAAAACGTTAATCTCTTCCCAATCAAGTGAATAAGAATTAAGTGCATACGATTTATCACCAAAATTGCGACTGTGAACAACCAAAATAAAATTTGGTTTGCCATTGATACAATAATATTTATAGTCAAAATCTGAAAATTCCAAATATTTTTCACAAATAATTTTTGGTTTAATATTCTGATAATGAAATTCATACATGTTAAGTCCAAATTTTTCATTTAGCCAGCAGTTGAGTTTTTGTTTTGTCTGCTTAATATCAAGTTTCAATTTATCTTCAACAATAATATTGTAACCGCTGCCGTGATTACATTTTAATACAAATTTTTGCGGAAGTGTTTCAAAATCAATATCTTCTGCCTTATCCCAAATGCCCAAAAGTGGGACAAGAGCATCTTCATAGCCGCATTTTTTGACATAATCTCTAACTGCATATTTATCTGCACATTGTATTACAATCGGATTAAATTGATACCAATAGCGCGAAAGCCAGTGAATTTTTTCACTCAAAGTTTTTGGATTATGATAACTCAATTTTTTTCCCCGCATTTGATAATAAAACCGCTGTTTTGCGTCGTAAAACAGTTTTTCTCCTTTATATTTTTTTGGGAATTTTTTTTTCAAAAACTGCAAATATTTCCGCTCGTAATATGCTTTTGTGAAAATTTTATTCATTTTTTATTTTCACAATTAAAAATTGAACATTATTTTATTATTTAGAATTATTCCTTTTTGGATGACATCTTCAAGTTCCATTTTCAAAATTATTATTTTTTGCAAAGTTACAAAAAATATTTCATTACGTATTTTTTGGATTATCTCATTATTTTGTTTCGATTTTAGGCGGGATTATGAAAATATCAATAAGATTCATATTTTAAAAACCTTTAATAATTTTTTTTTTGTTACCTTGTATATTGCATAAAATTTTTTTGCAAAAAAAATAACATAATAGTATGAATTTGATAAATTTTATAGAACGGATTTTAAATTCTGAATTTATAATAATGAGTACCCGTATATATGCCTAAAATCAGATTTAATCTATTGATAACCAATGGATTACAGAAAAATCTCAAATTATTGTAAAACTCTGTATATCAGTAATTTACAATATAAAATAGGTAAATATACGGGTATACATATTTATAATAGAACTATTTGCGCATTATCATTAAACTTTTTATCATATCCCTTGTCAAAATTTTGTTAGCAAGTTATTTGCAAAACTAAATTATTGTTAATTTTAAATTTTATCATTATGAAAAAAATTGTTTTTAGTTTAATGTTCCTTTTGCTGGTTTCCTTATCCGTATATTCTCAAAACGACGGAAACAGAACCGAAGCAGTTACTGTAAATGATAATCACGGAAATAAAGCAGGACATATTGACAGTGATGGTATGGTGTACGATGAACACGGAAATTACACAGGTCGTATTTATAGTGATGGCACAATGTACGATAATCACGGAAATAAAGCAGGAGGTATTGACAGTGATGGTATGGTGTACGATGGACACGGAAATTACGCAGGTCGTATTTATAGTGATGGCACGGTATACGATAATCACGGAAATAAAGCAGGACGTATTGATAATAATGATGGCATGGTGTACGATGGAAGCGGAAATTATATTGGACGGGTAACTCCTGGAGATTTACAAGCCGCATATTTGTTCTTTTTTCACGATTAACCTCTAACTCCGCTTACGTTAGGTAGTCTATTCCGATTTTAGTAAAAAGGTTTCGGGTTTTCTCAGTGACTTCGGCGAGATTCCAAGTACCTCTGATTTTGATGTTACAGATAGCTTTCGACATTTTGATAATATTCTTAGGGGGAGTGTTTATTCAAGAGTTCAGCTTCTCGTAATCTGACGTACAATTTGTAATAGGCTATCATAGCTATGAAATTGGCAAATAGCCACCCTTCCGCCACATACCTGTTTTGCATATATGAAACGTCGACATCAAAATACTCCCGAATTTTTCTTACAAACAACTATCGAATGACCTTTACCAATACCGTCGTGAATTTCTTCAACCGTCAATCCTGCCGCTTCAATGCAGCGGAACATATCTTCGGAGTGATACATTTTGCTGTTTCCATTGGCTAATGCGGTGAAATAAAGGGAAATTTGTGTCAGCGCAAATGCTGCGGTTTCAAAACGCTGCCTGTCCCAAAATGTTTCCATAATGTAAAGGTTCGTGTCGCTGCTCATTGATTTTGCGGCTCCGGTAAGAATACTCGTAACCTCATCTTCGGAAAAACAGTCGAGAAACTGACTCATCCATATTGAATCAAAATTTTGTGGGAAAGGAGTTTTTTTGTCAAGCAAATTACAGCCGTGTCCGAAAATTCGGTCTGCACCATTTTTGCCGGCAGTGTGCTGTTTCATTAATTCAATTTGTTGCGGCAAATCCATAATCGTAACTTGCACATCGGCATTGTAACCTACACAGCGCAACGCCCAGCGTCCTGTGTTTCCGCCCACATCGAGCAGCGTCTTGGGCTTGTTGGCAAAGACAACTCGTAATGCCTCGTCAAACGACTGGTCGCTGTAATAATGGTCAAAACCAAACCACGATTTTTGCACCTGTTCGGGCAGTTGAGAAAGTCCTTCGTAAATCGTGTTCCAATTTCCAAACACTTTTAAACCTTCCGGCTTGTCATTCAACAGGGCTTCTTCCAAATGAAACCAACCGAGATAATTTACATCGTGGTTGAAATCCATATCCACTTTTACGAGCGGGTCGTTGTGCAGAAACCAGCCTGCCTTTGAGCAGGTAAATCTGCTATCTTGATACAACACCGTACCGATTGTCAATGACGACTCCAACAAGCATTGGCAGGCATACTTCGACAGTTTTGTCTTTTCGGTGATTTCGTCCAAAGTTAAACCTTTTTCGGAATCAACAAGCATTTGCAGAATACCAAATTTTATCATCAGCCGTGACACCTGAAAAACAATTGGTCCAAACGATATTTCGTGTGCCAAACGCTGCGCCTCTAATGCAGAGAGCCGCTCTTTTGAGTAACGTTTTTCTAATGCAGGGAAAAATTTCATATTGTTTTATATTTTAAATTGTCGTTAATTCACTAATTATTTTTAATATAATCCAAATAATTATAGAAATTATCTTTATAAAATCCCTTGTAACTTCTTATATGTATAAAAGGATAAAAATCTCTTTCCAATTTGTTGTTTTTTGCAAGGCATTTTGAAAATTGAACGCCTTTCGATTGACACCAATACTTTTTTACCTTATTGTTTTCACTTGTAAGTAATTGCAAAACAGGCTCTCCCAAAGTTATTATTTTTGCATCTGGAAATTTCTCTATTTCTTTTTTTAGCAAATCTAAATTTTTATCAAGATGTTTGAATAATATGTTTAATGTATCCGCAGGAGGAATAGTATAAAAATATTTGAATAAATTTGTTGCATAAACGTTGTCAATAGAGCAATCTAAAGGGGCGCAAATTTTCTCAATATATGTTTTTAAACTACCGCCTTTATTAAGATTTAACGTGCAAGTAATATTACTTCTTCTTTCTACGTTTCTAATGGTAGGGTCTTGCCCTATTATTATCAATTTAATTTTACCAAACCCATCAAAAGGCGGAATAATCCTGTTTTGAATATCATCTATGCGATTTATTTCATCATCGCAATTTTCTTGCAGGTAATTTCTAATATTTACCGCTTTGCCAATTATATCTGTAACATTCATATTTAATCAAATTAATCTCATTAAAATCACAGTTCAGTCAATTTCTTTTGTTCTTTTTTCGTACCAAGTTGTTTGGCATTTTGCGAACTGATTACATTTCCGCCTTTTTGTTCAATATCTAATCGGGCATTTCGGGCAACGGATGCTCCTGAATGTGCAATTTTTGCACTTTCCTGAAAATCCTGTGGGTCGCTTTTTGTTGAAAGTTCGGTGGTTGTCGCTTCTGCCAACATATTGATAATCAATTCTAAATTGGTCATATTATCGCGCAGATTTTCTTTTGTCAGATTTTTATGCCGTTTGTATTGTTTAGTTGTCATTCCGCTCCACGTTTTTGTCATCAAATCTGTTAGAAAAGCATATTCTTCGCCTTGTTTTACACCGGCTCTGTCCCATTCGTCAGTCAATGCCTTGCGCACCTCTATTGATTTTATGCGCTGGTTAATCCAATTTTCGCTGTAACCTAAACGGCGGTAGTTTTGGATTGCACGGTCAATAGACAGTTCTGGGTCAATGGTTTCGTCAATTCTCTCTCTGCC
>WQYU01000088.1 GCA_009781075.1 Paludibacter sp. | reverse complement strand
CAAAAAACCAAACTGATATTCGGCTTTTTCTTCCGTAAAACCTAATATTTTGAACATTTTTTTCTGCAAACCGCTGTCGTGAATCCTGATTGAGCCGCCGCCAATTTCCACGCCGTTGATAACTATATCATAAGCGTTGGCTCTGACTTTGCTCGGGTCGCTGTCCAAAAGCGCAATATCTTCGGGCTTTGGAGAGGTGAATGGGTGATGCATAGCGTAATAACGCTGTGTCTCCTCGTCCCATTCCAAAAGCGGAAAATCTACAACCCAAAGGCACGAAAATTCGCTTTTATCGCGCAAACCAAGTTGATTTCCCATTTCCAAGCGTAATTCCGAAAGTTGCTTTTGTGCTTTGTGCGTATCTTCTCCGCTGATAATCAGTATCAAATCGCCGATTTCAGCATTAAATTTTTCTTTCATTTTTTGCAAAACATCCTGCGAATAAAACTTATCCACGCTCGATTTCACGCTTCCGTCCTCTTCCACGCGGGCATACACGAGTCCTTTTGCCCCGATTTGCGGACGTTTTACAAAGTCTGTCAAAACGTCAATCTGTTTGCGGGTGTAGTTTGCAGCGCCTTTGGCACAAATTCCGCCGATATATTCCGCATCATCAAACACAGGAAAACCGTACCCTTTTAGCGTATCCATCAATTCCACAAAACGCATTTCAAAGCGGATATCGGGCTTATCCGAACCGTAAAATTTCATTGCATCGGCAAAAGTCATACGTGGAAAATTCTGTAAATCGATGGTTTTTACAGATTTAAAAAGATGTTTTGTTAATCCTTCAAATGTTTGCAAAACGTCTTCCTGCTCCACAAACGACATTTCGCAGTCAATTTGCGTAAATTCGGGCTGTCTGTCGGCTCGCAAATCTTCATCGCGGAAACATTTTACAATCTGAAAATATCTGTCAAAACCCGATACCATAAGCAACTGTTTGAACGTCTGCGGACTTTGCGGCAGCGCGTAAAACTGCCCCTGATTCATTCTGGACGGCACAACAAAATCTCTTGCACCTTCAGGCGTGGATTTGATTAACACAGGCGTTTCCACTTCCAAAAATCCTTTTGAATCGAGATAACGGCGCGTTTCAAACGCCATTTTGTGGCGAAGTTCGAGGTTTTGTCTAACAACATTTCGCCGTAAATCAAGATAGCGGTATTGCATACGGATATCGTCCCCGCCGTCCGTTTCGTCCTCTATTGTGAAAGGCGGTGTAGCCGATTCATTAAGGATTTTCAACTCCGAAACAATGATTTCGATGTCGCCTGTTGCGATGTTTTTGTTTTTGTTGCTGCGTTCGGCAACTTCGCCCGTGATTTGCAACACAAATTCTCTGCCAAGATGATTTGCCGCTTCACAAAGTTCGGGGTTAATCTCTTGATTAAAAACAAGTTGCGTAATTCCGTATCTGTCGCGCAGGTCAACAAAAGTCATTCCGCCCATTTTGCGGTTTTTTTGCACCCACCCTGTGAGCGTAACCATTTGCCCCTTGTCGACAAGCCGTAATTCGCCGTTTGTATGAGTTCTTAACATATTTTATAAAAATTCATTGAAATTTATATGAGAAAAAATTGACTGTTTTTTGCTGCATTAACTTCGTTTATATCAAAAATCGCTTTATTTACTTCAATTTTAAGCAAATTTTCTATATTATTTCTCAATAATAAAGGCAGTTCTATTTTTATAATTTTAAAAATAATATAAATATATAGACATGCATAATCGTGTACTATTGTGTTCCTTAAATTAAATTTCTAATTGCTCGTCAATCAATATTTTTGTATTTGTTTTGCAGTTCCACACTGATTTTTTGAACATAATTCACCATATTGCCCAAAAGATTCAACGAGGCATTAAAATTCAATTGTTCGTTGCTAAAAAAATTGTCAGCATCTAAACAATTTTGAGTGTATTTATCTATTTTGCAAATAGATTCAAGCATATTGAACAGATAAAAGTTAATTGTTTTTTAATATTTGGTTGCATATTTGAAATTTGACTCTGTATAAAATTATTGGATTTGCATATTTTGCAAGTACCATATCAACTTTTTTATCAAACGAATTTTCAATTATTTCTTTCAATTCAATTAATTTATCAGGTTCAATATTTTAGTTATCTATCAGAATATAAATATCTTATATATTTTTATCATTAAATTATTCATAATTAATACAATTTTTCGGCAAAGTTATAAAATAATTTGAAATTTTGGATTTTTTGTAATTATAAAAAATTTGGTAGTGTATTAAACTAACTGACAAAAGTTATTTAAATATTTACCAGTTTTATAATATGGCCACTTCCAACAACTCAAATCTTGGATTAATGATCAACAATTATGATAAAACGGATTTTCGCATGCAGCAAAATTATCTTTTGGGCTCAAAAGGTATACAAATCAATGCTTTAATGGCTGCAACAGCAGGGAGTTTGAAAAATATGATAGAAAAGTTAATAGAAAATATTTTGCAATTTATTTTCTGATTCTTTTTCCAAATAATTTTTATAATTTCGCTTCCTAAAACAAGTTTTTAAGGAATGATTATTTAAACGACATTATTATTTTTTATAACCGATTGGGAATCCGTCTTTCATTTCAAATTCTCTGATAACTTTTGCAGGAATTCCTGCTGCAAGAGTATTTGAAGGCACATTTTTGTTTACAATTGAACCTGCTGCAACGATTGCCCCTTCGCCAATAGTAACTCCCGGCAATACCGTTACATTAACTGCAAGCCAAGCATTTTTTTTGATAAAAACGGGGGCAACATACGATTCGGAAATATATTTATGATATTCAAGCGGTTTGTTATGTGTAAGGATATAATTTTGACCTGCAAGAGAGACGCCGTCTTCTATTGTAACAAAATTAGGATAAACAGCATCAATCGTAACATCTGTGCCAATATGCACGTTTTTACCGATTTTTACGCCACGCCAGCGTTGTAATACGACTCTCATTTTGCTATAAGGCACAAATTTAGACATCATTTGCCAAAAATAATCCATAAAACGCCGGTATAAAAATCGTGTTTTGGGCATAAACCCAGTATAACCGTGTTCTTGTGCTGTATATTTCAATGCTTCAAAAAAAGGGCGCTCTACATAATTGGTCAGCGGCTGTCGCTCTAATGGCAAATAATCTTTCATTTTTGACTAAATTTTTTATGGTATTCGTTTTAAAATTATTCGTCTTATTATAAATTCTAAAACGATGAAAAACAAAGCAATAGCAGCAAAAACATGAAAAACTTCGGTGTATTTGCTAAAATTCTGAACTTTAAATTTTGTTTTTTCCAACTCATCTATTTCTTTGTAAATACTTTTGAGTTTGGCGTTGTTTGTTGCATGATAATAGAGCCCACCTGTCGTTGAGGCGATATTTTTTAATGTTTGCTCATCAAACTCTGATTCCATTTGAAAAGTTCTCATTCCGGCGGGTGTAGGCAGACGTAAATTGACCACACCAAACGTTCCGACTCCAATAGTATAAACTCTTATGTCAAAAGTTTTTGCAAGTTCGGCGGCTGTTGCAGGCGCAATATCGCCGGCGTTGTTCGAGCCGTCGGTAAGTAGAATGATAACTTTCGATTTAGCCTTGCCTTCTTTTATTCGACTCACAGCATTTGCAAGTCCTAAACCAATTGCCGTGCCGTCTTCTATCATTCCATAATTTACAGAATTTAACATATTTATAAGAACAGCATGGTCTGTTGTCATTGGACATTGAGTAAAACTTTCGCGTGCAAAAAGTACTAATCCAATATTATCATTCGGACGAGAAGTTATAAAATCGATTGCTACCGCTTTTGCTGCTTCCAAGCGAGTAGGTTTAAGGTCTTCGCCGAGCATTGTGCTTGAAATATCCATCGCAATCATTATATCAATTCCTTCAGCGTTCTTTAAATTCGATGTATTTGAGAATTGTGGACGGGCAATGGCAACAATTAATGCAATAATTGCTAAACATCTGAAAATAAACGGCATCGACATTATTTTTATTTTTGTCGACTTTGGAAATTTTTCCATTCCACGCAAAGACGAAATTCGCATACTTGCGTCCGATTTTCGCATTTTCCAAATATACCAAAACACGAGTGGTACAAGCAGCAGCAACAAAAATAAATATCCCGGATTGTGAAACGACATTTTTTATTTTATTTTTTTTATTACAAAAATATATAAATAAGAATTATTATCCAAAACATTGCTGTTCGATAATTTCTTTTGCTTTTTTTTATGAATCATTGATTTTCATTTATTTTAATATCTTCTTGCACTGGCATTTTTTTTGTATTATTTACAAAAGAATAAGCCGATTGCAAAGTACGCTCATTTTCATCAGGCAAAGGGCTGTATTTGGCAAATTTTACCAAATCAGCGGTTCGAAGGAGTACACATAATTCATTGAAAACAACCGAATTATCCCTTTTTAGTTCTTCTAAATTTTCAATAATTTCATCGGAAGTCATCTCCATTGCATTAATTTCAAAACGAGAGGCAATGTATTGACGCAAAACTTCAGTGATTCGAGTATAATATTGCTTAACATGCCCTTTTTGCCACAATTTTTCATTAGCAATTTTATCTAACTCTTTGATAGTCAACTCATCAATAGGAATTGCAATCGGCGGACGTTTTAAACTTATCACTTTTTTATTTAGAACAATTTTTATGACAATAAAAACGAGCGCAACCAAAATTCCCGTAATTAACAATATTAACAGCGTTATTTTGAAAAAATATGCCCAATCAAAAGGTGGTTTCATCACGGTTTTGATGTCTGCAAAAGTGTTCGTTAGTGTGTCAATTTGAAATGGCTGAATAACTTTTACCGAAACAGAATTTGAAAAAATCGTGTCGTTGCCATCTAAAAAAGGTAATTTTGGTACGGTATAAACTGCCTCCTCAAAAGCGGTAACCATATATCTTTGTCGAATGGAAATCAACCCGTCATCGGCTTTTACAGTATCGACTTTCGGCAAGCCGACAATCTCAAGACCACCGGGTAAAGTGTCTGAAAACAAAGGCGTTATCACACTGACTTTTGGCAATTGGTCAATTTGAAAAGTAAGTGCGCTTTGCTGTCCGATAACCATTGTTGCAGAATCGAGCGTGGCACGAACTGAAACTTTTTGAGCATTCAAATTAAATGCTAAAATACTGAAAATAAATAATATGTATGATTTATATACTTTCAATTTTAAATATTTTTTATTTAATAATAAATTAATTTTAAACATTAATAATTCAATTTTTTACAATTTCTCATTTGAAAAAGTTGCATTAATTTTTTAACATAATCGTCTGATGTCGAAATAGAAACCGTGTCTACCCCCGAACGTGTAAAAATTTTCTGGTTCGACAGTTGTGCCTCGCCCCACAAATTTTTGTACATTGTACGTATTTTTTTTTCGGAAGTATCAATATAAATTCGCTGTCCGCTTTCGGCATCTTTGAGTTTCAAAATTCCGACCTTTGGCAATTCTGTTTCTCGGTGGTCGAACACCTGAATAGCGGCAACATCATGTTTTTTGCTCGAAATAGTCAATTCCCGCTCAAAACCGCTGTCCATAAAATCGGAAATAACAAAGGCTGTCGAACTTTTTTTAATAGCATTTGTAAAATATTTTAATGCTTCGGCGATATTGGTCTTTTGGCTTTGAGGCTCAAAATCAATAAGTTCGCGAATGATATGTAACACGTGTTTGCGTCCTTTTTGCGGGGGAATAAATTTTTCTATTTTATCAGAAAAAAATATTACACCGATTTTATCATTATTTTGAATTGTAGAAAAAGCCAGCACTGCGGCAATTTCGGTTATCATATCCTTTTTTGTTTGACGAATCGTTCCGAAATCGCGGCTGCCCGAAATGTCAATAAGCAACATTACAGTCAGTTCGCGCTCTTCCTCAAAAATTTTAACAAAAGTATGCCCAAAACGAGCCGTAACATTCCAGTCAATCGTTCTCACATCATCTCCGTATTGATATTCGCGCACTTCGGAAAAAGTCATTCCGCGCCCTTTAAAGGCAGAATGATATTCGCCTGCAAAAATATTTTGCGACAATCCACGCGTTTTTATCTCAATTTTACGTACTTTTTTTAATATTTCGGAAGTTTCCATAAAAATGTTTAAATAATTATCTTACTGCTAATTACATGTTATTATTGTTTTTATTACCGGAAAAAATTTCATTTCAAACTTCAAACTGAATTAATATTTCTTTCCCGTATTTGTAATACTAAAGTTATGAATTTCAGAAAATTCATTCTAATTATATATTTTTATTCTAATTTTTTTGTGCCGCGAAATTACACTTTTTTTCAGATTAAGTAAAATTTTTTTTGTATTATGCTAAATTCTTATCCTTCTGCATTGTCAATGTAGGAAAATTAAAGTAGATTCATGGAAGAAAGGAGCGGTAGAAAATAATAACAAACTTATAAGACAATACATACCGAAAAAACAAATTTTGACACACTTAACTATCCTCAAATCAAACATATAAAGTATAACATTAACAATATACCGAGAGCAAAATTAAATTTTTATTCACCAAAAGAAATTTCTTTCCTACATTTGCAAAACGAATAGTTGCATTCAGAGGTTGAAACTACCATTTATTAATATATTTTTTGTTATTATAAAAAAATTATTATTTTTGCGCTTCAAAAAAAATTTTTAGTTAATTTGGATTTTTTATTATCATTATTATCATTACAATATTAAAAATATCAGAAGATAACAAAAATGGTTCTTGCCAACGAAAATTATATAAAAACTCCAGATTCTTATTATGTTGGGGAAATAGAGAAGAGCATTAATGCTTACAAACTCCTTCATCCCAACGAAAAGATTTTTCGCATGAGTGCAGTTAGTCCGTTTATGCCCTTGCCGCATGATGCTATTGAGGCGATGCACAGTGCGGTTGACGATTTGAGTACGGCTGAAAATTTTAAAAGTTATGGACCTGTGCAGGGATACGATTTTTTGATTGACAAAATTTTAAAAGAATATCGCAGTAAATATGCTCTATCGTTCGACAGAGACAGTGTGTTCATCAACAGCGGCTCTACAACCGATTTGGCAAATATCACAAATGTTGTTAGCGGCGACAATATTGTTGCCATTGCAGATACGATTGACCCTGCCTATGAAAACACAACCGTTTTGAGCGGGCGTGCCGGCAAACTTAAAAATGGCAAATGGGGAAATCTCGTTTATCTAAAATGCGACGAAACGACAAACTTTCTACCACAACTGCCATCAGAGCGAGTTGATATCATTTTCCTTTCAAATCCGAATAATGTTACAGGGACTGTTATAAACCGCAGTCAGTTAAAACAATGGGTCGATTATGCACTTGAATATTCAAGTTTGATAATTTATGACGCTTCATTTCAGGAATTTATAAAGGATGACAATATTCCGCATAGCATTTATGAAATTAAGGGCGCTAAAAAGGTTGCTATAGAAATTTGCAGTTTTTCAAAAAGTTCGGGTTTTACAGGTATTCGTTGTGGTTATACTATTGTTCCTACTGATTTACAGGCATTTACTGTTACAGGGAAATCTGCGTCAATAAATAAATTATGGAAAAAATTAATACGAAATTATACTAATGGTATTTCGTACATTTCGCAGCGCGGGGCAGAAGCGCTTTTTACACGCAAAAGCAAAAATGAGATTTCGGAATTTATTAATTATTATATGATTAATGCCTCGATGATAAGCGAGCAACTGAAATCTATCGGATGTAGCGTTTTCGGAGGACAAAATTCTCCTTATGTATGGTTTAAAATTCCGGACGGAGGTACCTCTTGGAAGTTTTTCCTTCATCTATTGCACAATTTTGGAATTGTAGGTACGCCGGGAATAGTTTTTGGCGCAGGGAATGACAATTTTATGCGTTTTAGCGGCTATTGCGATCAAACTGATTTAAAAACGGTATTAACAACTATTAAAAGTAATTTTAAAAAAAATAAATTTTAATAAATTTTAAAAAAAATATGTGTGGAATTGTAGGTTATATAGGTAATCGCCAGGCGTTTCCAATTTTGATAAAGGGACTGCATAGATTAGAATATCGCGGCTACGATAGTGCAGGGATTGCATTGATTAATGATGGTTTATTGAATGTATATAAACAAAAAGGTAAAGTTGCTGATTTACAACGTTTTGTAGAACAACAAAATACCGAAGGAACAGTCGGCATTGCTCATACGCGTTGGGCTACTCATGGCGAGCCAAACGAGCAAAATGCACATCCACACTATTCGCAAACCGAAAATCTGGCGTTGATTCACAACGGAATAATTGAAAATTACGCTGTAATAAAAGAGATGCTACTCAAAGAAGGTTACATTTTCCAGAGCGAAACCGATACCGAAGTGCTTGTGCAACTGATTGAATTTATGAAAGAAACGAATAAGGTTTGTCTTGCAGATGCGGTTCAACTTGCATTAAGTCAAGCCGTTGGAGCGTATGCTATTGCAGTTTTGGAAAAGGGTAACAACAATCAAATTATTGCAGCGCGAAAAGGGAGTCCGCTTGTGGTGGGCATTGGGCAAAATGAATTTTTCCTTGCATCCGACGCAACGCCTATCGTTGAATATACTGATAAAGTTGCATATATTGGAGACGAAGAGATTGTTACGCTCAATCGGAATGGCGAAATGAAAATTGTTACAATTTCAAATGTGGAAAAAACGCCTGAAATCAAAAAAATTGAGATGTCGCTCAGCCAGTTGGAAAAAGGCGGCTATCCGCATTTTATGTTAAAAGAAATTTTTGAACAGCCAAAAACTCTTGCCGATTCTATGCGCGGACGAATAAATGTTGATACAAACAATATTGCACTTTCGGGTTTTATCGACAATAGAGATAAATTTCTCAATGCCAAACGAATAATCATTACTGCCTGCGGAACGTCCTGGCATGCGGGTTTGATAGGAAAATACGCTTTTGAAGAATTTGCACGCATACCTGTTGAAGTGGAATATTCATCTGAATTTAGATATCGCAAGCCGGTAATCAACAAAGACGACCTCGTTATTGCCATTTCGCAGTCGGGGGAAACAGCCGACACGCTTGCTGCCGTTGAGTTGGCAAAATCGCAGGGTGCATTTATTTTCGGAATTTGTAATGTTGTCGGCTCGTCAATTCCAAGGTCCACTCATTCAGGATGTTACACGCATGTCGGACCGGAAATAGGCGTTGCCTCCACAAAAGCATTTTCGGCGCAAGTGCTGGTCATTACAATGCTTGCACTTCGCTTGGCAAAAGAAAAAAACACTATTTCCAATGATTTTTATTGCAAATTAATAAATAAAATTAATGATATTCCTAATAAAATTAATGATATTTTAAAAATTAATGACGCATTGAAAAGTTTTGCAAGGACTTTCACCTATGCACAAAATTTTATTTATTTAGGACGTGCATACAATTATCCTGTGGCTTTGGAAGGCGCTTTGAAATTAAAAGAAATTTCGTATATTCATGCCGAAGGTTATCCTGCTGCGGAGATGAAACACGGACCAATTGCGTTGATAAATCAGGAAATGCCTGTGGTTGTAATTGCCACAAATGCAGCAACTTATGAAAAAATTGTAAGTAATATTCAGGAAATAAAAGCGAGAAAAGGAAAAATTATTTCGGTAGTTACCAAAGGCGATACCATTGTAAAAAAACTTTCGGACTATGTTATTGAAGTTCCTGCAACGGAAGAATGTTTGATGCCAATTTTGGCTGTAATTCCCTTACAATTAATGGCTTATCATATTGCAGTTGCCAAAGAGTGCAACGTTGACCAACCGCGCAATTTAGCAAAATCGGTAACGGTGGAATAATTTATTTGTAATTAAAGATTTTATTACCTTTGCGGGCTTTTTTAGAATTTTACAACAAAAATTACATAAACAAAAAAAATAATAATGAAAAATCTTTTTTTAAAAATGGCAACAGCAGCGTTGCTATTAAGCAGTAGTGCGTTTCTTAACGCACAGGTAACGGTTGGTGCTGACAAAGTATCCGAACCGTTTTCGGTATTGGAACTGGTGAGCAACCATAGTAACGGTTTGCGGCTTCCGCAAATGACAACAGAACAGCGTGAAGCAATGACTAACACCGCTGACTTTAAAACAAACCCGAATGCACAGGGCTTGACAATTTTTAACACAACCACGTATTGTGTAGAGACGTGGAACGGTACTGTGTGGATTAGTAAATGTATGGATTGCAGTAAGGTTACTTTCCCT
>WQYU01000087.1 GCA_009781075.1 Paludibacter sp. | reverse complement strand
AGCTCGATTCAAAAGAAAAACAAAATGCTACAGTAAATCACAACAAATGATGGAAGCATCTTTAAATGTACTATTCTTGAAGCTAAACGGTGAATTATATATACTAAATTAACAATACCAATTATTTTTATTCATCTGCTTGTAATTTAGAATTTTAGTGTAATTTTGCAGATGAAAAAACACTAAATGAAGGCAGAATCTGCTTTAAACCCTTTATTAGACCTATTGTCTATCATTCTATTTGAAGCCTGTTCAGCCAAAAACTCAAAAGAAAAAGTAGGAAGACTAATACGCCAAATAGACCTTGATGTCTGGCAAGCGGGATAGTTCACTTCATCTTTTCTTTTGAGAAAAATAATACTTTTTTTCATTGTGCAAAGTAAAGGCAAGCAGGCATATTACAAGTATGATGAGAATTCGGCATTGTTAAAAATCGCACGGGAGGTGTTCGTTCTGTAATACACCCAGGACAGATTACAAACTTATTGCTCTAAAAAAATGACAGAGAGACTTGAATATCACTGAAAAATGTTTACCTTTGTAGCCCTTGTCAGGGATAGGAGTTGTAGAGTAAACAAATAACAGTCATACTAAGCTTGTTAATAATATTAGATAAGTATTTATATATTTACAAGACATTTGTAGTTTTGCAGTAAAAAATTATAAAAGTAAATATCAAAGAAGAGTATTGAGTGGTGCTTTAGAAAATATGCTGTTATAATATATTGATTTTAAGTTAATTATAAATATTTTTTGAAATAATATTTCAAGGTCTTTTCTATATTCAGTAAAATTAATATATTGATAATCAAAATTATACAGATTTGAATTTGTTTTTTAATTATTTGTGAAATTCCAAAAGTCACACACAATACACTGATTGTTAATAAGTTAATGCAGTATACTTTTTAATACACTACCTTTTTTTAATAATCACCAAAACTAATTATATAAAAGCAATACGCTGATAAATTGAAATCCTATGAATATTAATAAGTTAATTGGTTGTAAAAGAGATACTAAAAAAGCCCAAGTGTTAAAAAAGATTTATACAAAGTGAATAATTTGGAAATCAAGAGCTTAATTTTTGCAACCTTTACACTTACTTTGTGGTTTCTTGTTTTGAAAAATGTTTTTAATACAATTCTGTGCTTTTTATTTATTCACTCTGAATTTTTGATTTCCTGTTTTAAGAAAGTCCACAATTTGCTGTGCTGCGGCTATTCCTGCATTAATATTTGCCTCTGCGGTTTGTGCGCCTATTTTTTTAGGAGTTGAATAATATCTATCCGGAAATTGCTCCTTCATCTGAGCGTGATTGGCAGGTTCAATATCGGTAACATACTTACAATCAGTGCGTTCTGTCAGAAATTTTACCATTTCCTGTTCGTTGATAACTTCTTTTCGGGCAGTATTTACCAAAACTCCGCCTTTAGGCAAACATTTGAGTAATTGATAGTTAATTGAATTTTTTGTTTCCGTTGTTGCCGGAATATGTAGCGAAACTATATCACAAGTTGAGTAAAGTTCTTCTACTGAGGCAAATGCCTTAACACCCTCTTTTTCAATATCTACTGCTTTGAGAAAAGGATCATAAGCATAAATTTCCATACCAAAGCCACGAGCGATTCGTGCCACATTGCGCCCTACATTGCCGTAAGCATGAATTCCAAAACGTTTGTCTTTTAATTCGGTTCCCGAAGAGCCGTTGAAAAAATTACGCACTGCATATATTAAAAGTCCGAAAACGAGTTCGGCAACGGCATTTGAATTTTGTCCAGGAGTGTTCATCACGCAAATGCCGGCAGCTGTGGCGGTATCAAGGTCGATGTTATCAAACCCTGCACCTGCACGTACTACAATTTTCAAATTTTCACCTGCTCCAATTACCTCACTGTCAACAATATCACTGCGAACAATCAGTGCATCAGCATAACTAACAGCATCAAGAAGTTGCTGTTTCTCAGTATATTTTTCCAATAGTGCAAGTTGATAACCCGCACTCTCAATCTCTTTTCGAATTCCATCTACGGCTATTTTTGCAAATGGTTTGTCGGTTGCTACCAAAATTTTTGTCATAATAAAAAAATAAAATATGATTGTTATTGCTAAAATAAAAATTTTACAAAAGTATAAATAAAATTTTGAATAATACGTGAAAAGACATTTTTTTTATTAAACATTTTCTTTAATTTTTGCAAACTGAATTTTTCTGTATAATAAAGCTTAAAAAATATGATATGTAAGTTCCTGATTTAGGTTGACTGTTTGTATTATCGCTTATAAAAGTTGGCTCAAATTAATGCTTTTAACTATGCTTAGTAATAATACGAGTTAGTGAAAGGTTGAAATTTTAGCGATAAAAGCATATTTAATTCTTCTTCAACCTGTCTATTAGTAACTTTGTTTAAGTTATCAATTGCTTTGGTAATTTTTACAAATCAATCATATAATTTTAGAAATTTGTCTTACTTTTGCAGCCCATAACTGCTCAAATTTTCGTAAAAAATAATAATAGCACATACGAATATAATATTTTTTTAATTTATTATTAATAATTCATAATTAAAAAGGATGCACTTCAACTCAAAAAAATGGAATGATTTGCTTTTCGAGGGTCGTAACAAGGCATACGGCGCTTTCAAACTCCGTTCTACCTCGTCGCGCAGACATTTGATTTCGTTTGTGCTTGTGTTTACAATGTTTGCAGGCGGATTGTATCTTTATAATATTATTAGTAATTTATATTTTGAGAAAATACCTCCGATTGAGAATGTTATGCCTCCGATTCCGGATACGGATATGGAGCAATCTCTTGATTTGCAGCGATATGCCGAGCGGCAGGCGAATCCTGTTATCAGAACTCAACCTGCTTTCAGTGATGATGCGCAATCGTTTCAAGAGTTAAATCAGGATAATATTGATGTTTCCGATGAAAAGGCGCAGCAACTTGATGCTATTCTCAAAAAAACGATGGACGAGCAAATGTCGCAGGTAACACAGGAAAAAGTAACTACCGAAGAACTTGAGCCTAACCAAACGTATTTGATTGTTGATGTGATGCCACAGTTTCCGGGCGGCAGACAAGCATTATTAAAATTTCTTACAAATGCAATGAATTATCCTGCCGATGCGCAGCGTCGCAAAGTGCAAGGGCAGGTTATTTGCAGTTTTGTGGTTGATACCGACGGCAGCGTAATCGATATAAGAGTTGATAAAAAAATAGACCCTGTTCTCGACCGCGAAGCCATCCATATTTTGCAGCAAATGCCGCAATGGAAGCCGGGCGAACGGCTTGGTAAGCCGGTAAAAGTGCGTTTCTCCATCCCATTCAATTTCGGAATATAAGATTTGGCTTTTTTACAAATCAATAAATATCATAAATATTTAAAAATCAATTAAATATTTGATGTATTGAAGTCCCGTTTTTATTTAAAAATAATATATTGGTTTAAATCAAAATAAAAAATACTAATTTTGCAAACGATAATATTAAAGTGCATATTTAATTGGTTTTTTTTAATAAATAATTTATGAAAAAATATTTTATTCTTTGCATGTTTTGCTTTGCTGTAGGGGCTATGCATGGGCAAACGGCAATGGGACAATGGCAGTCGTATATGACTTACAACAATGCTGTAATGCTTGAAGAAACACCGGAACGCGTTTTTGGAGTTGCCAAAGAAGAACTTTCCGACTGTTCGGGTAACATAAAAAGTAAATTTTTCACACTTTTTAGTATTGGAAAAGAAGATTACGACATTCAGACCTATTCCAAATCCACAGGGCTAAACGGCGCTAATATTGCGCAAATAAAGTACGACCAAACGACAAAACAATTGATTATCATTTATTCTGATGGTAATATCGACTTGATGTCGAGCAATGGAATTGTTAATATTCCTGATTTATTTCTCAAGCAAATGAGCGCCGATAAAACTGTAAATCACATTTTTTGTAATAATTCAAAAGCCTACCTTTCAACAAATTTTGGAATTGTTGTCGTTAATTTGCTTAAAAACGAAATAAGCGACACATATTTTTATGGAAATAATTCGTCGAACATTAAAACACTTGCTACCGATGTTTTTAAAGGAAAAATTTATGCTTGTTCTGCCGACAGTATTTATTCGGCTGATTTAAACTCAAATCTTGTTGACTATCAATCTTGGAACACTTTAACCAACATGCCCGGAACAGGTGCAGTTCAGTCGATTGCGGCTGTTGCGGATAATTTTTTTGTCTTACAAAATGGGAAACTTTACTTTAGTTCCGATTTCCTTAATTGGAATGAACTTCTTAGTAATTATTCAAAAATAAAAGTTGTTAATAATCGTTTGTATGCGATTTCGGATACTCAAGCAGGCTATTTTGAAGGAAATTTGGATAACTTTTACAGTGTTAATTTGCAAAATAATGATTTGATTTATGATTATCTACATGCCGGAAACTACGATTGGTTTGCAGCAGGGAAAAAAGGAATTGCAGTCCAACGCGTTGGAGAACAAACTGCATCGCTGTTTTTACCCAACGGACCTGCACACAATTCAATTTGGAATTTATCGTTCAATGGTCAAAAACTGTATGTATTGCACGGAGGACGCGATTATGTGCAATATTGTATGCCTGCCGATATTAGTATTTTTGAAAATAATTCATGGAAAATAATCCCAAATCAGGAAATACAGGCAATCACAGGTACTCTTGTTTTGGATTATGTGCAAATTGCTTTTGACCCCCTTAAAGTAGGGCATTTTTATGTAACATCCTTTGGAACCGGACTCTACGAATTTCAAGATGATGAATTTGTGCAGCGTTATATTAATGAAAATACAGGAGGAATCATTGAGCCTTTTCCCCTTTTGTCGCCTTATTATTATACTCGTCTTTATGGTCTTTCTTACGATAAAGAAGGTAATTTGATGATAAACAATTGCTCGGTTGATGCTACAATTAAAATGAGAAAGAAGGACGGAACATGGACACAAATGAACTATCCCAAAACGAGAAATACTGCATGGTCTGGAAATATTGGTATTAATGCTTTATTTCCGAACCAAAAATGGGTATTATCGGAATTGCAAGACCCGAGCATCCTTATTATTGATGACGGAGGAACACCGGGTAATCAGAGTGACGACAGGTCAAAATATTTTACAAATTTTAATTATATTAAAAATGGTGCTGTAGATAACGTTCTGCTATCAAGAGTTTACTGCTTCGCTCAAGATAAATTGGGAACAATTTGGATAGGAACAAGTCAGGGTCCGTTACTTTTCAATAATACCAATACAATTTTTGACCCTAATTATTTGGCTTCAAAAGTTATAATTGCACGAAACGACACAACCGGTTTGGGCGATTTTTTACTTGAAGGAATTGCTGTAAAAACAATTGCAGTGGACGGTGCAAATCGTAAATGGATTGGAACAGAAACTTCCGGCGCATATCTGATTTCCGAAAATGGAGTGGAAACAATTCAACATTTTACTGCAGAAAACAGTCCGTTGCCGAGCAATGATATTCAGACAATTGCAATTAATCCGGTTACCGGTGAAGTGTTTTTTGGCACAGCATTAGGCTTGGTTTCGTATCAAAGCGATGCTGCCGAGCCGACATCACAAAATTATTCCGATATTTCGGCATACCCCAATCCTGTAAAACCTGATTTTCAAGGAGTTGTAACAATAACAGGGCTTACCGACAAGTCGCTTGTACGAATTACAGATGCAGCAGGAAATGCGGTTTATCAAACTTTTTCTAATGGCAGCATTGCAACTTGGAATTTGCTTAATCCTTTTGGCAGACGTGTTGATAGCGGAGTATATATAGTTATGGTTGTCAATGAAGATGGCTCGCAGCATGGGTCAACTAAAATAATGGTTTTTAAATAAATTATTATGTATTGTTAAATTTGTAAATTATTAATGGATAATAAATTTAACATAAAAAAAGTTCTTTTACTTGGTAGCGGCGCACTAAAAATCGGCGAGGCTGGTGAATTTGACTATTCAGGCAGTCAGGCGTTGAAGGCGCTAAAGGAGGAAAATATTGAAACAGTGTTAATTAACCCGAATATTGCCACTGTCCAAACTTCCGAAGGTATTGCCGACAAAGTTTATTTCTTACCTGTTACCCCTGATTTTGTAGAGCGTGTGATTGAAAAAGAACGACCGGATGGGATTTTCCTCTCTTTTGGTGGGCAAACTGCGTTGAATTGCGGTGTGGATTTGTATAAAAATAAAATTCTCGAAAAATATAATGTTAACGTACTCGGAACCCCTGTCCAAAGTATTATTGATACCGAAGACCGCGACATTTTTAATCATAAACTTTCTCAAATTGATGTGAAATACATTAACAGTGAGGCAGTTACTAATTTAGAAAATGCAGAACGCGCTGCAAACGCACTCGAATATCCTGTTATTGTACGTGCTGCGTATGCTCTCGGCGGTTTAGGAAGTGGATTTGCTAACAATGACTATGAGTTGAAAAATCTTGTAGAAAAAGCATTTTCCTATTCGCCGCAAGTGCTTGTCGAAAAATCATTGAAAGGTTGGAAAGAAATTGAATATGAGGTAGTTAGAGATAAATACGACAATTGCATCACTGTCTGTAATATGGAAAATTTTGACCCTTTGGGTATTCACACCGGTGAAAGTATTGTAGTTGCTCCTTCGCAAACACTTTCTAACAAAGAATATCACAAATTACGTGAAATTGCTATTAAAATTATTCGTCACATCGGAATTGTAGGCGAATGTAACGTGCAGTATGCTCTCGACCCCTTTTCCGAAGATTACCGAGTAATTGAGGTTAATGCACGGCTATCGCGCTCTTCTGCACTTGCCTCCAAAGCAACGGGCTATCCGCTTGCTTTTATTGCAGCAAAACTCGGAATAGGTTATGGCTTGCACGAACTGAAAAACTCTATTACAAAAACCACATCGGCATTTTTTGAACCAGCGCTTGACTATGTTGTCTGTAAAATTCCGCGCTGGGATTTAACAAAATTTCACGGCGTTTCGCGCTCGCTGGGCAGCAGTATGAAATCGGTTGGAGAAATAATGGCGATTGGACGTACTTTTGAAGAGGCAATTCAAAAAGGATTGAGAATGATAGGCTTGGGTATGCATGGTTTTGTGGCAAATAAAAATTTTTATTCCGAAAATTTGGAAAAATCACTTTGCGAACCAACCGACCGCCGTATTTTCTTTTTAGCGCAGGCATTTCACAATGGATATGATGTGGAGAAAATTCACGAATTGACAAAAATTGATAAGTGGTTTCTTTATAAATTAAAAAATATCATTGATTTGGAAAAAGAACTTTCAAAAATCAATAACTTTGATGATTTAAGCGATGAATTATTTCGAAAGGTGAAGATGCGCGGTTTCTCCGATTTCCAAATTACGCGCCTGATTACAAAGTGCAAACCCGAAGAGATGGATAATAAAATGCTTGAAACCAGAAATATACGCAAGCAACGCGGCATCCTTCCTGTTGTCAAACAAATTGATACACTCGCCGGCGAATTTCCTGCGCAAACAAATTATTTGTATCTGACATATTCCGGAGAAGAAAATGATATTTGATTGACCCATTGCAGACTGTATTTATGTGAACTTTTGGTTTAACGATCAACAATTATGGTAAAATCGTTGCCATTCTTTGATTCCTAAAATGTTTTACCTTTCATCCCTTCTACTTGCCACGTATGCAGAATCTATTGTAAAAACATGTTCGCAGTATCCTACACCGTATTTAGGCGCTGTGATTGATTGTGGTACTAATTTATAAGGATATATAATAAAACGTATTTCTCTTTTCTTATCAACGCTGTCTGCAAAAAGCATTTTGCCCTTGCAATACACTTCAATCTTGTAATATCTGGAAGTCAGATATTTATCATCCGAATGAAATCCTGCATCATCAAGATATAAAAACGCAACTCTTTTCCTTTTACCGGATGCAATGGAAAATTTATGTTTCACATACTGCCCGCCATATTTAGACAAAGAATAATATCGGAATTCAATCCTTGAATCAAGTTTGTTTTCAAAATAATCTGCCATTATATGAGTTTTATCAAAATCACAGGAGACAAAAAATATCACTATGCAAACAACTAATATTTTACAAAAACTACTCATAGATAACTGATTTATAAAGGTCCTCCATACGCCCACCCAGTCCAATTATAAAACAAATCATGCAATTGATTCCTTGTAGTATTATTAGGATAAAGCAAATAAATATTGTTTTCCCATTGCTCCCACGTTAATGAATTTTTCAAAGTGGGCTCTATTTGACTTATGGTATAGCCGGATACTCTGTCGCGCGGAAAATTGCTCCCCTGCTCGCGCTGGTCGTAAGTATCCATCATATCAATTACAACAGGAGTGTATTTCTTTTCTCCATATCCAAAGCCAAAATCCTGATAAGTAAACTGTTGCCAGTTTCCGTGAGGTATTTCCGCATCTGTATATTTTATAGTAGATAAACGATAGGCAACTCCTACAGCCCACGATTCGGAAATTTTTGAGTCTATACTATTAATTTCTTCGTATGATAGCATTCCTGCTTTTTTAATCAACCTCAGATGCGAAACATGTGCAAGTTCATGAATAACAGTAAGATACAGGGAAGCACTGCTTTTCTCATTATTATAAGTGTCATATCTGTAAATTTTCACATCCGGTTTGTTTGTATTAATGGTAGTAAAGTCCCGTCCTGCCAGATCAAGGACAACTATGGGAAGTTTTCTACCAGTCTTTATAAAAAAACCGGATATAAATTCGTTCGAAGAATAGGGTTGTTGCAAGCCAACAGTATTATTCCAATAATCATAGCAACCCCTATGTACATGTGCATATACAGATTGCATGCCACCCCTATCTATTTCGAGAGAAACGCTGTTTGCTGTATATGGCGTGGTATAAGTCGCCACGGAATTGAGAAAAAAACCATTGCTTTGGATATCCCAATCCGTACCTGTCCATTGTACTATAAATTTAAAATATTTGCTAAAAAATGGAAATGAGGGAAACGGGAAAGTGGCTTTTCCCTGCAAATTGGTTACTGCAGGTATTGAATAATTGAGAAATAAACTTTGACAAACAACCCTTACACCTTCCAAAGGAACATATACATTCTTTACATCATCTTGAACCGCTATTTCGAAAGTTTTGATATTCTCTGTAGATGCAGTTTGGGCATCTTCATACCCTAACAATTCAAACGAACGAGTCAATAATGTGATATATTCTTTTTCATCAACATCAAATTTTACATTGCCAGAATTATCAAATGTGAATGGTTGATAAATTTCATTCAGAATTTCAAATTCTTTGATTGGAGAAATATAACGCACAGGAACAACAGCATAGTAGCATCCATACTCGCTTTTTGCAGCAGGGTCTTTGTAATACGAACCGCCGGTGGTTTCATAATCCAGTGGAAAATTAAACAAAATCAAATCGTTGTCAGATGTAATAGTATCGTAACCAATACTATCAACGGGCAAAAAACGAACATATAAATGCGTTGATTTAACATTTATTGTTTTAAACTTCACCCCCTCTGCCGTTAAACTTTGATATGCCTTTGCCATATTCTCTACACTTGTGGGCTGGTCAATTTTTTTTAAGAGCATAATTTCTTCATCTTGTATAACTTTTATTTTGTCGAAATCATTTGATTTGTCATCAATAAAATTGGTAGTGACCAACTGACCTGAGTTATCAATATTTATATCATTATTACACGCTGCAAAGATAAAGATAATTGCAAAAACTGCAATAATTTTATAAAAAATCTTTTTATTTTTCATCTTTTTAATTTTTTTAGATAAAATTCCTGCTCTTGTGGCTTCGCAGGGTTTGCCCGTTTTTTTAGAAAGTTTCTGCTCTTTTCAGCAATTTTTATTAAGCGTTCTTGCAATTTTCACTTCGCTTTTTTCTTCATTATCGGTGAACAGTTGCGATTCTGTTTTTATTATTGTGGCGGTCGAGCCGTCGTCGGATTTTTTTAATTTTTGATATATAAAAAAGACGGACTTAATTATCCGCCTGTGAGGTTGTGAGAAAATACCTTAATTACAAATAAGCAAATCCGCACCTTTCACGGTATTTGTTCATCTTGTAATTATTTTGAAACTTCTCACATTTCACAGACAAGAATTATAGCAAAACGCTAACTTAATAACCTGAGTTTTGGATAAGCAATTTTATAACATCTTGATATTCAATTTTATATTCGCCGTAGGTGATAAATATCAATAGAAAATATAATATTTCAGACCATATTTAGCCCGTAGGGCT